>JASJDI010000020.1 GCA_030065155.1 Xenococcaceae cyanobacterium MO_188.B29
GACGATTTTTCTAGTTCTAAAGCTCCCCTTCCCGCACTCGCCTGCCTCCTGCCTTTTTCAACAACCAAATTTAAAAGCGTGACAGCTTACGGTGTTAAATGTTAAATGACAAAATTCCCCTAATTCTAATTGTCGATGACGATCGCACCATGTGCTCTTTACTCAATCTGGCAATGGAGGAAGAAGGTTATCGAGTAGTGGAGGCAGAAAACGGAGAACAGTGTCTTTCTGAATTTACTCATTTCCAACCCGATCTAATTCTTTTGGATGCAGTAATGCCAGATATTGATGGTTTTACCTGCTGCCAAAAAATTCGCCGTTTACCAGCAGGCGATCGCCTGCCAATTTTGATGATTACCGTCCTCGATGACCAAGAGTCCGTAGAGCAAGCTTTTAGAGCAGGGGCAACAGACTATATTACTAAACCAATTCATTGGTCGGTATTATCTCAACGAGTACGCCGTTTACTAGATGACGATCGAGTTTGGACAGAATTAACAGCAGTTGAAGAACAATTACGACAACAACAAGCTTGGGAAAAATTAATTAGCAATATTCTAGAGCAATTAGTCTCAGGCGATCGCGATTTTCAGCTCATCGAGATTTTGAACTTAATACGTCAGTGGTCGCAAAGCATCAGAGTATATTTGTATCAGTCTAATTCAGCAACATATCTAGAGTCTGTTGCCGTAGGCTATCCATTAATTGAAGACATTTTTACCACAGAGGTTAATTTTGTTGCTGAATACGGGGAACAATATCAACAAGGACAGGCAATTGTGATTGAAGATATATCCCAAGCGGACTTACCTCCTGCGGAAATAGAGCAACTGAAGCAATTAAAAACTCAGTCTTTAGCGATTGTCCCCATTAAAACAGAAGAGCGAATCTTAGGCTTACTGACGATTCACTTCTCTGGCACATTTCCCCAAGATCGATTATCTCCAAACCGATTATTAGATTTAGCAAATCTTTTAACAATAACTGATAACTGTTGACTGATAACTGATAACTGATTATGGCAAAGCGATCGCTCAAAGCATCTCCCCCAGGAATTGATAAAGCTAAAAAAGCTTTTGAGCGCACTGGTTGGACTCAAGAGTACTTGGCAGCAGAAGTAGGTTTATCTACTCGTCAATCAGTCTGGAAATTTTTTTCGGGGAAACCCATCGAACGTCATATTTTTATCGATCTTTGTTTCCAATTAAGTTTAGATTGGCAGGATATTGCCGACTTACCACCCCTACCCCCCAGAGATAAATCCTTAACCGAACAGCCTACGTTTTCTGTAGCTGTAACTGCACCAAATTCTAATCAATTAGTCACTCAGGTGCGATCGCAAGTAAGCGGACAAATAAAAGCTCAATGTGGCACAATCCAGTCTTTTTTTGAATTTGCCCAACCTCTGGCTCTAGACAATATCTATACCAATCAAAATGTACTTACTCGCCTCAGCAATCAACGTTGGTTAGAAATATCCGATCTCCAAAATTCCCGTCAGCGCACTCTTAGAGATCTGACTATTGAGACTATCCCCGCGCTAGAAGCCGTAAATAATCATCAGAAATTAATGCTTTTGGGCAAACCAGGAGCAGGTAAAACTACTTTTTTACAGCATCTTGCTCTTGAGTGTATTCAAGGAAATTTTAAAGCTGATTGTATTCCTATCTTTATTTTCTTAAGAACTTTTGTCGTTCAAGCTAAAGAATGTCAAGATTTTAGTTTACTAGGTTATCTAGAACGCTTTTGGCATAATTACAATTTATCTTTAGAACAAATAACTACTCTATTACAACAAGGCAAAGTTTTAATTCTCCTCGATGGGTTGGATGAAATTCCCCCAGAATACGAACAATTAATTTTTCAACAAATTCAGCAATTTTCTCAGCTTTACTATCAAAATTCTTTTGTTATTACTTGTCGTTTAGCTGGACAGCAATATCGTTTTAATGGTTTTACCTATGTTGAATTAGCTGATTTCAATCCTACTCAAGTGGAAATCTTTGCTCAAAGATGGTTTATAGCTACTTCTCAAGAGTTTAAAACTGGACAGCATAAAGCTCAACAATTTCTCGAACAACTACAACACAAAAATAATCGAGCAATTCGCGAACTAGTTACCACTCCTATTTTGTTAAACTTAATTTGTTCTGTCTTTCAAGAACGATTATCTTTTCCTGATAAACGAGCCAGATTGTATCAAGAGGGATTAGATATCTTACTGGTCAGATGGGATCGCTCCAGAGGAATTAAGCGCGATCGCGCCTATAATAATCTTGCTTTAGCCGATAAAATTAAACTCCTCAGTCAAATTGCTGCAGTTAATTTTGAGCAGGGTAATTATTTCTTTGAGACTGACCAACTTTTACAAACAATTGCCGATTATTTAGCAACTTTACCTGATGCTCACAACGATCCAGAAACCCTCCGCTTAGATAGTAAAGCTATCCTCAGAGCGATCGAAGTTCAACATGGATTACTAATCGAAAGAGCTAGAGGAATTTATTCTTTTTCTCATTTAACTTTTCAAGAATATCTAACTGCTCGAAAAATAGTTTCTAGTCGCAATTCTGAGGAGTTACACCATGCTTTACAACAGTTAGCAACTCAAATTGCTAATCCTCAATGGCGCGAGGTAATTCTCTTAACAGCTAGTATGCTTCCTAACGCAGATTACTTAATGCAGCAGCTTAAAATCCAAGTTGATGCGTTACTGAAAGAAGATTCCCAATTACAAGGGTTTCTGCAATTTATCGATCGGAAAACCAAAGCGTTATCTGTACCCTATAAACCAGCAGCAGTGAGGGCTTTTTATTTTAGTCTGTTTCATAATCGCGATTTAAACCTGGCGATCGCTCTTGACCCTCAACTAGCCAAGGGTTTAGCTAACGATCTGGCTTTAGACTTAGCTTTAGAAAGAGCTTTCGATCTCGCTCTATCTTTAGTTAAAAATCCCGAAATCAAACAAATTCTCAACTTCAGTTTTGCCTTGGAGTTTGAGTCTAATCTGATTCTCTCCCCAGACATGAAACAAGCTCTCGATTCCCTTAAACAAAAACTTCCCGATCCTGCTAAGGGTAAAGAACATTTATTAACTTGGTGGTCAACTAATGGTGAAGATTGGGTCAACAAGTTTCGTCAAGGGATCGATCGATATCGTTATTACAGCATTGATTGGAAATTTAATGCCGATCGGCAAGAATTATTACACAAATACTATAAAAGCAGCCAATTTTTACTTCAATGCCTTGATAGTAATTTTAATCTGACTTTTACTATACGAAAAACAATTGAAGACACATTTTTAATTCTAAGTAATTAGACAAA
Organism: Xenococcaceae cyanobacterium MO_188.B29; assembly: GCA_030065155.1. Lineage (GTDB taxonomy): Bacteria > Cyanobacteriota > Cyanobacteriia > Cyanobacteriales > Xenococcaceae > JASJDJ01. The sequence goes on from JASJDI010000020.1 coordinate 3,328, forward strand.
TGTCAATTATCCATTGATAAAAAAACTAAGTCAGCAAGAAAATTTGTAAATTCTGTAAAGAAAACCCAACTAGAGTAATTATAATTAACTCTATCATGTTGTGTAACTCAGTTTACTTCAACCACAAATTACCAAATTATCTTTTTATCCTTATCTTTCTTAACATAGTTAATTTTTTTCAACCAGAACTTGCTTGATTAAGCTTAAAATCAGCGAAAAAAGAGCAACTTAAGGATTAAAAGAGGCAATCTTTAGTGCCTGAGTTCCAAAGCACAACATCTATATAAATACAGACAGTCGGATTAATGTAACTTAGTAAATAAGAGAATAAAGAAAAATGTTCGGTTCCCTAAAATCTTTATTTAATCCTCTGAGGATAACCATTCCTTTTTTAATAGACATTATTATTGTTTCAGACCCAGACCAGATTAAGAAAATAGAAAATTCTGGTGATGTCGATCGCTTGCATTCCTACGATACTAAATCCCTACCTCTGTGGGTAAAGTTTTATTTTCGGTCAACAAAATTCCACGATGATAAGCGTGATTTATGGTTCTGTCCTTTTGAACCTACTTCTAATCCTACTTATCAACCAAGACGAGCCTATCTTGAAGAAAAAACAGCTACTGGTTACAGCCAAGACGATGTCAAAGAAATTGCTCAATTACTAAGAACTGGAGCCTCAGACGATGTTTTAGCTCATGCCATGGTGCAAGTTGTTAATAAAAGATTCTTTGAGCAAGAAATTCCCCAAGAAATTACCGAAACAGCAAAATACACGGTGCAGAAATTTAGCGAAGCTGTTTTACCTTGGAAATATACCAAGGGTGTAAAATCCCAAAAAGAAATCATGAATTACTGTGAGCATATCTTACCTAAAGATGTTCATATTTTAGATGTTGGACATAATATTGGGGAAGTTGTCCAAGCAACAGCAGGTTCTCTAAAAACTTTAAACAATAACCTAGATAAACCAGTTGAAGACATCTTTACAGAATACGCGCCAACTCCTCAAGTACCTAGAATTGCTATTAAAGCTTCTACTTTTGATGGTCTTTTATCTTCTCCTATAACTCCAGGGAAAACAGTTTTAATTCTGCAAATTGCTAAAGCTGCTGCCAAAACTAAGGATATTTGGTTTACTTTTAGCGCAGGGCAGTCAGAACGAGCTTGTGTTTTTAAAGACTTCTTCTTGAATTTTATGAGTGACTTGCAGCAGGAATTGCAAGTAAAAAAATAGTTAAGTACCGAAACATAATTATTTACAAATTAAATATGCCTCTTTTCCCTATTCCCTATTCCCTATTCCCTGTGTAAATAGTAAATAATTTTTCCTGAGTACTTAAACCCCGTCCAGATAGAAAACAGTAGTTTTGTCTTCAGAAATATTTTTAAGTTATTAATCCATCACATTTAATACCCACTACTCACTACTTATTACTTACTACTCACGACTTAAAAAGGAAATCTATCATGTTTAACATTCCCTGGCATAAATTACCTACGCTCCTAGCTCTATTTAAACTCAGTCGATTTCGTGATGCTTTGCGAGAAAACAATCTCCACGACACTTCCCAAGTGCCAGAGCAAGATAAGCTACCACAACCTGTTCCTAGTCCTGATGATAAACATTTAGTAGCTCGAACTGCTGATGGTAGTTACAACGATCTCGAACATCCAGCAATGGGTATGGCGGGTACTCGGTTAGGACGAAATATAGCCTTAAAAGATGCCAAAGTAGATACCAAAAATTTACTGACTCCTAATCCTCGCACTGTCAGCCAAGTATTGCTAAAGCGGAATAAATTTATCCCGGCAACCATTCTCAATCTTCATGCTGCATCATGGATTCAATTTCAAACTCATGACTGGTTTACCCATGGCAATAATCAAACTGATAATAGTTTTTCCATTCCTAAGAATGGTTCAGAGGACATCTTAGAAGTTCCTAAAACCCTAAAAGACCCTACTCGCACGGATGATAATACTGACCCTGCGACTTTTATTAATCATGTTACCCATTGGTGGGATGCCTCGCAGCTTTATGGTAGTGATGAGGCAACTATTAACAGTTTGCGTTCTCACCAAGATGGCAAAATGCTGATCGATGAAGCTGGTTTTTTACCCTTTGATGAGAGCCAAGGTATCGATTTGGTTGGTTTTCCTGGTTCGACAGGTAGCTGGTGGACAGGTTTAAGTATGTTGCATACTTTGTTTATCAAAGAGCATAATACTATTTGCGATCGCCTTAAACAGACTTATTCAGATTGGAATGACCAACAACTTTTTGATAAAGCAAGATTAATTAATTCCGCTTTGCTAGCAAAAATTCATACTGTAGAATGGACTCCCGCTATTCTCCCCAATCCTAGGACCCAAATGGCTATGAATATTAATTGGTGGGGTATTTTGGGTAAGGATGTTAAAAAGCTTGTTGGTCGCCTTGGTAATGGAGAAATTCTGAGTGGAATTATTGGCTCAAATACCGATCATCACGCAGCACCCTACTATCTCACCGAAGAATTTGTCTCTGTATACAGGATGCATCCTCTAATTCCTGATGAGGTAGATTTTTATGACCACAGCAATGGTCAACATCTGATAACAAAACAGTTCCGAGAGATTTTTGGTAAGAGTACCCGTGACTTTATGCAATCTGTCTCTATGGAAGATTTATTTTACTCTTTTGGGATTCAGCATCCAGGTGCTGTTACCTTACATAACTACCCTAACTTTCTCCGCGCTCTGATCAAAGAAGATGGTAGCGGTGCATTTGATTTAGCTGCGGTTGATATTTTACGAGACAGGGAAAGAGGTGTACCACGCTACAATCGTTTCCGTGAATTGCTTGGTAGAGAAAGGGTTAAATCTTTTGACGATATTACCAGTAATCCCCAATGGGTTAAAGAACTTCGTGAAATCTATAACAACGATATCGATAGTGTGGATTTAATGGTTGGTCTGTTTGCTGAAGACTTACCCGATGGCTTTGGTTTTAGCGATACTGCTTTTCGTGTTTTTATTCTGATGGCTTCTCGAAGACTAAAAAGCGATCGCTTTTTTACTGAAGATTATCGGGCGGAAATTTATACTAAATTCGGTTTAGACTGGATTGAAAATAACACTTTCTTATCAGTAATCCGCCGTCATCATCCAGAACTTGCACCAGCTTTATATGGTGTGGAAAATGGTTTCCAAGCTTGGCGAAAATTAACTTGAAAATTAAGTAGGGCGTTCCTCGATTATCAATGGACAATTGACAATTGACGAGCGACCCTGCTGCGGTTTCCTCAGCTACGAAACGCACGAGTCGTGACAATTTTGGATTTTTAGTTGTCTATTGTCAATTTTTGAATTTATATAGTTTTAGGAATGTTTATTTTTCTAGATACAATTCTGAAAGGATTTAATATTAGTTATCATCGAAGAGAGCAAAACTTTTGGCATCGGAAGTATCGTAAATTTCTATATTTTCTCCACGACGCAGCATCCGTTTACCCAGACGAGGAAAGTCTGCAATCTCGTAATCAAGATTTTCTCCGCCCATCAAATAAACTAGCTCCTCATCAAAAGGGTTACACAGATGATGTGCTATCGATGGCGTAGGGAATCCCATAAAATCCCCTGCACTAACTTCAAATTGCTCATCATTAATTTCTGCAATTCCTCGACCCGAAATAATATAGATCCATTCTTCTTCTCGATCGTGGGCATGATAAACAAAGGATTCTTTACCCGCTGGAATCTTAGCGAGACTTACACCTGTTCTTTTGAGTCCAACCAAACGACTTATACGAGTGCCATTAATCGATGAGTTAGGATTCCAGGGATGGGAAAAATTAACTTCTTGCTCAGCTATTTCACTAGCCCGTAAAAGAAAGGAATTTTTTTCTGTCATATTATTGCTTTATTGCATATCTAGGAACTAGTATCGCACAATTGGAGGATGGCATGAATCCAGGATAAATCAGTTGCCTTATCCCGTTGCAGAGAAAGTGTTTCATGGAGTTTGACAACTTGATGTTGATAAACCTTCAATAATTCACCTAACGCATAAAGTATGGATTGTTTATCCAGTGTGGCATAGGAGAGCTTCAAACCCTCAATCAAAGTTTTACTACCACGCTGCTCGAAGTGAGATGGAGAACCTAAACCTGAAGAGGGGAGGCTTTTTCGATCATAATCGTCAAATTGGATCAAAATTCCGCGAAAACTATCTAGTTGAGATTGAGCATAGAAAAGCTCGCCACGCATGACTCGACGATACACCTCTTCTGCATAGGCTAGACCTTTACTTATCAGTCGATCGACTTCTCTAATATCTAGGGTGTACTCTAACCCATAAGATGCTTGGATAACTTCTTTGACCAAATCTTGAGGATCGTAAATCAATTGAGTTGGTAATAAGTACCATGGAGAAGGCTTAAGCTCCTTTGGCTGGAAATATAGCACATCTACTTTGTTAAATGGCTGGTAGTGAGAGACACAAACCCAAGGATTTCCTGCCCATTCGTTGTACAGCCATTCTCCCCACTGCCTTGGAGCGGAAAAACGCTCTGAGACAATCTGCTCATACAATTCTGGCTGAATCACAACCCGAAAATCTATGTCTGAAAATTCGTCAGCAGAATTTGCTGCAACAGAACCTTGGATATATAAAGCCTCAACACTTTTTTTAGTGAGAAAATACTCGACAATCCTATCAAGTAAATGTTGACGAGCTAGATTGAGTTCCTCTGGACTGAATCTCATGCACAACACAAAATTCTGAATTACTACTTTATTAATAGTAACTAAGCAATACTTACTTAACTTGCTGGCTTCGAGGACAAGTTTCTAAATCTTCAACAATTTTGGCTGGTGCTAAACCAATCCAAGCATCAATCCGATCGCGATCGAACCCTACTTGATAAACATTTCCTACTTGAATGAGTGGACGACGAATCAAGAGGGGATATTGAATCATTAACTGTAATGCTGTCTCTTCATCCAAATTTTCGGGAACTACTTCCCCTGATTTAACCATAGGTGCAGTGCGATTAAACCACTCAGCTACAGGGCGATCGGCAAAAAAAGAACGTAAACTGGCAACTGTCCAGGGAGTTTCCAATAGATTATAAGCAATTACTTGATGTCCCGCAGCCGATAAAATAGCTTTTTGCTTAGTATTATTAATACAGCCTGGTTTTTCATAGAAAATTACTTGTGTCATATTTTTTTAGTAGTTAGTAGTTATTAGATCTATATTGAAAATAGAATTCAGGAGTTCAGGAGTTCAGGAGTTCAGAAGTTCAGCATGAACTTATTTTCATACCTGGGTTGTGAACGCTAGTTCATGACATCTCTTGCAAAAGTAAATTTTTAATTCATTTCTCTGTTGTCTTCCTTGTCTCCCTTGTTTTCCTAAACCGATCGATTAAGACTTATGCAAGAAGTCTGTAGTTAGTGGGTTGGTAGATAATGAGCTTTTATTAGAGAAACAAGATCATTGGGATTAACATAAGCGTGTTTGACTTGACCAGGCATTAAAATCAGATTGGGAGCGTTTTTACATTGCTTCTGACAACCTGTTAGTTCAACACTTACTCGATTCTGCAATCCTAGCTGCTGGAGAGCTTCTGTCAAAGCACGATAAAGTTGCCTTCCTCCACGTTTGGAACAACCAGATTTATAACAAAGGAGAATTTTACCTTTTTGGTTATCTTCTGGTTTAGAAGCAGATTCTACGACTAAGACATCATTGCCATTCCCAAGTCTTTCAACTCGATGAGTTTTCAGTTTGATTTTACTACCAAGTCCAGAACCTGTTTGTTCTAAAAGTATCGATAGGCGATCGCCTTCTACTAATTTTCTGCCCAAAGTTTCTCGTAATTCTTTTGCCAGTTTAATAGGAAGAATACGCTCTCCCACCTGGACTTGAATATATTTTAGTTCACCTCCAGATTTAGCAATAAAACCGAGAAATTCTCCTTCTATTTGATGAGCAGATCTTGGGGCTTTTAAAGTTTCCATAATTTTTTTTGTATGTATAACTAATGACTAATAACTAATAACTAATAACTAACGCCCGATCGCCAAAGCATAAAGAATATCTTTATTTGTACCTAAAAACTCTTGAGTTTCATCATCGTAATAAGCTCCAATTCCACTACAGCTTATACCTAAATAATTACTAATTAAATAAAGTCTTTGTCCGAGCCAACCAGCATACTGCATGGCAGTTTGATAGTTGTTATAAGTTGAGGTTAAAAATAAAGTTATTGCACTATCTCTAGCTAGTGCTTGATTAACACATAAATACTTTGCTTGTTCGCTAAAATCACCACTTTTGATTAGCTTAAATTCTTGGTACAAACCTGACTCCATTCCTTCAACAGAATTAATTATTAAATATATTTCAATCTGTTCTTTACTACTTGTCGGTAAAGGTTGTTTTAAACAATGCCAAATTTGTTGCCATTCTGACTGAGAAATCGCTCCGCCTTTAAAAGCTCTTGCCGATCGCCTGGTTAGAATGGTCTGTAAAAATTGTTCTTTCTGACAATTAAATGGTAAGACTTGAGAATTTATACTACCATTAAAAAATAAATTAGTTTCTGATTTATTTGAAACTGTCTTTGTATATCCCGCCTCAATAAAAGAATTGACTTCAAAATAGTCTGTAGGGCAAACAAAAGGCAGCTTTAATCGCAATTTTCTGACAGGTTTGGGCTTAGTTTCTCCAGAAATTACCGCAGCATTAACAAATTCTTTATTCTCAAATCCCAAGTCACTATTAAGGGCAACCTTATCAAAATTAAAAATAACTTGAGTAGCCTTCTGCTGTAAATATGCAGCAGCCTCGATCGCGCCGATATGATGCCCACTGTCTAAAAAACAATAGCGCAGACTTCTATTTTTATACTTCCAACTAGAACGATAATAAGCACAACTAACTAAAAATATCAACCCTTTGACTAAACAATTAGGTAAGATATAACTTTCTAACCCATCATCAATTAACTCATAAATTAAAGTTAATGAATTGGTAGCTACTTCTAAATGATAAATACCATCGATAATACCTTTTATCCCTCGAATTTGAACATAAATCTCCGTAGGATATAATGCTCCTGCTGAGGGATTGACTCTCAACTGATAAGAATCATATTTGTACTTCTTTTCAAAAGTAATCGCACTAGTTAAACGAATAAAGTTGTGTACAGGATTATTTTCCTCTAAAGGAAAGCGACGATAAAAATGAGGATAGCTTTTAAAAGCAGTAGGTTGAGTTGACGCATCTACATAATTAGGATCGAGCATTACCGATAAAGGAGAATGCTTAGTAGCATCATGAAAACTCTTACCTGCTGTTTCTAATTGTGTAATGGTCATTAGTTAGTGGTTATTTGTTAGTTGTTAATGGTTAATTGCTACTTACTACTTGCTACTTGCTACTCCCTACTCCACGCAATATATTAAGAATCTCAATGGTGCTAGCAAACTCGATCGCTCTAAAATCATCTAGGTTTCTCAGATGAGGATTTGCTCCTTTTTCTAATAACAGTTTGACTGCATCTGTTTTGCCTGAAGAGGCAGCATACATTAATACAGTCACACCGTTATCATTTTGGTTATCGAGATCGATACCAGCATTAATGAGCAACCGCATCAAATCTAGATTGTTACCAAAACAAGCAAACCAGAGAGCGTTATTACCATCATTATTTTTGAGGTTGATATTAACACCGTTAGCGAGTAAATCTTGGACGATATCGATCGCCCCTTCTCGACTAGCAACTATTAAGGCTGTTCCACCATTATCGACTCGCTCATCTAAGTTTTCAGCACTGTAGCCCTTCTGTTGCAACCATATTTCTGTGGTTTTGCTCAGTTTGTTAGTTATTGTCATCTTTGTTTAAGTAAATAGTAATATCCATAAACCAAACTACAAGCTAAAAGCTAAAAGCTAAAAGCTAAGAGCTAATAACGGTAAGACGTAGAAAAGATTATGCCTCAGTTGATAATTCTGGATATAAGCCCAATTCTCTAGCAAGCTGACGAGCGATAAAGATGAGAAATTTTGAGCCTTCTTGGTTATTTTCGTGGGCCATAATTGTTGCTACTTGCATAATAGTTCTGATCAAATTTTCATCAATCAAATCTGCACTCGCATCTAAAACTTCTGGCTCTTTGCCATTGGGGCAACGAAGTAAGCGATCGATTAATTGAAAATATTCTTCTTGACGTTGGTTGTCAGTAGTTGATGTCATTTGTTTTTAGTGGCTAGTAGTTAGTTGTTGATTGCTCCCTTATCTTTCTTATCCTTATTCCTCCTCTTCATCAGGCGAGCGCGTAATAACTTCAAATACAGTAGTGGCACAAAACTCGCGACTGTCGTCAATATCTTTGATGCTCTGGCTAATTAGCTTAGCTTCCTCAAGTTTGCCTAACTGCGCAAGAACTAAGCCCTTGGCAGCATAGGCATTGAGGTAAAGTCGAATTGATGGTTCTTGTTTACGAGCTATTACAATGGGCTTGAGTTGCGACCACTCCGTTGGTAAATTTTCTTTAGTCGCGATCGACTGTAGAACTTGTTGGACAATGGACAAAGCGACAACAGGTTGATGTTTGTAGAAAAAGAAACGATATGCTCCAACTAAAACATCAAGGTTATCTCCTGCTCTAAACAAAGCTTCCCTGATGTATTTTTCTGCTAAACCTGTATATTCCCAATTTTCGCTAGCTAAAAGCAATAATTGTTTTATTTCTGGTTCAACATTACACCAGGAAACCCGATCTGGAATAGTTTGCATAAATTAATAATTGACAATGGACAATGGACAATTGACAACTACTGTAATTTAGTCATGAATTGTGCTTGAGGAGAATATCTTACTGAGGAAAATATTGACGAAGAGTTTCAACCCAATTTTGGATACGCTCTTCAGTTTTTTCGCTTTCATTGATTTCATCAATAGGTAATCCGACAAACTTACCGTCACGCACAGCAAAAGAATAATTAAAAGTATAGTCGTCAGTAGGAACCTGCCCAACTATAGTTGCACCTGCTTCTTTAAAATAGTCGTACAAAGTTCCTAAAGCACTAACAAAATTCTCGCCATGAGTACCGCAGTCTCCTGCACCAAAAATAGCCACGGTTTTTCCAGTAAAATCAGGTTTTTCGTCTTCCATGTCTACTAGAGGATCGCGCCAATCATTTTGGATCTCTCCTGAACCCCATGTAGAAGAGCCAAGTAGCAAGTAATCGTATTGCAACATATCATCAAAATCGTCAAAATCTTCTTCCATGTTGTAGAGAGCGCATACTCCTTCATCAAAGGATTCAGCAAGTTTTTCTGCAATTTCTTCAGTTACACCTGCGGTGCTGCCGTAAAAAATACCAATTTTTGCCATGACCACAACTCCTGTTACTATTGTTGTTTTTGTCGATAAATTATCTGCAAATGCCTATTAGTTATTTAGTCATTGATACAAATGACTGTTAACAAAAGAACATTAATTAATCTGTTCTGCTAATAATAATCTCTCAGCCAAAAAGCTATTTTTTTCTGATGACTCTGGGGTAAAGTTGCTAGAAGTAAAAGCGAGAGTCAATATAAGCACCAACAGAGTAATAATTTCATCTCGTATCCGTTCCAAATCATTCATGGTTTTTGCCTGGAGTTAGTCTCTAATTCTTATTTCTGCTGGGAAGTAGAGACATGCATAGAGAATGCCTCTACTTAGTTAAACAGTTAAGCGATCGATGGTTCAGCCTGTTCATGACGAACAGACAAAATTTCTGGATTATCTAAGCAAAATTGTTGGAAAGGAGTAGTATCTGGCGATTTTTCTCCTTCTTGATAAGTTGCTTCTGCTTCCAAATCTTCAACCAAAGCCCAAGCATCGATGCACTCTTGCGAAGTTGCACCTTTAGCTTTAGAGATGGCGATCGCTTCGGTGATTGCTTTGTCTAATTCTCGACGCAGCAATGGTACTTTAGGATTTTCCAGAAAATCGCCTTTATATAAAATATCGGCTTCAGAAACAATCCCTAGTAATTCTCCTTTGATTACAGGTGCAATCCGAACGCCAGTTAAGGCAAATAATCGGGCAACATATTCAACACCCAAATCAGGATTAATTACAATACAAGGTTTGGTCATGATTTCGTAAACGCGCATAGTTTCCGCGTCCTTACCATAAGCCACTACCTTGTTAACAACATCGGTGTGGGTAACGATTCCGTAGGCATCTTGGTTATTACGTACAGTGACAATTAAAGCCCGTAAGTTTTTGAATTTCATCAACTTAACAGCTTCTGCTACTGTCGCCGAACCACGAATAGTAGCTACGTCTTGAGTCATGATATCAGATGCTTTTAACATGACAGTTCAATCTCCACTATGTTGTGTGTTTTTTCAGTTAGTATTAATGAATACCAACCGTTAATCCAGTCAACACAAACGTTAACTGAAACCTTAATTACAGTCGCCTCGCATTTAAAGTTTGAGGAAGTTTCATATCATCTGTTATATCTTTGAAAGACAACTGCCACCCATTAGATAGGGTTAAAACTTTACCTTCTGGAGTAGTGGTTTGTTCAACTACTTCTTCTTCCAAATCTTTCTTCGGGACATATACTGATAAATGTCCAAGATCATTTTTATGTAACATTACTTTCATAGTTTTTAATGGTAGTTAGTGGGTAGGAGCAAGGCACTGCCTTGCCCGTAAAGTGAATGGTTATCTTTAGTCATTAGTTGTAAGATTAATTACAAATAACAGAAGACAAAGGAAAAAAGATTAATTAACCGAATGTGGTTTGGGGATTAAGTTGAATAACTCGTCTGGAGTTAAGTTGCGTTTCAACTCCACTGATATGTCTCGCACTGCATCTACTAGAGATCGAGTTTCTGCTTGAGTCAGAGAAATACCATATTGTTGTAAAAAGTTATTAACTAAATGTTTACCAGAATGCTTGCCAATAACTAAACTACGTTCTCTGCCTACTTCTTCGGGGCTAAAAGGTTCATAGGTAGAAGGATTTTGTAGTACTCCATGTCCATGGATACCAGATTCATGAGTAAAAGCATTCCTGCCCACGATCGCTTTCCAAGGAGGAACATCCCAACCAGAGGCTATAACTACAAATTCTGATATGTCTTTAAATTTACTAGTATCAATACCCAGATCGATACTATAGATGCGCTTTAGTGCCATGACTACTTCTTCTAAAGCAGCATTGCCTGCTCTTTCTCCTAACCCATTAACAGTAGTATTAACTGAGGTTGCACCTGCTCTTATTCCTGCTAAGGCATTAGCTGTTGCCATCCCAAAATCATTATGGGTGTGCATCTCTACAGGAATAATTAGCTTATTAACTAATTCCTGTACTTTCTTAAAAGTAGTTAGAGGATCGATAATCCCGACTGTATCGCAAAAACGAAAGCGAGATGCTCCCCAATGTTGAGCAGCTAAGGCTACATCGAGTAAAAAGCTTTCATCGGCACGAGAAGAGTCTTCGCCACCAACAGAAACATATAAACCACGCTCTAGTGCATAACTAATAGTGTCTCGCAGTCGATTGAAGACTAGCCTGGGGTTATTTTGAAACTTAACGGCGATTTGGATTTCTGAGACAGGAACGGAGATATGCACCCGTTGTAAACCACAAGCAAGAGAAGCATCAATATCTGAACGAACAGCACGATTCCAGCCAGTAAGCTTGGTATTTAAACCGAGGTTGACAATCTCGGCAATTGCTTCTGCTTCGATACTACCCATTGCAGGTATGCCTACTTCAAGCTCGTGTACGCCGATCGCATCCATTACTGTAGCAAAAACAACTTTTTCGGCTACGGTGAAAGCGACTCCTGCTGCTTGTTCTCCATCCCGTAAAGTTGTATCGTTAATCTGAATTGGTGACATAACTCTACTCCTCGATATTTACAAGTAATAACAGTGATCTGTTCTCTAACCAATCAAAGATACGGTCTAATTGTGAGCGGGATATTAAACCGTATTGCCACAGCAGCATTGGTATAGGTGCATTTAATTCCTCTTTTTTTTGCATAACTAGAGAAATATCGGCGGAGGATACCGTTAACTCATCTTGTAAAAATTGACTTAATTCCGTAACTTCAAAATTGAATTCCATGATCTTTTGCTCTTTGTCATTTGTTTTTGGTTATTAGTCATTCATCTCAATTAAGAACAACGAATGACTAACGACTAATGACTAGGGACTAACAATTACTTACCAACAAATCCTAGAGTTAAACTATCTTCAGCTAATAAATGATCGAGATGGAAAGCTCTTTCTTCAGTGGCTAATAAAATTTGTTCGTATAAGTAACGAGTAGCTCGATCGCCGACGCTCTCTGCTTGGGATGCTTGACGGCGAATTAGCTCGATAATTTGTTTTTCGGCAGCTAAATCATTTTCAATCATTTGGCGACAGCCAAAGATACCATCGTCTTCTGGGGTAAAACAACAAAGTTCTGCTAATTTGCTCAAGCTGGCTGCGGGGGTACCACCCAAACCATTTAAACGTTCGCCAATATCGTGAGCATGACTTTGCACTGCTTCGTAACTTTCTTGAAAGTATTCATGAATTGAATAAAATTCAGAACCTTCAACTACAAAGTGATGCTTTTGGTATTGCAGATATAAAGCTTGGAAACTAGCTAAAGCAAAATTTAAGCCTTCACATACTGGAATTACCACTTCTTTGTCTAACCCAATGGGGTTATTGGCAACTTCTCCAAAAGGTTGAACTACTAATGTTTGTGTCATGAGTTTGAGTTCCTAATTATTAATTATTCGATGTAGATAAAACTTCTGTTGACCAGCATCGTTCTAACCAGTCGGTCAATTCAGAGCGAGTACTAACGAATTGCTGTATAGTACTGCGGAGCAGGATGGCATCGATGCAACGATCGATCTCTACCCAGAGCGTTCCATCTTCGGGACACCAGCAGGGAATATTTAATTCTTGCAGGCGACGATAGACACTCCAGCGATCGCTACGATGGATTTTTGCCACTTGACTGACAAAGACATCAGGGCGAGTGAATTTATACATGATTTTGAGGTTGATAGAGGGATAATTTCTGTATCTGTTGTTCCAAATTCTCGATTCGCTCAAGTAAAGAACGAATTATTTTAGCTTCTGGATCGGGTAGTTTGCCATGTTCGAGAGGACAACCATGACCAGTGCGGGAGACTACGCGACCTGGAACTCCTACCACCGTACAATCATCTGGTACATTCCTCAGCACGATCGAACCTGCGCCAACACGAACATTACTACCAATATTAATATTTCCTAAAACTTTTGCTCCCGCACCGACTACAACATTATTACCTAAAGTCGGATGGCGTTTTCCTGTTTGCTTTCCAGTTCCCCCTAGGGTAACGTTTTGGTAGATTAAACAGTAATCTCCAATTACGGCAGTCTCACCAATAACTACCCCCATGCCGTGATCTATAAACACTCCTTTCCCAATAGTTGCACCAGGATGAATTTCAATCCCAGTCATAAATCTGCCCAAGTGAGATAAAAAACGGGGCAATAGGGGAACTCGGTTTTGCAACAACCAATGAGCTATTCTATATAGTGCCAAAGCATGAACGCCAGGGTAGCATATTAGTACCTCTAGCCAATTATTTGCTGCGGGGTCACGCTCAAAGATAATCTTAAAATCTGTCCAGAGAGTTGTTAGCCAAAACATATCTGCTAACAATTTATTTTGCTTGTTGAGTGTTCTCTCTCTTTCTCTGTTAATAGTTAGTGGCTGTTGCATTGTTTTGATGGGAAGAGGTTATCTTGGTGTCTTTTTTGTCTTTCGTCCTTTTTAGTTAAATTGCCAATGACTAATAACCAATGATCAACAACTAATGACTAACGACTAATGACTAACTTTATATAATGCTTATATCAATAGCCCCAATTTTGTTTTGAGAGACAGACCAGGGTTAGATTGATTAGATTTATTAAAATGTACTTATAAATTAGAAACTTAGAACAGATAAGGTGTTGAGCGATCGATAAGTTTTTATTGGGGTATATCTACTGGTATTTTTGCCAACAGGTCTGAGTATTGTTTGGTCAAGGTATTAGTATTTAGTACTCAAGATGATACTCTACACAACCCAGTTAAACTCGGAAATAGATCTAAGTACTGTTGCCATAAATTCAGTACTCATTAAGCTAGGAAAGGAGAAAAATCATACATCTTATACACTGTATAGTTTGTAGCTGTTGTTACTTTTTTGGGAAACTGTCGAGATACACATATCAAACTTAGCTAAATAATTACGTTAGAATAGTATTAATTTACATGTAGATTTCAGACAGAAACAAATCCACAGCAAAAATTGAATTCCGTAACAATTCTGGAGAGGTGTGACAAGCCTACTCCATTTTTTTTGTTTTTTGAGTGAGTTATAGATCGCTAATCACTAAGTTGTAGCTTGGCATTCCCATCTGGCAATTAGAATTTTTCAGAAGTGCGATCGCCCTTTTTATCACCTAAAATATGAATTACACAGAATTCAAAACAGTAATTATGATTTCAGATAACAGCCTAAAAAATGCTGAACTTTTAGCCAAAAATCGAGAAATATATCCCAGTATAGAAACCCGCAACTATTTAAAACGTCAAAGTGAATTATATGAGCAGTTTAAACCAAAACTTTTAGAAAAATATGCTGGTATGTATATCATCTTTGAAGATGGCAAAGTAATTGATGTGGATAAAGATGAAACAACATTAGTGATGCGAGCTTATGAAATGATGGGAATCAAAGACTTATTTGTGAAAAAAGTTATTGATAATGAACCTACTTTAAGAGCAAGAGTACCTTTTACACTTCAATAGATAATTGTTCGGTGAATTTTTATAAATATACTATTCTTGGCAACGGAGAAATTCCTTCTGCTCCCATTTTAAATATCAAAATAATTTCTTTAGATAAAAATAATCTGAAAACCGTTGATTGTTCTGCTTTTTTAGACACAGGCTCAGATTGTAGTTTAATTCCTTTGAATTTTTTAGCGAAAATACAAGCTAAAGTAGCCAGTGGATTAACTAAAATTCAGGTTATGGGAGTAGGTGGCAAAAACGTTACTGTTTTCCCCTACTATGTCTCAGTAGTAATTGATAAATATACTATTCCTTTTGTCAAAGTTTATGGTTGTGCAATTCAAGATACTAATGGAATTGCCATTTTGGGAAGAGATATTTTAAATAAACTGTGTATAAAATTTGACGGTAAAAAAGAAATATTAACTTTTTTAGATGGTTGAATAGCGATCGCCAATCTGAGATTTTACTAAGTGCGATCAGTGAAGCTGGCACTGCGCGAGACCTTCGGTAGTCGCTGTCGCGGTCAGCGACAGCACGGCTCGGAACGAGATCGCTGTTGAAATGCTATTTTTTAATTATGGATTGGGCAAAACAACCATAGTGTAGCTATCTATGAATTTGATTAATGGCTGAGGCGATCGCAATATACCATTCAATGGCAGAATTTTATGCTTCTATGGGAGGGACTCTCGAACAAGAAGTTGAATTTACTATTCATCGTTTAGAAAAAGTTCACGGAGATGTCCCAGTAAAATCCCCGCTGTTTCGGGCAAACTACTATTCCATCATCATCATCGGTAGTGGTCGGGGAAGATATATCATCGATAATCATTCTTATGCAACTAAACCTTATACTATCTACTTTACTAATCCAGGTCATCTTAAAGGCTTTGAAATTCACGAATTAGCCACAGGTTTTGTCATCACCTTTGCTGAATCTTTTCTTAAGCAGTATGTAAGAGAAGATATTTTTGATGAATTTCCGTTTCTCATTGCTGAAGTTGCTCCGCCTCAATATACTAACCAGGATATATTTCAAGAATTTAACGATCTGGGAAATCAGCTTATCCGTGAATACCAAAGCCATTCAAACTATAAATTTAAGATTATCGGCAGCTTGATGGTGGTGCTGCTACTAAAAATTAAAGAGAAATTTTGGCGCACCTACGATCCAATTAACGAGTCAGATAGTCGATCGCAGATCGTACTTACATTTAAACGCAACCTAGAAAAACACTTTCGAGATTTAACCGCAGGTAATGTAGATACTTTGTACCAAGTTCAAGACTATGCGGAAGCTCAATATTTACATCCTAGCTATCTGAGTACAGTAATTAAAAGTAAAACGGGTAAATCTGTTAATAATTGGATTGCCGAAAAAGTTATTGCCGAAGCTCAAGCTATTTTATCGCGATCGTCTGTTTCTATCCAAGAAGTTGCTTATCAACTAGGTTTTCAAGAACCAGGTCATTTTTCCCGCTATTTTAAAAAGCATACTGGCATGAGTCCTTCTGTTTTTCGCGAGAATCTGTAAATTAATAATTCTGAGAGTTTTTTTATGCTTGGATTTTTATTTGGAAATTTAAAAGAACTACCAAAACCAGTAGGTAAATATCCTGTGGGAATTACACAATTAGATTTTACCGATAAGAGTAGAAAAAAGGTGTTTCCATTTGAAGAGGATAATGCATTTAGAGAAATTCCTGTAAAGATATTTTATCCAGCCGAAAGCAATGAAGGTAAATCTAGCACATCTTACTCTTCTCCCGAAGTATTAGAAGTTCTCAACAAAATGACATTTGGACTCGTGTCAAAAAATGTCACAAAAGTTAAGACAAATTGTTATGAAAATGCACTAATTGCAACAAGCAAAGATAAGTATCCAGTCATTCTTTTTAATCATGGTTATGGTGCTTACGCCATGCAAAATACGAT
Source organism: Xenococcaceae cyanobacterium MO_188.B29 (assembly GCA_030065155.1). Taxonomy (GTDB): domain Bacteria; phylum Cyanobacteriota; class Cyanobacteriia; order Cyanobacteriales; family Xenococcaceae; genus JASJDJ01. The sequence continues at coordinate 20,118 of JASJDI010000020.1, forward strand.
ATTATGTTCCGATTTGGCTAGTTCGGGATATATAGTTGTTTCTGTAGGTCATCCTTATGAAGCTTCAGGTGTAAAATATTTGGATGGCAGGGTAATAAAAATGGATAAAACTACCCAGAAAAATCTGAGATCGAACACTTCTTTAAAATCGACCCGAAAAGTTTTAAAAGCTTCTAGCAAAGAATATTATTCAGATAGCCAAGTAATGGAAATAGCAGAGAAACGATATTTAAAAGACTATAAAAGTTTGACTGACAATGTAAAGATATGGGTAGCTGATTCTGTCTTTGTAGCCGACCAATTAGAAGCTTTAAATGAAGGTCAAACAGAATCAATATTTAAAAATAAATTAAAGCTCGATTTAGGAATTGGTATTACTGGTCATTCTTATGGAGGGGCGACTGCTGCTCAGACTTGTTTAAATGACAGTAGATTTGTAGCTGGAATAAATATTGATGGTGGAACTTGTGGAGACTTTTTGTATAAAGATATCAAAACACCTTTTATGCTTTTAGGTACTCATTTGATCAAAAATGTTTCAAGAACGACTTATATATACAATACAGAAGATACCTATATGGCAATTTTAGATAATACAGAACATTTGGGTTATTCAGATGCACTATTTATCTCAAGACAAGCAAATCTTGGAAATAAAATAGGAAAAAGAGAGAAATATGAATTCCGTGAAATTGTTACTAATTATCACTTAAAGTTTTTTGAAAAATACTTACTTGGCGAGCGAGGAATTGAGCTAAAATATCTGAAATATGATGGTGTTGAGTTTAGGCAGAAATTAAAGAAAAATTAGACACAGTAGCATTGCTTTAATAATGATTTACTCTAATACCTCAACTCTTTTAGCTGTTTTTAACTTGCGACCAAAAGTAACCGTATTTATGCATCCATGATGATGATTAGCTGAACCGATAAGATAATCGGCAAAATAAGAGATTTGGTAGTAAATTCCTAAGAAATCGATCGCTCGATCTTGAAAATATTCATGTACTTCCCTATTAGTTTATCGGTAAATTAAAACCAAAGTTAACAAAATTAATAACGAAGGGATTATAAATCATGAAATATCGTCAACTAGGCAATACAGACAAACAAGTATCTGCGATTGGTTTAGGCTGCATGGGACTGTCTGATTTTTATAGAAGCGATCAGCTTCGCTCGCAGGCTCTGCCTGATCGCGTTACCGAAAATGCCCAAGCGGTTGAGATTGAATTGAGCAGTGAAGATAAAGAGTGCATCGAATTAATTATGCTATTGGGTGCTGCTGCTGGTACGCGCTATCCCGAAGCACTGATGAATACGGTTAACTAATAGCATGAATCTTTTAAATCTTGACAGTTTGCCATCTCTTCTACAAAATGCAGCTACAAGCTATTCTTTTACTGCTGGACAAAGACTGTTTCGACAGGGCGATCGCCAAAACAATTTTTATATAGTTGAAACTGGGCGAGTTAAATTAGTTCGCTACACTATCGAAGGCAGAATGGTTGTTTTACAAGTTGTCAGAAGAGGTGAAAGCCTAGGCGAAAATACTTTTATTTCTGGTGCTTATTCTTGTACCGCCATAGCGGAAATAGCTTCACGGACGATCGTTTATCCGCAATCATTACTAATACAAGCTTTACAGGAATATCCAGAACTAGCAGAGGATTTAAACTATAAACTGACTAGAAAAATTCAGTCTCTTAAAGTTAGTTTGGAATTGCTCCAGATTAGGTCGGCTCATTTAAGGTTATTTCAATATCTACAATATAATGCTGCTTTTTCTAATAATCAAACAGTCGTCAACACCTCGATTGGATATGCTGGGGAAACCCCAGCATCCCTCTCGGTCAATCTAGACCAACCCTGGAAAGAAATTGCTGCCGAACTAGATTTAGCTCCGCGAACTGTATCGAGAGCTTTAGCAAGATTAGAATACGAGGGCAGAATTACGCGTCAAGCCGATTCTATTATTTTGTCAACTTTTTGAGATCAAGGGATTGAGGTCTAGTCATTTTAGTATCCATACGATACTACCTAATTTTTCAACATTACCTATGATCCAGGCAACAGAAATATAAAAAAAATATTAAGAGGCAATCATGAGTACAAATAGACGCAAATTCTTGGGTGCAATTGGAGCAACAAGTTTAGTTGGCTCAATTGCTACACAACAAGCTAATGCTCAATCTCAACCTATCGCGACTACTCTTTCTAATTCGGAGCGAGAATTAGCTGGCAAAGTGGCGATTGTAACTGGGGCTAGAGCAAACCTGGGGCGTGGTTTTGCTGAAGCATTAGCCAAACATGGTGCGGATATAGTCGTGCATTATCATCGAGAGTCAACAAGAGACCAGGCAGAGGAAACCGCCAGCCTAGTGGAAGCTCAAGGTGCGCGTGCTGCTTTAGTACAAGGAGATTTGGGTCAAGTTGAAACAGTTATGCGGACGTTCGATACTGCCATAGAAAACTTCGGACGGTTGGATATTCTAGTCAACAATGCAGGGGCAATTGTGAAAAAACCAATGGCAGAAGTCACCGATGAAGAACTCGATCGCATGATTAACATCAATACAAAGGGAACTTTCTTATGTATGCGCGAAGCAGCACGGCGTATCTCAGATAATGGGCGTATTATCAACATTGGTACTTCACTTTTAGCGGGAATGGCTCCTAATTACTCTGCCTATGCAGGAACGAAATCAACTATGGAAGAAGTAACTCGCATGGGAGCGCGGGAATTAGGGGAACGAGGTATTACTGTTAACACTATTTCCCCTGGCCCTGTAGATACCCCTTTCTTTCACAGTCAGGAAACCCCTGAGACAACCAGATTTGCTTCTAATCTCGCCGTTGCTGGTCGTCTAGGTAAAATTAGTGATATTGTTCCGTTAGTAGAGTTTCTAGCTTTACCTAGTTCTCAATGGATTACAGGACAGACAATTTGGATTAACGGAGGCTACCTAACGCGGTAATCTAGTTCAAGCGATCGCCAATCTGAGATTTGACTAAGTGCGATCGCTCTTTACTTACTCTAAAACTTTAAATCTTGTAGCTGTTTTTAACTTACGATCTCGCGTAGCGAGGCAGCGAAGCTGATCGAAAGTAACAGTACTTATACATTCATGATGATGATTAGCTGAACCAATAAGATAATCGGCAAAATCGGCTGTTCCTTTTTTACTTAAAGCGATCGCTTGATAGATAATCGCTCTATTTTCAAATTCAAACTTAGAACTTTGTAACATCAGTTCTAAAGTCTGTATGATCTCTGCTTTGGAATAAGGCGTTTTTTTTCTCAAGTAAATAGCATAAGTCTTCTTGGATAGTTTCAGGATTAAAGTTGTAGCAATCATAGGGAGAAGGATATTGCCAATTAAGAATTAATAATGTTTGTTCCCTCTCTAGTGCTTGAAATGTAAGTATCATCAATACTAAAAGTTGATCTGACCATCAAACTAATAGTAATTTTTTAGTTCAGTGAAAACAAATTAATTAAAAAAAAAGTTAAATTAGATACAGAATTGAATTTTATTGTTATATTGGTATCAGATTGAATTATCTATTTGGAAATTTGAGATTAAAGATAAAAGCACTATTGAGTGCAACTAACTTCCAGAAGAGATAAATTACGGTAAACGCTTTGAAATATAGTGTTTACGGTGATTACTGTCGAGTAGATTAAATACCAGGGTCTTGAGAAATAAATACTAACCTCCCATCATTAAAATACTAGAACCCCATACCCATAAAAAATTTTTTTTCCTTATCAGTCAAAGAGTTGAGGGGTTGAGTATAATCTAAGTAATTCAATAAAACTAACCGAGTGCAAGTTTTCCCTTCAGCCAAAATCTCAATGATATAACTTTCATAACGTCATAAGTCGTTAGTTATTAGTCACCAATTTTAATCCAGAAGATAAAGTACAAAAGACAAATAACAGACAACAAATGACACAATTAAACGGAATTTAATTCAATGTCACCAACTACCAGCACTACCTTAGCACCAGAATCTAAAACTAAAGTAAAAAAGTCTTCTAAAGGCTGTGGTTGTAGTTCAACTACTCCTCAAAAAGTCGATCCTAAAATTCAAGAAAGAATTGAAAAACATCCTTGCTACAGTGAAGAAGCTCATCACCATTATGCACGGATGCACGTAGCAGTTGCTCCAGCTTGTAATATTCAATGTAATTATTGCAATCGCAAGTATGACTGTGCTAACGAAAGTCGTCCTGGGGTAGTTAGTGAACTACTCACTCCTGAAGAAGCAGCCCACAAAGTTCTCGTAATTGCGGGTAAAATTCCCCAAATGACAGTTCTGGGTATTGCTGGTCCTGGCGATCCTTTAGCAAATCCCAAGCAAACCTTCCGCACCTTTGAATTAATAGCAGACAAAGCACCAGACATCAAACTGTGCTTATCTACCAATGGCTTAATGCTTCCCGATCACGTTCAACAAATCAAAGATTTGAATGTAGATCACGTCACCATCACTATTAATATGGTAGACCCCAAAGTAGGAACAAAAATCTATCCTTGGGTGCGTTATCAACGCAAACGTTGGAAAGGCGAAGAAGCAGCCCAGTTACTCCACGAACGTCAGATGGAAGGCTTGCAAGCCCTACAAGAAGCCGATATCCTCTGTAAAGTTAACTCGGTAATGATCCCAGGGATTAACGATGAACACTTAGTAGAAGTAGACGAAGTAATTCGTTCTAAGGGTGCGTTTCTCCATAATATTATGCCGTTAATTTCTGCCCCTGAACACGGTACTTACTTTGGTTTAACTGGACAAAGAGGTCCTACACCCAAAGAATTAAAAGCCTTACAAGATAATTGTTCAGGCAATATGAAAATGATGCGCCACTGTCGCCAGTGTCGTGCTGATGCGGTAGGTTTATTAGGGGAAGATCGTTCTCAGGAATTCACTAAAGAGAAGTTCTTAGAGATGACTCCAGAATACAATCTGGAAAAACGCCAAGAAGTTCATGCTGGTATTAAACAAGTTAAAGAAGCTATGCAAGCTGCTAAAGCAGAAAGAGCAGCTAAGAAGCAGAAAAAAGCTGGCGAGAAAATTTTAGTTGCAGTAGCTACTAAAGGCGGTGGCGTAGTTAACCAACACTTCGGTCATGCCAAAGAATTCCAAATCTTTGAAGTTGATGGAATAGAAGCCAAATTTGTCGGACACCGCAAAGTAGACCACTACTGCCAGGGTGGTTATGGCGAAGAAGCAACTTTAGACAATATTATCGGTGCAATTAAAGATTGCAAAGCCGTACTTGCTTCCAAAATTGGCGATTGTCCACAAGGAATGCTCAGAGAAGCTGGTGTAGAGCCAGTTCAAGGCTACGATACCATCGATAAGATTGCTTTGGAATACTACGAACAAAAGTTTGCTGTTAGTCATTAGTCGTCAGTCATTGGTCGTTAGTTGTTAGTTGCTAGTCGTTAGTTATGGATAAAAATAACCAACGACTAAGGACAAGAGAGAAATAACCAAGGACGAATGACAAAGTGGTGCGACCCGACAGATAAAAAATCTGCCAACGCCAGTTCCTTCAAGCGGGGGAACCCCCTTCGGGTTCAACAGTTTGCTCAACGGAGGATACCTCCGCACCGCAACTGTTTCACCGCCAACGGACTAGCTCAGGAACGCGCACCAAGAAAAAACAGAGGACAAAACCATGATTAACACTTCCCAAAAAAGTCAAAAGATCGATCGCTATTGGTTTAAAGATTACCAAGAGGTAATAAACAAACAACATAGTGCTTTGTCTCCCACTCACAGTCTTTGTACTAATTGTTACGACTATTACGACGTACCTCCTTGTCAAACTAACTTTACTACCGATAGTGGTTGCTTCCCTAGCCTCATTAGCCTAGATTGCAATTAAACAGGAGTAAAACCATGACTTATACCATTAACGACCAATGTATCGCTTGTGAAAAATGTTTGCCTAACTGTCCTACATCTGCAATTTATCAAAAAGACAACGGCAAATTCTCGATCGATTCCAACCTATGCAATGATTGCGCTGGGTTTTACGGAGTCCCTCAATGTATGGCAGGTTGTCCCACCTTTAATGGTTGCACACCTACTATCTCTAGTTTGATTAGAGCCACTCAGACATCCACTAATAACTATTGGGATAACTGGTTTGCAACTTACGATCGCCTGACCTCTAGACTGAAAGCCAAACAAGAAACTAAATATTGGCACAATTGGTTTGATACTTATTCCCAAAAATTAGAACGTCTAGTTATTAGTCATTAGTTATAGGCAGTAAATTCCTAAAGACAAAGGACAGAGGACGGAGAACAAAGGACAAATGCAAAACACTATTTATCTTGATAACAACGCTACGACGAAAATAGATGAAGATGTTTTAGCAGCAATGCTACCTTATCTCAGCATCTATTATGGTAATCCTTCAAGTATGCATACTTTTGGTGGACAAGTCGGTCGCTCCGTCCGCCAAGCAAGAAGTCAAGTAGCTTCTTTATTAGGAGCAGAAGATTCGGAAATTGTCTTTACCAGTTGTGGTACAGAAGGAGATAATGCAGCTATAATAGCTGCGTTGAAAGCTCAACCAAATAAGAAACATATTATTACAACAGAAGTCGAGCATCCCGCTATTTTAAATCTGTGCAGAAAATTAGAAAAAGATGGTTACACTGTTACCTATCTTTCCGTTAATAATAAAGGACAGATTGATTTTGATGAGCTAGAAGCTTCTTTAACTGGCAATACCGCAGTAGTTTCTGTCATGTATGCCAATAACGAAACTGGTGTTATTTTCCCCATCGAACAAATTGGGCAAGTAGTTAAAGAATATGGCGCACTATTTCATGTTGATGCAGTACAAGCAGTAGGGAAAATTCCCTTAAACATGAAAAATAGCACCATCGATCTGCTAACCATTTCTGGTCATAAAATCCATGCTCCTAAAGGTATTGGTGCTTTATATGTGCGTAAAGGTGTCCGATTCCGTCCTCTACTAATCGGTGGACATCAAGAGCGAGGACGTAGAGGTGGAACAGAAAATGTAGCAGGTATAGTTGCGTTAGGTAAAGCTGCGGAATTAGCACAGCAACATTTAGCAGATATCGGTAGAGAAAAAATATTGCGGGATAAGCTGGAGCAAGGTATTCTCTCGACTATTCCCAATACAGTGATTAATGGAGATCCAGTTAATCGCTTACCCAATACTACTAATATTGGCTTCAAATATATTGAAGGGGAAGCAATTTTGCTCTCTCTCGACCAATATGGCATCTGTGCTTCCTCTGGTTCGGCTTGTACCTCTGGTTCTCTAGAGCCTTCCCATGTACTCAGAGCCTTAGGATTACCCTATAGCGTACTACACGGTTCAATTCGCTTTAGCTTATCTCGTTTTACCACAGAGACAGAAATCGATCGCGTCTTAGAAGTTCTTCCAGGTATAATCGATCGTCTCCGCGAGCTTTCTCCTTTCAACAGTGATGATGCGGATTGGCTGAAAGAACAAGAAGAAGCCGTACTCGCTAGATAAATTGATAACTGTACGGGCAAACGGCTCTAAAGGGTTCGTGCCGTTGCTCTTCGACGGAAAGCAGAGGGGCTGTGTTCTGAAGTGAATTCAGAACCTTGAAAGCCCCGTCCAAGAACGCACTGCTTCACCGTTTGCCCCTAACAATAACTATTAACTATTAACTATTAAGAAAGAAGATGTGGGACTATACAGATAAAGTAATGGAACACTTCCATAATCCTCGTAATCAAGGCAAGATTACGGAGAAAAAGGAAGGAGAAGAAATTGTCACAGGACAAGTAGGTAGTATTGCTTGTGGAGATGCTCTCAAACTCCACCTCAAAATTGACGAAGAGACTCAAACAATTAAAGATGCTAGGTTTCAGACCTTCGGTTGTGCTAGCGCGATCGCCTCTTCTTCTGCTCTGACTGAAATGCTTAAAGGCAGAAAAGTAGAAGAAGCCCTCAAGCTTACTAACAAAGAAATTGCTGAATCTCTGGGTGGATTACCTGAAGAAAAAATGCACTGTTCGGTAATGGGACAAGAAGCTTTAGAAGCTGCTATCTATACCTATAAAGGCATTCCCCTCGACACCCATGAAGAAGATGAAGGAAATCTTATATGTCGGTGTTTTGGTATCACTGATACCAAAATCAAAAGAATTATTCGGGAGAATAATCTTACTACCGCAGAACAAGTTACTAACTATGTTAAAGCGGGTGGTGGATGTAGTTCGTGTTTACCAGATATCGACGATCTGCTCTATGAAGTTGCCAATGAAAAAGAGAAAAGTGTGGAGGTGGCAACACAAGTTTGGCAGAACAATAATCCCTCTCCTACACCAGCAGAATCCACCACTCAAACCCCTAGACCTCTAACCAATCTCCAAAAAATCACTCTCATTCAAAAGGTCATAGACGAAGAAATCAGACCAATTTTAGCCGAAGACGGCGGGGATATGGAACTGTTCGACGTAGAAGGAGATGTAGTTAAAGTTATTCTCAAAGGTGCTTGTAGCGGTTGCGCTTCTTCTACCGAAACTCTCAAACTAGCCATCGAAGCTACTCTAAAAGAATTCGTTTCACCCACTTTAACTGTTGAATCAGTCTGAATTGAGTAATTATTCCCAAAATTAAGCCAGTGTATCTTCCCAACCATTATAACTGCGGAGAGCGATCGCCCCCCAAAGCGTAGTTCTTACTGTAGGTCATTAGTCATTAGTCCTTCTTTAGTCGTGATCGACAGTTGAAACACAACCCCACTAATGACAATCAACACAACATCCATAATCACTAACCAAATTAACGAGAAATAACCATGAGACAGATTGCATTTTACGGTAAAGGCGGTATCGGTAAGTCTACTACTTCTCAAAATACGATCGCTGCCCTCTCAGAAACTCAAAGAGTCATGATCGTTGGTTGTGACCCTAAAGCTGACTCTACTCGCTTAATGCTTCACTCTAAAGCTCAAACTACTATTCTGCACTTAGCAGCAGAAAGAGGCTCAGTCGAAGACCTCGAATTAGACGAAGTATTACTCACTGGATATAATAACGTTCGTTGCGTTGAATCTGGTGGTCCTGAACCTGGTGTTGGCTGTGCGGGTCGCGGTATTATCACTGCTATCAACTTCCTCGAAGAAGAAGGTGCTTACGAAGACCTAGATTTAGTATCCTACGACGTATTAGGGGACGTTGTTTGCGGTGGTTTCGCTATGCCTATCCGTGAAGGTAAAGCACAAGAAATCTACATTGTTACTTCTGGTGAGATGATGGCAATGTACGCAGCTAACAACATCGCTCGTGGTATTCTGAAATATGCTCAATCTGGTGGTGTTCGTTTAGGCGGTTTAATCTGCAACAGCCGTAAGGTTGACCGTGAAATTGAATTAATCGAAGCTTTAGCTGATAAACTCGGCACTCAAATGATTCACTATGTTCCTCGCGATAACGTTGTTCAACGGGCAGAATTACGTCGTATGACTGTTATTGAGTATGAACCAGATCATCCTCAAGCTCAGGAATATCGTGCCTTAGCTCGCAAAATTGAACACAATACTAACTTAGTAATTCCTACTCCTATCAGCATGGATGAACTCGAAGAATTATTAGTTGAGTACGGATTTATGGATTCTGATGCAGAATATCAGAAAGCAATTGCAGCTGATAAAGCTGCTGCTTCCGTTTAATTCTTTAGGGGTATGGTACTACCATGCCCTTATCAAACCTGATAACTGATAAAGGGGAACATCATGACAACTGTCGAACAGAATCAAGAACTGATTAAAGAGGTACTAGAAGCTTATCCAGAGAAAGCTGCTAAAAGACGCTCAAAACACCTCGATGTTTATGAAGAAGGTAATTCTGATTGTGGCGTAAAATCTAACAAAAAATCCGTTCCTGGTGTAATGACCACTCGTGGTTGTGCCTATGCAGGGGCAAAAGGGGTAGTTTGGGGTCCAGTCAAAGATATGATCCATATCTCTCATGGCCCTGTGGGTTGTGGTTACTATTCCTGGTCGGGTCGTCGTAACTACTACATTGGTACAACTGGAGTAGACACCTTTGGTACAATGCAGTTTACTTCCGACTTCCAAGAAAGAGATATTGTTTTTGGTGGAGACAAAAAACTAGCTAAGCTGATTGATGAACTAGAAATTCTTTTCCCCTTAAGCCAAGGGACTACTATTGAATCAGAATGTCCTATCGGCTTAATTGGAGATGATATTGAAGCTGTTGCCAGAAAGAAAGCTGAGGAAACCAAAAAACCAGTAGTTCCAGTACGTTGTGAAGGTTTTAGAGGAGTTTCTCAATCTTTAGGACACCATATTGCTAATGATACAGTTCGTGACTGGGTATTACCCAAAGCTGATGAGTATCGCAAGCTTCCTGAAGGATTTGAACCAAGCCCTTATGATGTTAACATTATTGGGGACTACAATATTGGTGGTGATGCTTGGCCAAGTCGTATGTTACTCGAAGCGATCGGTTTGAGAGTAATCAGTCAATTCTCTGGGGATGGTACATTTAACGAAACTGTAATGACTCCCCTTGCCAAATTAAATCTGATCCACTGTTATCGATCGATGAACTACATCTGTCGTCACATGGAAGAAAAATACGGCATTGGCTGGTTAGAGTATAACTTCTTTGGTCCTAGTCAAATTGCTAAGTCTCTACGCAAGATTGCTGCTCAGTTTGACGAAACCATTCAAGAAAATGCGGAACGAGTAATTGCTCAGTATCAAGCTGATATGGATGCGGTAATCGCTCAATATCGTCCCCGCTTAGAAGGCAAAACTGTCATGATGATGGTTGGTGGACTACGTCCTCGCCACGTAATTCCAGCTTTTGAAGACTTGGGCATGAAAGTAATTGGTACTGGTTATGAGTTTGGTCATGGTGATGACTATAAACGTACCGCAGATTACGTTAAAGATGGCACAATTATTTACGATGATGTAAGTGGTCATGAATTTGAGGAATTTGCCAAACAGCTAAATCCTGACTTGATTGCAGCAGGAATTAAAGAAAAATACGTCTTCCAGAAAATGGCTCTGCCTTTCCGTCAAATGCACTCCTGGGATTACTCAGGTCCTTATCACGGCTATCATGGCTTTGCTGTCTTCGCTCGCGACATGGATTTGGCAATCAATAACCCAACTTGGAGTTTAATCGAAAATCCTTGGCAAGATAAATAGTCGTTAGTTGTTAGTTGTTGTTAGTCGTTAGTTGTTATTTGTTTAAAGCGAACAGCCAATGACTAATAACCCAAAAAAATGGCCAACAAACAATCAATAATATTCCCTCAGAGGTAGAGCGTCATGACTGAGAACACTGCAAATAATCTAACCCCTCCCGAAAACCTAACCCCCTCCGTATTTGCCGATTCAGAACCAGGTAAAATTCAAGACCACTTCGATTTATTTCAAACCGACCCCTATCAGGAAATATTTGAATATAAGCGTCAGTTTGAAGGAGCGCACAGCAAGGAAGAAGTAGCTAGAATTGCCGAATGGACAAAAACTTGGGATTACCGCGAGAAAAACTTTGCTCGTGAAGCCTTAACCGTCAACCCAGCTAAAGCTTGTCAACCTTTGGGTTCTCTCTTTGTTGCTGCTGGTTTTGAAGGAACTCTACCCTATTCTCACGGTTCGCAAGGTTGCGTGGCTTACTTCCGTACTCACTTAACTCGTAATTTTAAAGAACCATTCCAAGCTGTTTCTTCCTCCATGACTGAGGATGCAGCAGTATTTGGTGGACTCAACAATATGGTAGATGGGTTAGCTAACTCCTACACCCTCTACAAACCCAAAATGATTGCCCTCTGCACTACTTGTATGGCGGAGGTAATTGGGGATGACTTGGGTGCATTTATCCAAACATCGAAGGATAAAGGCTCGATTCCCCAAGATTTCCCTGTCCCTTATGCTCATACTCCTAGCTTTGTCGGCTCTCATATCACTGGTTACGACAATATGCTCAAGGGCATTTTAGACTGCTTGACCAAAGATAAGAAGCAAGAAACTACTAACGGTAAGTATAACTTTAATTTGGGCTTCGATCCTTATATTGGTAATATTCGCGAACTAAAACGTATTCTCCAATTATTCGAGATCGACTATACCGTTCTTTCCGATAACGCGGATGCTTTTGATTCTCCTAATACTGGCGAATTCAAAATGTATAACGGTCTAACCAAACTGGAAGATGCTGCTGATTCAATCAATGCAGAAGGTACTTTCTTCTTCCAAAAATACACTACTCCTAAAACTCAAGAGTGGATCGGCAAAGAATGGGGTCAAGAAACCTACAACTTCCGTCCTTTTGGTATTCGCGGTACTGATGAGTTCTTAACCAAACTCTCCGAACTAACTGGTAAGCCTGTACCTCAAGAATTAGTGGAAGAAAGAGGTCGTGCAGTGGATGCTATGACTGATTCTCAGGCTTGGATTCACGGTAAGCGCGTTGCTCTTTACGGCGATCCCGATCATGTATTTAGTTTAGTTAACTACTTATTAGAATTGGGTGCAGAACCAGTTCATATTGTTGTTACTAACAGCAATCCTGAATTTGAAGAAGAACTACAAGCTGTATTGGATGCTAGTCCTTATGGTAAAGATGCCACAATCTGGGGTAAAAAAGACCTCTGGCACTTACGGAGTTTAATGTTCACCGAGCCAGTAGACCTCTTAATCGGTAACTCTTACGGTAAATACCTCTGGCGCGATACTCACACTCCCTTAGTACGCATTGGCTATCCTATCTTCGATCGCCACCATATGCACCGCTATGAAACTTTGGGTTATAAAGGTGCGCTTAACCTCCATAACTGGATTGTTAACACTATCCTCGACGAACTCGATCGTCAGACTATTATACCTGCAAAAACAGATATTTCTTTCGATTTGATTCGTTAATTAATGTCCGTGCCTGTAGGGGTGAACGAAAGTTCGCCTCTACGGATAATCTCTACGGATAATCATACAGAAAAGGAAAATTATGAAACTAGGTGATGTAGAACTCGATCAAGAACCAGCTTTCAATCTTGATTCTAAAGTTAGAGTCCGCAAAAAAATTCGTAATGATGGAACTTTCCCAGGTAAAAAAATTGGTGAAACCTTAGCCAATAAAGGAGATGAAGGATATATCATTTCCATCGGCACATACTTACAAACAGCTTATATCTATTCCGTTCATTTTTTGGAAACAAATAACGTTGTAGGTTGTCTGGGAAAAGAACTAGAAGTAGTTACAGAAAAGTGAGGCAACTATGTCTATCCAAACTCAGACCCCTCTCAACTCATCGATCTCTTCTAAAAAATTTCCTGGCGATTTTTTCTCCCCCCTCCGTCGCTGGATAGACAGCATTAAAGTTAATAATGATAGATTAGCGCACTTGGTTTGTAATTTAATTCCCTGTACCTGCCCCTTTGAGCGTGATGTGAGCATTTTCGGGCATACTTTTCATATTCCTGCTTTGTGTAAACTTAACCCTCTATATAACGAATTTGTTAGTCTACGTCTCCGCGCCCTCTGCTATTTAGAGGGGGAGTGTGGAGAGGATATTACTCAGTATATTTGTTAGTTGTTTTATTACAAGACAAACAACCAAGGACGAAGGATAAATGACCAAGCCCAAAATCGCAGACCTCCTTAACGAACCAGGTTGCGAACACAATCATAAAAAAGAGAAAGGTAAAAATAAAGCTTGTACTCAACAAGCTAAACCAGGAGCAGCTCAAGGAGGATGTGCTTTTGATGGAGCTTCGATCGCCCTCGTTCCCATTACCGATGCTGCTCATCTGGTTCACGGACCAATAGCTTGTGCAGGTAATTCTTGGGGTAGTCGCGGGAGTCTTTCTTCTGGTGCTACTACCTATAAAATGGGTTTTACTACGGATATTAGTGAAAATGATATCGTATTCGGTGGAGAAAAAAGACTTTATAAAGCGATCGCCCAAGTCATCAAACGCTATCATCCTCCTGCTGTCTTTGTCTATTCTACCTGCGTTACTGCCCTTATTGGAGATGACCTGGATGCAGTTTGCGAAGCAGCTACTAAGAAGTTTGCTACCCCGATTATTCCCGTTAACTCTCCTGGTTTTGTCGGCAGTAAAAATCTGGGGAATAGGTTGGCTGGGGAATCTCTCTTAGATTACGTTGTGGGAACTGCCGAACCTGAATACACTACTCCCTATGATATTAATTTAATTGGGGAATACAACATCGCCGGAGAACTTTGGGGTGTATTACCTCTGTTTGAAAAAGTTGGTATTCGCGTCCTCTCCAAAATTACAGGAGATGCTACTTTTGAAGAGATTCGTTATGCTCATCGGGCCAAACTCAATGTGATGATTTGCTCCAAAGCCCTAATTAATATGGGGCGAAAAATGGAGGAAAGATACGGTATTCCGTATATAGAAGAATCTTTCTATGGCGTTGAGGATATGAACCGTTGTTTGCGGAATATCGCTCAAAAAATAGGCGATGAAGCCCTAAAACAACGAGTAGAAACAGTGATTGCCGAAGAAATTGCTAAACTCGATATAGCTCTTGCTCCTTATCGTGCCAGACTTAAAGATAAAAAGATGGTGCTATATACAGGGGGCGTAAAAAGTTGGTCGGTGATGTCCGCAGCCCAAGACTTAGGTATGAAAGTAGTGGCTACTAGCACCAAAAAGAGCACGGAAGAAGATAAAGCCAAAATCAAAAAATTATTAGGTAAAGACGGAATCCAACTCGCTAAAGGTAATGCGCAGGAAATATTACGAGTAATTAAAAAAACACAAGCAGATATGCTCGTAGCGGGAGGACGTAACCAATATACAGCCCTCAAAGCCAGAATTCCCTTCCTTGATATTAACCAAGAACGTCATAACCCCTACGCAGGATATGTGGGACTAATCGAAATGGCAAAAGAATTCGATCGAGCTCTCCACAGTCCCATTTGGCAACAGGTTCGCCAACCAGCACCCTGGGAAACCGAAGAAAGTCAGGAATTAGAAGTCCTAAAGGATACACCTTCGGATATCAGAAGTCAAAAGTTAGAAGCCAGAAGTTAAAAGTATTACTCCTCCGCTCCTCCGCCCCTCTGCCCCTCCGTTCCCATCCTTTATCCTTTAAAAAGCTATGACTACCGTTACTAAGTCCAAAAAATCTGTAGCTGTCAATCCTCTCAAACAAAGTCCTCCTTTGGGTGCAGCCCTAGCTTTCCTGGGATTAAAAGGAATTGTACCTTTATTTCATGGTTCTCAAGGTTGTACGGCATTTGCCAAAGTTTTGTTAGTAAGGCATTTCCGCGAAGCTATTCCTCTAGCAACTACGGCTATGACTGAGGTTTCGACAATCTTGGGGGGTGAAGATAATATTGAGCAGGCGATTTTAACCTTGGTAGAAAAAGCCCAACCCGATTTAATTGGTTTGTTAACTACAGGGTTAACAGAAACACGGGGGGATGATATGAATGGAATATTGAAATCTATTCGTCAGCGTCATCCAGAATTAGATTCACTGCCAATTATCTTTGTTTCTACTCCTGATTATAAAGGTGCATTGCAAGATGGGTTTGCTGCTGCGGTACAGTCAATTGTGTCTACAGATTATGGCACTCCTGTAGAGACGTTCCAGTTCAATTCTCTACCACAGGTAACTATTTTAGCTGGTTCGCAGCTTTCCCCTGGGGATGTGGAAGAAATTAAAGAAATAGTGGAAACATTTGGTTTAAAACCACTAATGATCCCTGATTTATCTGGTTCAGTGGATGGACATTTAGATGATGATTATAATAGCAAAACTCCTGGCGGTACTTCCTTAGAACAGTTACAGCAATTAGATCGATCGCTGTTCACCATTGCTATTGGCGAAAGTATGCGTCCTGCTGCCGAAATCTTACAACAAAGATTTGGGACAGAGTATGAAGTAATTCCCCGTTTAGCTGGTTTAGCACCAGTAGATAGCTTTATTTGGCAATTAGCCCAAATTATCGATGCTCAAACCGATCCCCGTTTTTTGGGTAGTCCCCAAATTCCAGCTAGATATAAACGTCAGCGTCGTCAGCTACAGGATGCTATCTTAGATACTCATTTCTATCTCGGTGGTAAAAAGATTTCCTTAGCATTAGAACCCGATCTACTCTATCAAACCATTTGGTTATTGAAGGATATGGGTGCAGAAATTCAAGCTGCTGTAACTACTACCAAATCACCATTACTTAAAGAATTGGCGATCGATAACGTAACTATCGGAGATTTAGAAGACCTAGAAGATTTAGCAGTAGGTTCAGATTTAATTATTACTAATTCTCAAGGAAAAGGTCTCGCCGATAAACTAAATATTCCCCTATATCGTATGGGTTATCCTATCTACGATCGCCTGGGTAATGGTTCTCGTTGTTTAGTAGGTTATCGGGGAACAATGCAGTTTTTATTCGATCTCGGCAATATTTTTATTGAATTGGGTCATTAGTAAGGGCAAAGGGCTCTTTGCCCTTACAGTTATTAGTTATTAATTATTAGTCATTAGTCCGGTAACAGAGAAAGAAAATGAGTCAAGTTGTAGCCTTAGAAAAACCACCACATTTAAATACGCTTCAGCATCCTTTTCTGCAAGAATTAATTAATCAAATTCGTCTAGCAGATACTTTAAGTAAATATGGTGAATGGTCTGATGAACTACTGGTTAATCAATTAATTACTTCTGCCCATAAAACATCAAGTTCTTCAACCAATCTTAACCTGGAATGTCTTAATAATCTTGTGACTTCAGCTTTTTATAACGCTATTGGAGCAATTATTCAAAGAACAACGGGTCATCCTACAGAAACTTATATTAATTTACAAGGCAAAGAATGTAATTCTGCAGTGATTTGCTGTGGTGGAGTTTTAGTTATGTATTCACTAATCTGGGGATATAAACACTTGAGTTTTCTATCTTTACAAAGACTAATTGAATCGGCTGAAAACAATATTCATGATGCTGTTACTAAAGCCAGTCGATATTTAGATTTTTAGTTTTTTGTCTTTAGTCATTTGTATTAACCAATGACTAATAAATAACTACTAACAACTAGCTATTAACAACTAATAAAACCCATGAAAGTTGCTTTTGCTACCCAAGATAACGTTCATATTAATGCTCACTTTGGTTGGGCAAAAAAGGTAGATATTTATGATGTTTCTGCCGAAGGTTTTGACTTCCTCAACACTGTTGAATTTGGCGGAGTACTTAAGGAAGATGGCAACGAAGACAAATTAGTACCCAAAATTAATGCTGTTGCTGATTGTACTCTTGTCTATGTTTCTGCCATCGGCGGAAGTGCTGCATCTCGTCTATTAAAACACAAAATTACTCCTCTTAAAGCAGAAAATAAAGACGATGAAATTGCTGATGTTCTTAACAGTTTAGTCAAAACCTTAGGCAATCCTCCCCCCTGGTTGCGTAAAGCCTTGGGCAAAAATGCTACCAGCTTCGATTTTGAAGACGAAGAAGAGTAATAACAACTAACTCTAAGGTGGGCAAAATTATCTTTCAGCTAAGTTATTTAGTTTAAAGCCTTAGATTTGCCCACCCTACTTACTAACAATCAACCTAACAATTAACTACTAACAATTATGACTACAACTACTACTCCAGAAACTACTAGCATTGTTGAAGAAAGTACTTTTCTTAAAGAATTAGTTTTGCAGGTACGCGCTCAAGATCATTATGGTGTGTATCGCAGTTGGAAAGATGAATTAGTATTAGCCAATTTTGTAGTTAGTAAAGAAAAGAAAAGTCAGATTTCTGTTGAAGGAGATGTCGATTCCGCTACTCAATTGAGAATTCTTTGCTTTTATCGGGCGATCGCGGTTTGTATCGAAAAACAAACTGGTAAACTCTGCCAAGTAGTAATCGATCTTTCCCACGAAGGCTTTGGTTGGGCGATCGTTTGGACTGGACGCTTGGTGGTATTATCTCGTACTTTAAGGGATGCTCAACGCTTTGGCTATCCTTCCCTTCAGAAATTAGCTTCCCAAGGAGAAAGATTAGTTGAATCGGGTATTAAAAATGTTGAAAAATTTCCTAATGCTGCAGATGCCTAAATAAGTTAACAGTGAACAGTAAAAAGTTATCAGTCGATCGATAATCAAATCAAGGATATGGTTCAAGCTACAACAAAAACCCCAACTCCCGAAACTGTTGCCGAGTTAAAAAAAACTATCAAAAAACTCAACAGTAAAGCAGGTCAAATGAAGATGGACTTGCACGATCTTGCGGAAGGTTTACCAACAGATTACGAAAAACTAATCGAGGAAGCCGTTAAAACTTACGAAATCTATCGTCAATTAGCTGAACTTAAAAAACAACTAAAAGACTGGGAAAAGTCATTATGATAGACATTCTGCGGTTAACCAAAACGATCGCCGATTGGCAAGGATTGGTTGAACAAGCAACAAGTGATTCCAGTTTATCCCGCATCTCTAAAAAGATTTCCCGACTCAAAAAAGAAATCGATCTTGGTTTTCCCGAATTCGGTGAACTAGAAGAAACTATAGCTATCTATAACCTTTACCAAGAATTAGAGATGCTGCAACAGCAAATCAACTATCGAAAGGAGTAATTTTTCATGACTGCTACTGAAGAATCAAAAACTTTAGAACAATTCAGCACACTGACTGATGCAGAAGATTACTTACAATTTTTCGACATCGAGTACGATCGCGATTTTGTAAATATCAATCGCCTCCATATTTTGAAACAGTTTTCTCTACTAATTAAGGAAGTCGATAAAGCTTTCCCTGATGTTACTGAAGCAGAAAAACTAGAGAAGTATCGCTTAGCATTAGACGAAGCTTATCAGGTTTTCTTAACCTCTAGTCCTCTAGAAACTAAGCTATTTAAAGTCTTTCAAAGCAAACCAAAAAACTTTGTTTCTTTAGATGATCTCGCTAAAAAAGCAGAGGAAAAATAAACAACAGGGGACAATTATGCTAACACCAAAGGAACTAGAACGCTATAGCCGACAAATTCAGCTTCCTGGTTTGGGAGAAGAGGGACAGAAAGCTCTGAAAAATACCACTGCTTTAGTTTCTGGAGTAGGTGGTTTGGGGGGTACTGTAGCTCTTTATCTAGCAGTTGCTGGTATTGGTAAGTTGATTCTAGTTCGAGGTGGAGGTTTACGTCTGGATGATATGAATCGTCAGATTTTAATGAGCGATGACTGGGTGGGTAAACCCAGAGTTATCAAAGCTAAAGAAACTCTTGCCCAGATTAATCCTGACGTAGAAGTTGAAGCGATCGAAGAATATATTACTGCCGAAAATGTAAATTCTCTCGTCCAACGTTCTGATATTGCCCTTAGTTGCGCTCATAATTTTCCCGAACGAGATTTACTTAATGCTGCCTGTGTGCGTTGGGGTAAGCCTATGGTAGAAGCTGCCATGAATAGTATGGAGGCTTATCTAACCACTATTGTTCCTGGTAAAACCCCTTGCCTCTCTTGTCTTTTTCCTGAAAAACCAGACTGGGATCGCCGTGCTTTCGGCGTACTTGGTGCAGTTTCTGGTACTCTGGCATGTTTAACTGCTTTAGAAGCAATCAAGCTAATCACAGGATTGGGTCAACCCCTCCTAGGACAGCTACTCAATATGGATTTAGCCCATCTGGAGTTTAACAAACTTCATCTCTACAAAGACCCTGATTGCCCTGTGTGTGGCAAAGGAACTTCGGGAGCAGAGGAAGCAGAGGCAGAAAAGCTGATAGCTTTCAAATGACCAAAACAGATGACTACTAACCACTGTACGGGTCAACGGCAGTTGACCCCTACCCACTAACCACCAACAAACAAAAAAGGAGAATTCTCATGACTGTTTACTTAACTGAAAAAGCAGCTTTTAGACTTCGTAGTTTCATTCGTGCGGGTGCAGATGAAACTACGACTGAAAAAGGAGTTCGTGTAGCAGCAGTTGATGGTGGCTGTAGTGGCTTTGAATATGCTTTAGATATAGTCGATCGCCCTGAAGCTGACGATCTCATCTACGAACAAGACAAAGTAAATATCTACCTCGATCGTAAAAGCGCACCTTTTTTAAATGGTATTGTGATTGATTTTGTCGAAAGCTTAACTCAAGCTGGATTTACTTTTGAAAATCCTAATGCTACTGGTGGCTGTGGCTGTGGGAAGTCTTTCTCTGTTGCTGAAGGTACTCCTGAAGCTATGCCCTGTAGTTAGTTATTAGTCATTAGTTATTGGTTAATACAAAAGACAATTAACAACTAGATTGATAGAGGAGAAAAAAATCATGACTACTACTTACAAAGTCCGTCTAATTAAAGGCAAACGTAAAAAACCCCCTGAAATAGATGTAACTATTGAAGTTCCAGAGGACGAATATATTCTTGACGCAGCAGAAGAACAAGATTTAGAATTGCCTTCCTCTTGTCGTTCTGGAGCTTGTTCTAGTTGCGTAGGTAGAATTGTTGAAGGCGAAATAGACCAAGAAGATCAAAGCTTCTTAGATGACGGTCAAATAGATAAAGGATATGTTTTACTTTGTGTGGCCTATCCTAAATCTGATTGCACAATTAAAACTTATCAGGAAGCCTATTTGGTTTAAGTAAGTTGTCGTGAGTCATTAGTCATTAGTTTCTTTAGTTTCTTGTTTGGCAACCAAATACAAAGCGGTGCGTCCGCGAAGCGACTACCGTCATCGGCTAAGGAAGTGGTCAGACCCCGCCCCACCTGAGGGCGCAAGGGAATGCTGACCTAGCAGGGGAAAGCTGACCAAGACACGCGCACCAAGAGAGAACCAATGACGAAAGACAAGGGAGCAATGACCAATGACCAATGACAAAAAACCAAAAAAATGTGGAAACGATTTACTTATAAAACTGGGGTTTGGCTGGGTGTTGAAATTTGGCTTAATATTATCGGCTTAGATAATATTGCTGATTACTGTGAATTTCTTTTTTCTCATGATTTAGACTTGAATCTTAAAAATCGCAGAACAGTCAAAATCACTGAGTATCCACCCCAGTTTTGTCCGAAGATAGATAGTTTTTGTCCCATCCCTGGCTCAGTAACTAAACCAGAAGATCTGGAAGAAGATAGCTATAAGGCTCAAGCTGAAACATTTAAAAACAAATGTCAAAATCTTGAAGAACCTTGTCTGAAAATGATGTGTCTGTCAGCAAAGATAGAAGCAGCAGATAGAGAAAATATCTAATGTTTTCTTCTTTGTCCTTTGTACTTGTTAACCAATAACCAATAACCAATTCTCTAAAACTCTCATATTAATTAGATTGATGATTAGTCGCGAACAATTAGCTAAAGAATATATCAAGATTATTAACAATTATTATCCCCTAGCCGGTCGATTACTACGCCACTGTCTCGTAAAAGTCATCAATTTAAATGCCAATCACACTCGGAAAACTTCTTATTATTTGGGTATTTATTATCCGGAGAAAATTGTCGATCGACTATTAGAAAAAAAGGAGATTTTTAGAGACACGGCAGAAAATATGGGATTGGCCGAGGTGGTTTTTTTTAATGCTAATCGGCTAGTAAGAGACCCACGCTCAAAAATCAAACAGCAAGACTTTCGCTTCTGGCTAGATCTATGTTGGATCGCTCATGAAGCAGATTAATTTTTTTCGGAGGGATGAAAATGTTAGCGATTGGTTTGCTCATTTTATCGATATGTATAGGCACAAGCATTTTGATAATTCACGACCGTGATGAAATTCATAAAATGCTTGCTTTTTTATCAGCTATAATGGCTTTAATTTGTGTTTTCATTTTAACTCCACCTATCATTAAAAGTCTGATAGGTTTATTATTTTTTTATATTGGACATAGAATTTTTCCTGCTCATAGTATTTTCAAGTAAGAAGTAAAATTTAGGAGTTGCTTAACTTATGAACCTAGACAACTCCTAAATTGAGCACAAATTTATTAAACTTTTTCAATAAATCCACAATAATTAATATAGAAATTTCTCAATATTAATTTACGTATCAATCATATAGTAATCATTAAACTCATAAAGTAAATATTAATTGACAATCTAGAATTTAACAAGAGACTATTTTGTATCTATATTTACGGTCGCTAAAAATATTTTTTATTATGATAAAAAGCAATTAGGAGAAAAAAATGGATTGTCATGATTGCCACCAAAGCTGTCAGCCAAAGCGAAAAAAAATTGCTTGGAAATTATTTGGCTTTGGCTCTAGAAAATCAGTAAACAATGATTTTTCTCACCATGCTCAAACCACAATTGCTTTAGTCGGTTCACCCAACGTAGGTAAAAGTGCACTGTTTAACCTCTTAACTGGTACTTACGTTACGGTTTCTAACTATCCAGGCACAACAGTAGAATTAGTCCGAGGTAATGCGGTAATTGCAGGAGAAAAAGTAACCTTTCTAGATACACCAGGAATGTATTCTTTGATTCCCATTACTGAAGAAGAAAGAGTCGCCAGAGATTTGATTATGAACGAGAAGGTGGACTTATTTATTCACGTAATTGATGCCAAACATCTAGGCAGAATGCTTAATCTTACTTGGCAATTAATTGAAACTCAATTACCTGTTTTGCTAGTAGTCAATATGATTGATGAAGCACTAAAACTAGGGATTTGGGTGGACGAAAATCAATTAGCGTACAAACTAGGTATTCCTGTTGTCACTATGGAAGCAACACAAAAAGTGGGATTGAAAAAATTAATCGCCAAGGTAGCAGATTATGTCCGCTCGACTCCTTTATCCACCACCTATTGAAAATGCGATCGCTCGTATTGAACCTTTACTAGATACTAAAAATCGTATTTCTCGACGCAGCCTAGCTTTATTACTATTACAAAAAGACCCTATATTAAGAGCGCAACTACAACAAGAGCCTTATTTCCCCCAGATTGAAAGGATCGTTGTCGAAACTCAGTCTTGTTTTGTAGAATCTTTATCTTTGGCGATCGCTCAATCTCGCCATCAATTCACTACGGCGATCGAACAAGATATTACTATTCAACCATCAAAGGAACGGACTAGTAAATATGAATGGTTGCACCAGCTAACGGTTAATCCTGTTACTGGTATTCCCATTCTCCTTTTGGTTCTCTACTTTGGTATCTATCAATTTGTGGGGGTATTCGGTGGAGGAACACTAGTTGATGGCATTGAAGGATTTTTTGAGTCCCAGATTAATCCTGTTGTCAATACGATTGTCGCTGCTATTTTCCCTTGGCAAGTCATTCAAGATCTATTAGCGAATGATTACGGCATCATTACTTTGGGGATTCGCTACGCAGTCGCCATCGTTTTACCCATTGTGACAACTTTCTTTTTAATGTTTTCCCTGCTAGAAGATAGCGGTTACTTACCTCGTCTATCATTATTGCTAGATAGATTATTTAAAACTATCGGACTTTCAGGGCGATCGATCATTCCTCTAATTTTAGGGCTAGGCTGCGGTACGATGGCAACTCTAGTTACTCGCACCCTAGAAAGCAAACGAGAACGAATTATCGCTACTTTACTCTTAGCTTTAACTATTCCCTGTTCTGCGCAACTGGGGGTAATTTTAGGCTTACTTTCTCAAGAACCTACAGCTTTAATTGTTTGGGCTAGTGTGATGATGGCAATCTTTTTGGGCATTGGTTTTTTCGCTGGAAAAATAGTACCAGGAAATACCTCCTGTTTCTATATGGAGATTCCTCCCTTAAGACTGCCCAGTTTAAAAGCTATTCTGACTAAAACCTACGTCCGTCTTAAGTGGTACTTTGGAGAAATTTTACCCCTCTTTATCTTGGCTTCGATTTTAATTTGGGCAGGTAAACTTATAGGTGTATTCGATGTCATAGTCAGAGGATTAGAACCTGTAATGCTATGGTTGGGATTACCCACAGAAGCTGCACCTACTTTTCTCTATGGTTTTTTCCGTCGCGATTATGGGGCAGCAGGAATGTTTGACTTACATTCTTCGGGTATTTTAACAGGTCAACAATTAGTTGTAGCAGCAGTAACCCTAACTTTGTTTATTCCTTGTATCGCCCAACTACAATTTATGTTTAAAGAAAGAGGCATTAAAACGACGATCGCGATCGCTAGTTTTGTAATTTTATTTGCTTTTTCTTTGGGGTATATTCTCAATCAAGTATTAACTATTATGGAGGTAAGTTTTTAACATGATTACTCAAGGTTTTTCCATCTGTTATTCTCCTTTAAGTATGCTGACCAATAAAAGTCAAGGTTTTATTACGGCGATTAGAAATAAAGACGAAAAAATAGTCAAAAAACTATTAGCCATGGGAGTTCATACAGGAATGCAAATTACTTTAGAACAAACATTTCCTTCTTTTATTATTAGAGTAGGTCGAACTAGAATTGCGATCGATAAAGAAATTGCCAGTTCAATTAAAGTTAGAGTTGTTAGCCATTAGTTTTGGGTTACTAGGGGTAAAGAAAGGACAGATAACAAAAAATTGGAGTTTCATATGATGAATTACAAAAAAATATTAGGGCTTTTAAGTATTTTTGTTCTGTCATCGCTCTTAGTAATAGGGTTCGATCACCTGAGCAATATTCAACTAGAAAATCCCAGTATAGCTACTCCATCAACTCAATTAACTGTATCAGCAGCAGC
>JASJDI010000021.1 GCA_030065155.1 Xenococcaceae cyanobacterium MO_188.B29
AACAATTAAGAGAAATCAAGCCAATTAAAAATGTCCGACATTAATGACTTTAAAGACTTAAGAATTTGGCAAAAAGGTATAGTTATTGCGGAAAAGTGCTATTTTCTGACTAGAACTTTTCCTAAAGATGAACTGTATGGAATGGTTCAACAGATCAGAAGAAGTGCCGCATCTATTCCAAAAGAGGGAACGGGGAATAGGGAACAGGGAACAGCAAAAAAAATTTGCACTCGATTAATTATTTACAAGCTTTATTTAGGTATGAAATTTATCCTGTTGCCCGTTGCCCGTTGCCCTTTCCCTGCACGCAGTGCCTTGGATATGGGAGACGCTATACAAAAGAATATTTAAGATTTTTAAACATATCAATAGGTTCAATTAACTCATATCGAAACTCATCTTATTTTATCTGAACGAGTAGGGTTATGTGAGAGAAGAGAAGTAGAAATAATTATTTCTTTACTACGAGAAGAAAGCAGGATGATTACTAGTCTTATTAAAAAACTCGAAAAATAATAACTGTTCCCTGTTCCCTATTCCCTATTGCCGACCAGAAAAACTAATAATTTTGCATTGCCAGTTCGGTAGAGCCTAAATTAATAATTTATGCGAAAATCATGTTGTTTAAATACAATTTATTAAAAAAGATATCGAAAAAAAAATTTGAGCGTCAAAATATGAATACAAAATTTTGATAACTGCGTATTAATAATCAACAAAAATCTAAATATAAGTTATCCCTCATCAAGTGAATTTCATCGTCGATTTATGGGAACAAATCCTGCTTCTTCAATCAATTTCTGTATCTCTTCAGTAAGTAGTAATTCAGCATAGGCTTCTCCTCCTTTCTGCGCTCGCTCTCCATCTTGTTTAACAATGACAGATAAATAGCGAGTTAAAGGATAAGTAGCATTTTTAATAGCTGCAAAGTTTAATTGATTACGCTTTTGAGGACAATTTTCTGGAGGTACTGCGGGAGGAAGGTAAGGAGGGATAAATTCTTCATTTTGATCGGCTATGGACAAAGATTTAATCGTACACTGAGGTATAACTTCTGGTGCAGAAGCATAGTAAATACTGCCTACTGTCTGTCTAATCTGATTCAATCCATCAGTAGTTGAATAAACATACTTGACATTGCTACCAAAAGGCTCACCATGTAATACGTGTTGATGGAAAAATTCAGGTGTACCTCCATCTTCTGCCCTGCGAGAAAGAGGTATGATCTTCAAGTCAGGACCATTTACTTCCTGCCAATTAGTAATCTCACCAACATAAATTTTTTTTAATTGTTCTGTTGTCAAATTCTCTACTGGTAGAGAAGGATTAATGGCAATGGCAATAGCATCAATAGCTATATGATATTCTCTAAGGCTAAAGCCCTGCTGATGGGCAAGGATGTATTCTTTTTGCTCGATCGATCGAGATGATTGCGAAAAATCTAGGTCTCCTTCTAGCAACATACGAATGCCTGTTCCCGAACCAGGTGTGGCATTAATAGGTGGCACATAACGTAAATTAAATTGAGGATATTTCTCAGCTATTTGGGGATTTACTGTATGCCGAATTGGAGCCCAGGTAGTACTTCCACCATAACTAAATATTCCTTTGGGTACGCTATCTGATTCTTTAAGATTACTAGTTTTTGTGTGCGCGCTTTTTTTCTGATCTCTAATATGAACTAAAACCCTTCTTTGAAGTCCTTGCACGGGAGAAACTAACCACAATACACTTACATCCAGTACAACTGTTACTGTCAAAAGAATAGCGATAAAAAAGCCCAAAGAATAGGGAACTAGAGGCGAGATGGTTTTAGCTGCATTGAGATCGGAGTTTTGATTAGATATACTTGGTCGTCTTAATTCAATTGCTCCTGAGGGTATAGATACACTTTTTTGTCCTATAGAATGCAATGCTCTTACTATATTTTCTGGTTCGGCAGGTGGGTAATCTAAAGCTCTGAGGACAGAATTAATATTAGTAATGACACTAGAGAATAAATTTTTCTTTTGAAAATTCATCAACAGTTCATTTACACCTTGGCTCATTGCCCATCGGCGAATAACTGATGAATATCCATTTTTAGGATCGGTAGTTAAAATAATTTTCGAGTCAGGATGATTTTTATGAAACCAACGACAAATTTCATAAGCATCATCTATTTTTAGATCTATTATGAGCGCATCTGGTTTAAAATCTAATATTTTAAAGTTATTTTCAATAGGCTTTTGATTATTGTAATTTGCTTCCCAAATCACAATAATGTTATGTTCACTCAGAACAAAACGCCATATCTTAGCCTGAAACTTAGATGGTTGAAACAGCAGTACTGTTTTTTTTATGGTATTCATTGACTTTAAAAAAGTATCAAAGCTTTTCGAGAAAAACTATGTAATTTATACTACCTTGAAATGAATTCAATCAAAAAAAAGTAAAAAATAAGAGACGAAATATAAGTATTGTAATTATTTCCGAAAAACTTAGTTAAGAAAACTACAATAATGAAAAATCATTTAAAGAAGAAACATCAAAAAAAATAAGTAATCAAAAAAAACATTTAGATTGCTTATTTTTTATTTAAGGTTTACTTATTCTTAAATATTCCTTAATCAAACAGAAACATTTTAAATACAATTTAAAAGATTATTTTGCTGATTTCAATTAATTTTCACATAATTTTATCTGGATTAATTGATACTATTTAAAATAAAAATAGTGACTTCTGGGCGACTATTAAAGCGAATAGGAATACTAGTCATCCCTATACCTCGATTGGTGTATTCAAGCAAATTTTTGATAGGATTTAATCCTAAACTATATTTCTGACCTCCTATTGGTAAAACAACAGGACCTAGACCAGGGATATTAATTTGTCCTCCATGGGAATGACCGGATAATTGTAAATCAAATCTATCAGTTTGAGCGAGTCGATCGGCAAAATCTGGTTCATGAACTAAAGCAATATTTGCACCATCTGTTGGTAATTGTTGTAAAACTAGTTTTAAGTCTGGTGTGCCTACGTAGGGGTCATCTATACCAGCAAAGCTAAGTTTTTCTCCATTTATGTCGATAGTGTAAACACTATTATTTAATTCCAGCACATTACTTTTTATCAAAGCCGATCTTACTCTAACTTCTTTATGCCGAAAATGATCGTGATTGCCCAAGACAGCTAAAGTAATTTCTTGAGGATTTATTTTAGTTAATTCTTCGATCAGAAGATGAGCATTAAAAGGCGCAAGCTTACTATCAAAATCACCAGTAATTGCTACTATATCTGGCTCTTGTTCATTAATTAGTGTAACTATTTTATCTAAACGTTTCTGTGTCATATAACGACTGACGTGTATATCACTAATCTGAACTATTTTAAATCCATCAAATGCTGATGATAGATGGGGTAAAGTTAGCTGAATAGGAACAACTTCAATCCAGTTTGGTTCAATGATCCATCCATACAAAAAACAGGCTAAAAAAAAAGCGATCGATACTAAAGTGACTCGCCTAAACCACTCTAAAATTTTTGTGCTGAGCATATAGAGATGCTTGTTAAGCATAGTCAGAAAAAATCTTTTAGTTCAAATCAACTTTTCCATCTTAATGTTTTATTTTTGTGATGGCGATTAATAAATAAATCAATAAAACTTTTCTAGTTTATATTTAATTCTATTGGGCTACTCGTCTAACATGTTTTTAAAGATGACTAAATCACTCAATATAACCATTGGAAGTCTTAGCTTTTTTCTCAACTTGATTATTTCTGCTACTCCAGTTAAAGCTGCTGCGATTGCCATCTCTAATTCAGGGTTTGAAGAACCTAGTTTGGCAGGATTAGAACCAATTGTAGGAGAAGAAATTTTCACTTTTACAACTCCACCAGGATGGCAATTATACGATCCTAACGGTTTAATACCTGCGGATACTAATTTAGCAACTTCCTATCCTGGTGTTTGGAATCCCTCTTCCACTTTTTTTGCTGATGAAGCACCTGAAGGTGAAAATATTGGTGCTATTTTTTTAAATCAAGCTCCAAATAGTGGAGTTGTTGGTTTTACTCAAACTCTTGCCGATACCTTACAAGCAAATACAGAATATACTCTATAAGTTGAAGTGGGCAATCCTGGCTCTGATGTTTTTGCTGGTTTTCCTGGTTATGGAGTGCAGCTATTAGCAGGGAATACAATACTTGCTGAAGATAACAATACTTTAGCTGTAGTAGAAGGAGAATTTAATACAACTACTATCTCTTTTACAACTACAACAAAAGATCTAAATCTAGGATAACCTTTGCAAATAAGACTTTTAAATACTTTAGAAAGTACTGGGTTAGAAGTAAATTTTGATAATGTTAGGTTATCAGCTAATCCTGTAGATTTACAATCTGTTCCTGAATCAAATTCAATTTGGAGTTTATTAATTTTGGCTATAGGGTTATTTTTCAGTCCAAATAAGTTCAGAGTTCGCCTTTTAAGTTCGCATCACAATCAATAATAAACAATCAGCACTTAGCTAATTGCTGGATTTACCTCATTTAACTGAGAACTGCTCTATTGCAATTACTGAACAAAATGATATCATTAGTAGAAATACTTATAACCTAAGTATTTCTACTATCTTTTATATATACGTAGGCTATATACCTAACTAATTTATTCGTAAATAATTAATAGAAATATTTATCTTATAAATGCTATCTAAAATCAACCAAAGAAAAGCAAAATTATTACCATGTCTAATTTTATCAATTTGCACCATAGGAATAATTAAGTTACAGAGCAAACATTACTCTAAATATAACAATCAAACTCTATTGGTTAACCATATAAACAAAGAATTTGACCAAAAACAAGCAATTAATCTACAAAAAGTAGTTCCTTCTTTTGGTTTTGATAATTTGCGAGCAGATTGGCTTTACCTAAACTATATTCAGTATCTTGGAGACAAAGAAGCAAGAAATCAGACTGGTTACTCTTTGATACCTGATTATTTTGAAACTATTATTCAATACGATCCTCACTTCACCGAAGCTTATTTAGCTCTTGCCACTGCGAATTCTTTTTATGCTGGCAAACCAGAAAAAACTATTGCTTTAATGGACAGAGTTTTAGAGTTAATTTCTCCTGAGGTTCACCCTGAAGTATCTTATCTTTGGACACATAAAGGTTTGGATGAATTGTTATATTTAGGTGATACGCAAGCAGCCAGAAAATCCTATCTGACAGCAGCACAATGGGCTAGAAAACGTGGGGATAAGCTGGGGAAAAAAATTGCTCAAAAAAATCTGAAAACTGCTAGATTTTTAGCTACTAATCCTGATACTAGAGAAGCTCAAATTCTTGCTTGGTCGATGATATTACCCAAGCTCAAAGATGAACAAGATCGTCAAGTAATTATGAATAAAATTCAAGCTTTAAAGTCCGAGTTAGCTGTTGCCAATCGAGAAGATCAGAATAATTAACTAGAGAATTTTTAGTAAGTATTTAATTTATGGCTTTGAGGTAAACAGATTTTATTTGTTGAGCAATTTTTGACCAGGTATAGTTTGCTTGAATGTAGGCTTGACAAGCTTCTTGACTGGGCAATTTACGTTGACCAGATAAAACTTCGATAATTCCTTGAGCTATATCTTCTACAGTGGTAGATTCAAATAGTAAATCTGGGCAGAAAGGTTGTAAGATTTCGGGAATTCCACCAATAGGAGTACCAATTACGGGAGTGCCAGCAGCTAGCGATTCAATAATAATCAAGCCAAAACCTTCAAAAGCAGTAGTAGGCACAATAGAAAAATTAGCAGCACGATAAGCTAGAGGTAATCGATCATCGGCAATATATCCTAATAATTTAACGTTGCGAGTAAGCTCCAATTCTGCTATCTGTTGTTGTAGAGTTTCGGCTAATGCACCTTTACCTGCAATATATAACAAAACATCAGGATATTGTTTGCGGACTTGATGAATAGCAGCGATCGAGTTTTCTAAACCCATGCGTTTTGCTAGTCTGCGTACACAAAAAATGATCGGACGATCTTGACTCCAGCCCAATTTAGTTCTAGCTTCAGCAGTAGAAAGATTAAGATTAAAGCGATCGATCTCCACTGCGCCAGGCACAATATTAATCTGTTCTAAGGGTACTTGGTATTCTTGATGCAAAATATCTCGAAAAGTTTTAGAGAGAACAATAAATTGGCAAGAACGTCGATAACAGGTTTTTTCTAATTCTTTTTTCAACCAAATAGCAATAGTTTTTTGGGCTTCTACATCACTTTCTAATGCCCAAGGACCATGAAAATGGGTAACTAAAGGCAAGTTCTTAAGTTGACTGAGTAAAGGGAAAGTATATAAGGCAAAATGGGAAACAATCAGGTTGTATTCTGCCTGGGTGATCAAATCACTAAAATTTTTTTTAACTGCTAACCAGCGTTTTAGTAGAGAGGAATTAGCTGGTGCAAAAGCTTGAATTTGTCCGTTAGTAGCTTGTGCTACTTGGGGTGAACCTGCTACCAAACCCCTTATTTCTACTCCTACTTTAGGTAAATGGCGAGTGCAATCATAATAAACGCGATCGAGTCCTCCTCCTTGTTCGGGAAACCATTCTAAACCTATTTGTAGGGTCTTTATATTCATACCAAAATTACGTCAACTTAGGTACTCATCATAACCACTAACTGTACGGACGTTCCATGGAACGTCTCTACTAACTCTTTTTATCCAGCTTTAGCTACCAACTTTTCCACAATCGCAATCAATTCTTGAGGTTGAATTGGTTTACCCAAATAATCTGTTGCCCCTAATTTCATTGCTTGTTGTCTATGACGATCGCCTGTACGAGAAGTTGCCATCACTACAGGTATATCTTTTAAGGTATTATTAGATCTTACTTTCTGTAGTAATTCAAAGCCATTAACTTTAGGCATTTCCACATCAGAAAGAATTAGATCGATTACTCCTCGATCTTGTTCTAGTTTATCGATCGCTTCTTTGCCATCTCGACAAACAATTACTTGATACCCCACAGCAGTTAAGATCTTTTCGAGCATACGTCTGGTAGCAACGGAATCTTCTGCTATTAAAATTGTGCGTATAGTTTGAGTTCGTGTTGTTAGGGTTTGTCGATCGGTAGAAGTAGCATTCTGCTCTAAGCCTTGAGGTAAAATTACAGGTATTACTTCCCCTGTACCCAAAACCGTACAACCCGCTAGGTAAGATGGGACAGGAATAGTATCATCAAAAGGTTTAACAATTAATTTTTCTTCTTGTAGCACAGCATCAACTAAGACTACTAGTAAACCTGAAGCAGCTTTAATTACTATGCCTATTTTTGAGCGGTCTAAAGATAGAGGATTTCTGGGACAAGGTAATAAATTTGCCAGGGAAACTACAGGAAGGGTTTTTTGTTGCCAATAGACAGTTTGCTTTTCTTCATCAGTAAAACTTAGTTCATCATAAAGTAATGTTTCGATTACACTACTGTTGGGGATAGCAATAATGCGGTTTTGTAATTGAACTAGGAACAATGACATCAAACTAAGATTGAGGGGTAGCTTCAAGGTAAAAGTTGTACCTTGGCTTAATTTAGTTTGAACTTGAAGATTGCCTCGTAATTTACGAATTTGACTACGGACAATATCTAATCCCATTCCTCGCCCAGATATATCACTTACTTTAGCTGCCGTAGAGAAATCTGGTTGAAAAATCCAATCAATAATCTCTTCAGGACTAAAATCATTAATAGATTTATCTAGGGGACAAATTCCTCTGTCTACAGCCTTTTGATAAACTTTTTCAATATTAATACCACCACCATCATCTTCAATAGTAATTACTAGCTGGTTATTTTCTACTTTAGCTTTGAGGATAATCTCGGCACTTTCGGATTTTTGGCTAGCGCGACGTTCTGCTTTAGATTCGATGCCATGATCGAATGCATTATTAAGTAAATGAGTTAGAGGGGTTTGTAATTGCTCTAATAATACTTGGTCAATAGGAGTATTTTCTCCCTCAATAATAAGGTTAACTGACTTGTCAAAACGTTGATTAAGATTGCGGATTTGAGGAATAAATCTTTTTGCCAATAGGCTAAAAGGAACTAGACGAGATTCAGTGACATTTGTATATAGTGTGTCGAGATTTTTTTGCGTTTTGTCTAAGTCTTCTGATAATTCTCGCTCAATCAAATCT
This sequence comes from Xenococcaceae cyanobacterium MO_188.B29, assembly GCA_030065155.1. Lineage (GTDB taxonomy): Bacteria > Cyanobacteriota > Cyanobacteriia > Cyanobacteriales > Xenococcaceae > JASJDJ01. The sequence goes on from JASJDI010000021.1 coordinate 8,178, forward strand.
AAGTCCGTACGGGTTTCTTGTACCAGGAGCATCAATTCTTGAAAAGATTGTAAGCTAGTATGAAGCTCTGTGTAGCGATCGAGTTCCAAGGAGTCAAAACCAAGCTCTTCAGATGTTTTAGTGTTTGGTAAGAACTGATTATTATCGTTTAGAGAAGGGATAGATGATAGGTTAGTAGAACTTACCGCTAATCGATCGTATAAATTCTGTACTTGGTCACGAATTGGCTCAAATTGTCGTGAGAGAGACCTTAAACGCCGATTAGCTTGATTAAATAGCCTTTTTTGTCGATTTAGCCTGGCTTGAGTTAAGATTAATTCCTCAATATTATTGGTCATCCCTTCTAGTTTGTGCAGGGGAATTCTTAGTTGAGATAAAACATTTTTGGGTAGCAGATCTGGCGTAGAGGCAACTTCTTTTTCTTGGTTTTCTTGTTGTTTAGACTGTTGGCTAGTCTGAGATTCTGGGACGGGATTTTCCCCTGTGAGTAGAAAGCGATCGCGATGGGAACGAATTTCCTTGATTATCTCTGTTACTGTCGCTAAAGAAGATTCTAGATCGGATTCTACTTGTACACTCCCGATCCGTTCAATTGATTCTACCAACCAAGATAGATTAAGAGTCTCTGCTAAAAATAAACTTTCATCGACAAAATTGGCTAAAAATTGTTGAATTAACTCTGGAGGCAGATCGGGAGTTAATTCTTCGATCGCAGCAAAGGAAGTTTCTAACTCTTCGGTTAAAGTATCATTAACTAAGCTATTGTCTTGGCTTTCGGTAGAAATATCTACTTCCTCAGCAGAAGCAGAGCCAGCCAAAGCTTCCAAAGCTGAAATCAAATCTGGATTAGCTGTAACCGTGTCGTCAGTTCTTGCCTGACTTAAAATCAAAGCTACTTCGTTAACTCCTTGCTCAACCAGATTCCAACCAAAATCAACTTCCTCAATTTTGCCTTGTTGAATCCCCACTAAAACATCTTCTAGTTTATGGGCTAGTTTTTGTAAACTGTCTAGAGATGCCAAACCCGCACCACCTTTAAGAGAATGAGCAGCCCGCAACAGAGAAGTGAAATCAGCAGCGCGATCGCCTTTTTTGATGCCATCTTCCATCATTTGCAGATATTCTGGGGCATCTTCGTCTAAAAAACACTGACGTGCTTCTTCAGTAATGGCAGCAAGAATTGAAGGATCTAACTGGGAACTCATGTTGATATTGTGTTGATTATTAAGGAAGAAGAATTAACTAATAATTCTGAATTCTGAACTCCTGAACTCCTGAACTCCTGAACTTCTGAACTTCTGAATTAAGCCTGTAACTTAAATTGAGATACAGACTCTTGAAGAGTTTCTGCCTCTTCTACCAGAGTACGCAGGGATTTAACCACGTTTTGGGCTTCTGTGGAGTTTTCTTTGGCAATAGTCGCAATACCTGAGATTTTCTCGTTAACTTGACGAGCAGTATTAGTTTGGTCGATGGTACTGGTGGAAATAGACTGGAGATACCTATCAATTTTTTCACTGGTATTCGCCAAGTTCTGTAAGTTTTGTTTGGTTTTACGCACTAATTCACTACCAGTGACAACCTCTGTTGTACTAGTTTCCATTCCTTGCAGTACAGCAGTTGTATCCTGTTGAATAGCCGATACTAGTTGTTGAATATCTTTGGTGGAATCGGTGATTCGATCTGCTAAACGACGAACTTCTTCTGCTACAATACGGAAACCATCACCGTGTTCTCCTGCACGGGCTGCCTCAACAGAAGCGTTAAATGCTAGTAAGTTGGTTTTTTCGGAGATACCCGAAATAATTTCCACAATTTGGGCAATTTCTTGGGAAGATTCTGATAATTGTTTTACTTGTTTGGACGTACTGGCAACGGTGGTTCTAATCTTTTCGATACTATCAACTGTTGAATCCATCGCAGCATCCCCTTCTTTGGCTTGAGTTAAACCTTGGCTAGCAATTTGTGCTGCTTCTTGGGCATAACCCGCTACATTTTGTACAGATTCATTAATTTCTGCAATACTAGATAGGGCTGAGTTAATTTCTTCTGCTTGGTTTAAAGCTGCTTCAGAAAGCTGACGTACAGAGTTTTCCCCCGCTAGAGATAATTCCCCTACTTGGTTAGAGACTGTTTGAACTTGCTGCAGCAAAGCTCTTAACCTACTCATAATAGAGTTAAAAGCATCAGCGATCGAGCCTACCGCACCTTCAGTCATCTTTGCTTTAACAGTCAAATCTCCTTTTTGTGCGCCTTCTACGTCTAGGAGCAAGTTCACTACCCCCTGTTGGAGGCGTTCTTTTTCTTGCTTTTGCTTTTTGGTTTCTGCTTCTTGGATACGAATCAAGTCTTGGATTTGTTCTGCCATCAAGTTAATGTTAGTACCCAAATCCGCTAGCTCATCTGCGCCAATCACATCCATCCGCACATCTAGTTCTCCTTGTCCTAACTTTTGTACCGTGTCAGTAGACTTAATTAAGGGTAACGTGCCTCGATAAGATAAAAAAGTTGCTAAAGCCGAAACTGATAATACAGTCACCAAGATACCTATTTCCAGGGTCAATAATAATTGTTGCTCTACTGCAAAAGCAGCATCTTTATCTTCGGCAATAATTGCACTCCAATTGATTTTTAGTGTATCTCCTTTTGAGGTAATGGAGCTAAAACTAATCAATTGTTCTTTTTTACTGAGTAAATCTTGACCAATTACCGTACCTGTACTTTCATTAGTTTTTATTTCTAAGACTTTAGAAAGATTGACATCTAGTTTTTTTCCTTCCCATTCTTCTTTAGATGAAAGGAAAGTTTGATTATTAGAATCAATTAATAGATAATCAACTCGATCTTTACCATAGTTAGCAAGGAGAGTTTCTATCTTTTCTACAGGCATTCTAGCTCTCACTACTCCAATCATTTCTTTAGTATCTTTATCGATAATTGGAGTCGCGATATAGACAGCAAAAAATCCAGATTTTTTAGAAATTCGAGGCTCACCAATGTAAGTCTTTTTACTTTCTAAGACTGCTTTAAAGTAAATGCTATCTTGGTGATTACTATTTCCACCTTCAGAATGAGCTAGAACATCTCCATTAAGATTGAAAGCAGCAATACTATTAAAAAAAGGATAGCTTTGAAGATAACCTGCAAGGATTGCGTCTTTTTGTTCTCTAGTAGTTGCATTTCTAATATTGGAATCAATCAAAATCCCCGCCTTAGAAATGATCTGCATATCCCCATATCGTTCGTACAAAAAAAGACTAATTTTATCCGAAAGTTCAGATACACGAGCTTCTTCTAGTCCAGCAATTTGTGATTCAATCGTTTGACTGATAATATAGTAAGCTGTCCCCCCCAAAGCAACTACAGGAATAGTACTGAGGGCAATCGCCAGTCCTGTTACTTTCCATCGCAGACTTAGTTTTGACCACCAAGAAGCATTCTCTTGCGCTGTTTGGATTGCTGCTTTTGTAGCAGTTCTTCCCGAAGAACTTTGGAGGTTGGCTAAGGCTTGTTGGGCTACTGCACCATAGTTACCATCTCCATCTAAGGCGATAATTTCTTGATATATGGCGATCGCTTGCTCGATTTCCCCTGATTTTTCTAGGCTATTGGCTTCTAGAATTTTACCAACGCAATCTTCATTACCAGTAGTAGGTTGATTAGACATATAATTTTACCTATTAGTTTGATTAATTTAATAGTTATTAGTAGAGGGGTTATGAGTTAGAGCAGAAACTAAAAACTAAAAACGAGAATCACCTAAATATGAGCAGTGAGTTGTTAAGCACATACAAGAGTAGATTGTTGATGTAACTGCTCTAAAAATGCTGCTGAATCTAAGATGTAGGTAATTTGGTTTTCTGTTTCTACCGCAGCAGTACATAAATTTTGTAAACTGGATGGCTCAGAAGCAGGCAAGGACTTGAGTTTACTGGATTCAACTTTTAAAAGACCCTGCAACTTCTGCACGACAAGAGCAACACGTCGTTGTGTTCCTCTAATTTGATGAGTGAGTAATACGGAAGTAAGTTTTGAGTTCAAGCGATCGCTGGTAGCATTTAAATTAACATCTAAATCAAAGAAGCGATTAGTCTCCAGTATCCACAATAAAGAACCTTTGAAGTTAACAACTCCATACCAAAAAGAAGCTACTCCTGGAACTACACAGATATCTTTCTGCTCAAACTGTGCTACTGTTGCCATATCTACCAGGGGCAAACCTAATTGAATTGAAGTCGATAACTCTACAACAAAATATTCTTGATTCATTTTCCTATATAAGAATCCAACGTTTTGAAAAATAGCGAAAACGTTGGAGTGTCAAATAACTTTTAGCTAATATGCTGAACTACTTTATCTACTAAATTTTGTGGGACATAGGGTTTAGTAATGTATTCCGTACCGCCTTGGCGCAATGCCCAAAAGCGGTCAAAATCTTCAGACTTAGAACTACAAAACAAGATAGGAATTTCTTTTAACTTCTCATTTTCGCGAATTTTACGACATAGGTCTAAACCACTTTCCCCCGGCATGACGATATCTAATAAGATTAGATTAGGTGGATTGTTGTTTTGTAGCCATTTCCAGCCTGCTTCAGCATTTTCGGTTACGGCAACATGAAAACCTGCATGAGAAAGCAAGGCAGAGATCATATTGCGTTCTGCTTGAGTATCTTCAACCACTAAAACAGTTTTCATAATAATTAAATTCCTCAACAAGATATAAATGAAAGGGGGGAAGTACAGATATATAGTTCCCAAAACTGTAATAAAAATTGTAGATTTATAACTAAATTCTCCAGAATCGATCTAAACTGTTAATTTTTTAATTAATTCGATCAACTCATTAGGTTCAAAAGGTTTAGTTAAATAGTCAGTAGAACCAACAAATTTCGCTCTCATGCGATCGATAATTCCATCTCTTCCTGTCAGCATGACAATAGGAATTTCTTGAAACTTGTTAGACCGACGCAACATACTACACAAGTCATAACCATTCATAGTAGGCATATTGATATCCATCAAAATTAAGACTGGATTTTGACGAGATAACTTCTTTAAAGCTAAAGCAGGATCGAGAATATCAATGACTTGATAACCAATAGCTTCTAAAGTTAACTTGACTTGTCTTTGCACTGTTTTACTATCATCAATACAAGCAATTACAGGAAGATTAGAAGTTCGATCATTAGTCGATGCTGGTTTTGATATTTGAGGAGAGTAAGTATTTATTCTCTGGGTAGTTGTTTTTTGAGGAGTAGAAACTTTAGAGGATACTTTTAGTTCTAATTCTTGCCAAGGTAATATTGCAAAGATATGCTCTTGGATGCAAGGTTTTAAACAATTTATCAATTTTAGGGGAGGAATATTAACTTGAGAAGCAATATAATAAAAACTATTTTTGGCAGAGAATAAACTCACTAAAGAAGAAATTTTTTGAGAATTAGTTAAATCTGCCATCTCTGGATTAGTATCTAATTTCTTCCAGAATTTATAAAATTTGAGAGTATTATCTTGAGTTAAATGGAAACGACTAAAAGGAGAGTCAAGATAAGTTCTTACCTCATTCCAACTCTTTGCTTTTTCTTTGAGATGGAGAATTTGTAAATCTTGCCAAGAAAAATCGGCGATCGTTGTTTTTAAGCAGTTATTTTCGACTAATTTTACTGAAGATTTATCTAGACTTAAAATTTGGGTTATGGCTTCTTGGGTAAATTTTAAGAATAATCCTTGTAAATCTGAATCACCTAATTTGGCTTCTACTCCCCATAGACGTAACTGTTCATATTCTAGATTAGTAGGATTTAATTGTGGGCAATCTGAATCGATTTGCAATAGTTTCCATAAATATTGGAATCGTTCTTGTTGACCAACAGTACTAGTAGCATATTGTATTTTGCCTGCGGAAAAATATATTTTCCAGCCAACAGAATGATCTTTTGTTTCGGTAAATTCAACACAACCAGACCAGGCTTGTTTTAATTTATCCTCTATAATCAACAGGGCATTTGTAAGAGTATTGTTCATGATATAACCCAAAGTAAAAGTGGCAACAAAAAAATAATCCCTCTGTATTTTTCTCCACTGTTCCTTTGTCTATAGTTCCCAGAAATATCTTGAAAATCTCTAAAAATTTGGACAGTAAATTTTTTTTGTCTCTAATATTACTAAACAATTTCTGATTAGAAAAAATCTGCCATCCAAGGGCGATCGCCAGAAAAGATTAGGGTTGCTATTGCCAAGGCTTCTGGAGTTGTTTTTAGATAACCTAAACTGTGTAGTTGTCGAGGACTCAAAAAACTTGTATAAAGAGAAGCCAGACTGCGAATATCTATTTTAAAATCACCTTTTCCTCCTTGACTAACCTCTCCTCGTCCCTGAGAAACTTGCAAACAGAATTTACCATTATTAGTAGCAATTAAATTATCACTAACATCTAAATGTAATTCTGCTTCTAATTGCAGAGGATAACCCCGCAATGATAAAGCTAAAGAAACATTAATTATGCGTAGCATCCAAATCGTTTGCCGAATGATTTTCGCAGTTTGTTCGGGTAAAAGTAGCGTAAAAGGATTAACAGACGAACCCCGCCAATTTATTCCTACGATCTCGGAGCGATGATCGCTCAAAAATGTCCACAAGCGTTTGGCAGCAGATACATCTAGCAATGCCCAGTCTCTGATCTCGATCGCTTTTTCTTTCTTGTCTCGATTTTGGATAAAAATTATATAGCCTCTAGGTGCGTTTTCAGAGCCAATTAAATAAGCATAAATTTCTTCTTCTTGGCGTGGTTCGAGTATTCTTGACCAAATAGCAGAAGGGCGAGCTAAATTACCGTTATTTACTTGAGCCTGTTGATTATATAAATTCTCAAAAATGCTGCGATCGCTCAAACCAACTCGATGCATAGGAAGATGACGCTCTTTGAGTTGGATGCTTGCGGTTGGTAATTCCCATTGACACAAACTTCCACCTTGCTCATATCCTACTTGGCGATAGAGTACCTGAGTAGCAGGATACAGGGCAGAAATAGGGATTTCTAAGCTATGGAGTTCTTTAATTGTATTATTTAAGAGTTCTCTGGCTGCACCCTTCCCGCGAGCTTCTGGTAGTACCCCAACGGCAGCGATTCCTGCCATGGGGACAATTTTACCACCAAACCACTGTCCCATAGGCAAAATTGCCAAACCTGCGATCGCTTTTTCTCCTTGACGAAGGATGCGGAAATTTTCAGCCCCGATAAGATTGAGGTAATACTCCCAGTCGGAGGGAGAACCACCAAAGCACTGGCGAGTAATTTCCCCAAGTCGATCGATTTCTTGCGAATTAGAAAGAGAACTATAGGTGTACTGAACAGTCATAATTATTTTGTCTTTTGTTTTTCGTAACTAATAATCAATGACCAATGACTAACAACTAACAACTATCTACCAAGCCAACCTCTAATCATATCTAACAAACTCGAACCACCCCAGACAAGAGCTACTAAAATTGAAATAGATAAAATAGCACCGCAAAGACAAATCACTAATCCAGCAAGACTAATTGCCCCATCATCTTCCATTAAGCCAAAGCCTGTCACAAAAATACCGATCGCGGGTAAAGTATTTGTACCAGGAATAGGTATCATCATGGAAATAGACATCAGCGCGATCGCAGTTCCAATAAAAATTTGTCCTGGTACACTAGTGCAAATGCCAGTAAGACGAGGTTGAGTTAAAGCTTCAATTCTCTGCAACCAAGGAATAGCTGCTTTAATAAAACCTTGGGTTGTTTCTAATTTAAGCGAGCTATTCATCATTTTTGCTGGCAACCAAGGGCGTTGGCGACCAATAACAAGCTGAACTGCCAAGAAGAAAATTACAATAGCAAAAGGAATAGAGTAACCTGTTGCTGGTATTGGTAAAGCAGAAGGAATGGCAATTAACACAAATAGAAAGCCAAAGGTTCTTTCTCCTGCCAAAGACAAAATTTCCGCCAGAGTTACTTTAGGTTGTCTTTCTTCTTCAAAAAAATAACGATTTAGTTCAACAGATAGTTTAGCCATTTAGTGTAAAAAATATTTTATCAACCATTTATATATCATTAAAAGCAAAAAAAAGAGTGGGACTCTGCCCACCCTCACAAGGGTATGATTTCAAGATTTAATGGTTAAGATAGGCAGAGGGGGAAGGGGAAGCATAGGGAGCAAGGGGAGAAAACCTTGTTTTTTTCCTTCTAATTAAAGTAATAATTTACTACTTTATTAAAAACATACACCTGGAAGCTCTGCCCACCCCAAATACAAGCTAAGAGCTAAAAGCTGATAGCTAAAAACTAAGTACCTACAGTCCAAGAGTTGATATACTCTTCTTGTTCAGCAGTGAGAGTATCAATCTCAATGCCCATTGCTTTTAACTTAAGGGCTGCAATCTCTCGATCGACTTCTTGAGGAATAGAATGTAAACCTGGTTCTAATTTACCTTTATTTTTAACCAAGTATTCGCAAGCTAAGGCTTGGTTGGCAAAACTCATATCCATTACAGCACTAGGATGACCTTCGGCTGCAGCTAGGTTAACTAGTCTTCCTTCTCCCAAGACAACAATAGATTTACCACTAGGTAGTTTATATTCTTGAGTAAAGTTACGAACTTCTTTTACTTCTGTCGCTTCTGCCCCCAAAGATTTTAGGTCGATTTCTATATCAAAGTGACCAGAATTACACACCATCGCCCCATCTTTCATCACAGCAAAATGTTCGGGACGAATTACGTGTTTATTACCAGTAACAGTAACAAATAAATCTCCTTGAGATGCAGCTTCACTCATGGGCATCACACGGAAACTATCCATAGCTGCTTCGATCGCACGCACTGGATTAATTTCAGTTACGATTACATTAGCACCAAGTCCTTTTGCCCGCATAGCAACACCTTTACCGCACCAGCCATAACCAACAACTACAATAGTTTTACCAGCTAAAAGTACGTTAGTAGCGCGGATAACGCCGTCTAGGGTAGATTGTCCTGTACCGTAACGATTATCAAAGAAATGTTTAGTTTCTGCATCGTTAACATTCATAGCAGGGAAACTAAGCACACCATCTTTGAACATTGCTTCTAAACGAACAATACCTGTAGTGGTTTCTTCTGTAGTTCCAATCAAATCTTTTAGTTGATGCTGTCTTTCTTTAACAATAGTAGCTACTACATCGCTACCATCATCAATGATAATATTAGGTTTATGGTCTAGGGCAATTTGAACGTGACGATGATAGGTTTCGTTATCTTCACCTTTGATAGCGTAGACGGGAATACCATAATCGGCAACCAAACAGGCTGCCACATCGTCTTGAGTCGAAAGAGGATTACTAGCAATTAAAATCGCATCAACACCACCAGCTTTAAGGGTAATTGCTAAATTAGCTGTTTCTGTAGTTACGTGACAACAAGCTACCAGACGAATACCTGCTAAGGGTTTCTCTTTATCAAAACGTTCTCTAATTTGTTTGATAACAGGCATTTCTCTAGCTGCCCATTCTATTCTCTGCTTGCCTTTGGGTGCAAGGGCAAGGTCTTTTACTTCGTAGTTGGGTTGAGTAACGGTGGCAGTCATAACTTGTTTGTTTTTAAACAATATTGCTCTGAGATTGTAACTAAATTTTGAGTACCCTTGCTGATTAGCTAAGAAAATTGTTAGAAAGATCGGCTTAAAAATTAAAACTGACTATTTACAGGAATAATAAAATCTCTGTCAAAATATAATTTATCTACCTAAAATCCTCAAAACTGCTTGGTATATAGCTAAAAGCCAGATGTTCAAAAAGCGATCGCTAACTTTTGTAATCAGCATCATAATTTTCTTGACGGTAACTATTGCACCGGTAAAAGCTCAGTATCCTTTTATTCAAGATATTCTAGTTTATTCAAGGATGCTACGGCATATCCAAGATAATTCTCTAGAATATGCTTGTATTCGTTTAGACGGTCGCTGCTTATTTAAACTAGCTGCTACCGAAGCAGAATTATCTGCCAGAATTAACGAAATTCAAATTAGGCTTAATGAAGTAAAAGATTTATATTTGCAACAAAAAGATACTAAATTAAAGATTAGGCATACAAAAGAAGGGGAGATATACATCAAAATAATAGATCCTAAATTAGAGGGAGATGCTAAAGAAGAACGACTATTTAATGTTACTAATGATGATGCAAGAGGATACAAAGTAAGTATTCAAACTAGAGCAGAATATTTAACAAAACAATTAGAATATGGTTTGCGAAAAGCTAGACGAGAAAGGCAAAAACATTTTTTAATTCGCCAAGGAATAATAGCAATAGTAACTTTAGCCTCAATATCATTAATTACTCTATATCTTCTCCGTTTACTTTATCATTCTCGACAATTAAAACAGCAATTAGAACCTTCTCTCAATTCCGAACTTTTGTCAGTATACAATCGATTAAATCAAAGACAAAAATGGAATATTAAAGAAATACAATATCGGTTGCTTCAATGGTTTCAAATTTGTATTTGGGTAGGAGGAATTTTATTTATTATCGGTTTATTTCCTTATACTCGCATCTTACAATTTTTAATTATTGCTGCCCTGCGTATACCACTAAGAATATTAATGGTCAGTTTAATAACCTATATTTTAATTCGTTTTATTTATGCTTTAATTGCTAAATCTAGTTCCGCAATACTTAATACTAATATTCTTCATCGTCCCATAAATCAGCGTAGAGAATTGCGAGTAGCAACTATTGCGAGAATTGCTAGGGGAATAGTGACAATTATTGGGATTAGTGTTGGAGTTTTATTTGCTCTGTCTGTGAGTGGAATTGATGTAACTCCCTTATTGGCTGGTGCTGGTATATTAGGATTAGCTATATCTTTTGCTTCACAAAATTTAATCAAAGATGCTATCAATGGCTTTTTTATTATTTTAGAAGATCAATATGCTGTAGGGGATATTATTAAAGTTGGTGATGTAGATGGATTAGTAGAGAATATCAATCTACGCATTACTCAACTGCGGGATGCAGGAGGAAGATTGATTACTATTCCCAACAGTGAAGTGAGAATAGTAGCAAATCTTTCGAGTCAATGGTCGCGGGCAGACTTAAATATACCTGTTCCTTATCAAACAGATATAGATCTAGCCTTAAAACTAATCCATCAAGTAGCAGAAGAGATGAGTAAAGACGCTGAATGGCGAGATAAGATCATCGAATCTCCTCAAATATTGGGCATAGACAATTTTAGCGATCGCGGGGCAGTGGTCAGAGTGTGGATTAAAACTGAACCTCTTAAGCAGTGGGAAGTGGGAAGAGAGTTTCGTCGTCGAATTAAAGTTACTTTCGATCGCGCAGGAATTATTATACCTCCACCTCAACAACAAGTCTGGTTTAATCGTGAATAAACACAATTTCTGAGTATTTATGTGATATAAGCTACATAAAATTTGCGCCTAAATAAGTATTACTTCTAAATATTATTTAAATTTTTACATTAATCGGTTTATTCATTTAATGATATTTGGTAGTATTAGCTTCAACCATTTAATTTTAGGTCGTAAGAAAAATGTCCTTTTTTGATAATGTTTTTGAGGAAACGCAATCACAATTAGAAAACCTGTGCGAAAAAAGACAAAGCTACGAGCAAGAAAAAAAAGATTTACTTGGCCAAATAAGCAAATCGTCATCTGTTGCAGATGATGAACAAAAAGCTTTAACTAATCTTGAACAAAAACAACAAGAAATAGCTAAACAAATTGAAAAATGCTCCTATCAATTAGATGTTTTACGCAGAATTTTTATTGTTTCAGAACAAGTTAAGGACTTAGAAATAGATTGTGGTGTAGACCCTATATTACATAATGCTTTAGTTTCTGCGATCGCTCCTACTACTTTCGATGAATTAAGTAAAGAAAGTCTTGCCAATAAAATGCCAAGGTATCAACAAGTACAAGCAGAAATAGTCCAACAATATGGTCAAGAATATAGTATTTATCAGGGTCAAAAAATAGGACATAAAAGTCTTATTTATTACGCTACTAGTTTTGTTGCTTTTGGTCGTCCATTGTACTTAAAGGTTTGCCAGAGATACCATGCAGACTGTGGTGGTTCAAACGAAACTATGCAGTTTATTAACGCAGCTTGGGAGATTGCTCAAGATTATTTGGAAAAACAATCAATAGCTAAAATTGCTTAAACATGCTGTTTTTTATAACTTTAAGCTAAATTCAAGATTGCAGTAGTTTATTTACATTTAGGCATTCTACTTGTCCTCAATAGCTGTTCGCGTCAAAATAAAGATAAGTAAATATATTTATCATTTTCTTAAGAAAAAGCTAAAAAATGGCGTTAGAGCAACTAAATAGTATATCTGTCTCTAAAGAAAGTTTAAACTGTGATTTAGTTATCGTTGGTGGTGGGATTGTGGGCACAACCCTAGCCTCTGCCCTAAAAAATTCTGGCATCAGAGTGATTATCGTTGAAGCTAAATCTTTAGAGTTGGCAGCAGCAAGAAGGCAAGCTTATGCTTTTTCACTGCTTTCAGGTCTTATTTATTCAGGAATTGGTGTTTGGGACAAAATATTGCCTCAAATAGCTAAATTCCGCCATATTAGGTTATCAGATGGTAATTATCCTCAAGTTGTTAAATTCGAGAAAAAAGATTTAGACAACGAATATTTAGGCTATGTGGCAGAACATAATGTAGTATTAACTACCCTACAAGAATTTATTGCTAGTTGTGATAACGTTAGTTGGCTATGTCCAGCCGAAGTGACAGAAGTAAAATATCAAGATACTTCAGCTACAGTCAAAGTCAAATTAAACGGCACAGAAAAGCTAATTAGAACTAAACTAGTAGTAGGTGCAGATGGAGCGCGATCGCGCATTCGCCATTGGGCAGGAATTAAAACCCGTGGCTGGAAATACTGGCAATCTTGTGTAGCATTCACTATTAAACATACCGCACCCCAGAATGATATCGCTTTTGAAAGATTCTGGTCTACCGGACCAATGGGAGTCTTGCCCTTACCAGGAAATCGCTGCCAAATAGTTTGGACAAATCCCCACGCTCAAGCCAAGGCACTACAAGAACTAGATGAGCAAGAATTCCTCAAAAAGTTAGCTCACTACACAGGAGGATTGTTAGGTAAATTAGAATTAGTTAGCGATCGCTTTTTATTTCCTGTACAACTAATGCAGTGCGATCGCTATGTTCAATCTAGACTAGCTCTCATTGGTGATGCTGCTCATTGTTGTCATCCTGTAGGTGGGCAAGGACTAAACCTGGGGATTAGAGATGCAGCTTCCTTAGCTCAAATATTACAAGCAGCCTATACCCAAGGGGAAGATATTGGCAGTCTTAGTGTTTTAAACCGTTACCAAAGTTGGCGCAAAAAAGAAAATTTGGCTATTTTAGGCTTTACCGACTTTTTAGACCGAACTTTCTCTAATAATTGGTTGCCCATAGTGATTGCTCGTCGTCTTGGTTTATGGTTGTTGCAATATATTCAACCACTGAAGCTATTTGCCCTCAAATTAATGACAGGATTAAAAGGACGAATTCCACAATTAGCACAGCAGTAGATGTTAATATCTAATATCGTGACTAGTTAATTTATCGGTAAGGGAAAAGGCTCATTCCCCTCTACATAGCTATCAATTATTTGTTTTTGTCAACTGATAACTGATAGCCCTTTGGGAAGTGCGCTTTCCTTGGCTGAGGAAACCTCGGCAGGGTCGCACTTCTAACAACCTATAAGTAACTTAACTGTCCATAAATTTTGTTACAGAGAGAAAAACCACTGCCATGATTCATGATGTATTTATGCCCGCCCTTAGTTCCACAATGACAGAAGGTAAGATTGTCGAATGGGTAAAATCCCCAGGAGACAAAGTTGCTAAAGGTGAAACCGTGGTAGTGGTGGAGTCAGATAAAGCCGATATGGATGTAGAATCCTTTAACGAAGGCTATTTAGCAGTTATTTTAGTAGAAGCAGGACAAGAAGCCCCTGTCGGAGACGCGATCGCTTTAATTGCTGAAACGGAAGCAGAAATTGAAGAAGCGAAAAAGCAAGGAGTAGGCAAGAAGGTTGGTGTGAGTGGATCTGCATCAGGTCGTAGTGAACCTACACCAGTAGCCAAACCTGTGGAAGAATCTACCACCGTAGCAAATACTGTCACTCGAAGTAATGGACGTATCGTTGCTTCTCCTAGAGCGCGTAAACTAGCTAAAGAATTAAAGGTAGATATTAATACACTCCAAGGAAGTGGACCTTATGGCAGAATTATTGCTCAGGATATAGAAAAAGCTGTGGGTAAAGTATCTACTCCTCCTACTCCTCCTAAACCTCCTGTTGAACCAATTAAACCCATTGCTCCTCAACCTGTAGCCGTTAACAATATTACCCCAGGAGAAACTGTTGCTCTCAATACTCTCCAAAAAGCAGTAGTCCAAAACATGATAATGAGTGTGCAAGTACCTACTTATCATGTTGGTTATACCATTACTACTGATGCTCTCGATCGGCTTTATAAACAAATTAAATCTAAGGGTGTAACCATGACAGCCTTACTCGCCAAAGCGGTAGCTGTTGCACTCCAAAAACATCCAGTCGTTAATGCTAGTTATGCCCAAGATGCGATTAAGTACAATGGGGAAATTAATATTGCTGTGGCTGTAGCTATGCCAGATGGAGGTTTGATTACTCCCGTTTTGCGTAATGCAGATCAAATGGATATTTATTCTCTCTCTCGTAGTTGGAAGGATTTAGTTAATAGGGCAAGAGCTAAACAATTACAACCAGATGAGTATAGCACTGGTACTTTTACTCTCTCTAACTTAGGTATGTTTGGGGTTAGCACCTTTGATGCTATATTACCTCCAGGACAAGGTTCAATTCTCGCTATTGGTGCAGCCCGTCCCCAAATAGTAGCTAGCGATGACGGTATGATGGGCATTAAAAAACAAATGAATGTTAACATCACCTGCGATCACCGTATTATTTATGGCGCACACGCTGCTGCCTTTTTGCAAGATTTGGCACAACTAATCGAAACAGAGCCTCAATCTTTAACGCTTTAGGCTATTTAAAGTGAGTAGTTAGTAGTAGGGGCAAACGGCCGTTCGCCCGTACAGTAGTTAGTAGTAACTAAAAAAGTAGGGTGGGCAAAATTATTTTTCAAGCGTATTACTGAGTGGAAAGTTAGTTTGCCCTTTCTCAGAAATCACCTTAAAACATTTAAAATCTCAATTAGCTAGTAGGTTAGGTAGAACGATAGTGAAACCCAACCAAAGCTTATAGGCGTCGGGTTTCGTTAGGGGGTTTTAATTAATTCTTTTAAACTTCGTTGTTCAAGATATTTTTGAAATATATTTACAGCGTCAGGATGATATCCTCCATTGTTCAAAAAAGCTAAAGGCGAAAACTTAACTTGATAAGATAAAGCTTCATTGGTAGCAACTAAACGTGCATAATGCTCACAGTTCCAGCCCAATAGCCCATAATTCCATTTTTTAAAACAGTCTAATGCATAAATTAATCTTTGAATAACCAGATGTGAATGTAACGCTTTAGTCGGAGTTAACTTTAAATTGTATTGTGATGTTTGGAGTACAGAAAATCTTTCGCCTGGACTAAACATATATTCATCCGACAGACCAATTGCATAATGATTTGTAAATCCCTCTTGCCATTCTAATAATTTTCCGTATATTCCGCTATTAGGATTGACTTTAGCTTCTATTTCAGTTCTCAGCCGTAAGATTTCGTTTTCATTTAACATGATTTATTGAATTTTCTATAGAGAGTTACATATGTAAAGTTCCCAAAAGTTTTTTCAAAGTTATAGAAACAGAAACTATTGATTCTTTTAAAATCTCAATTAGCGATCGCCATGTAGTCAAATTAAGAAAATTTAAGCCAATTCTTTTTGAAAATCTTTTTCATTTAGACTAAAAGTATTAGATTGATTTGAGTTCTTCCTCTTAAGTCTAAGTATGAGATAGCTTCAAGAAGGGTAAGTAATTAGACTTCTTGCATAACTAAATTGGCAAGTCACTATGATCAAGGTTTTGAGAAACCCTCAAAGCTATGTAGAATTAATTTCTTCCTCTCTTGGTGCGCGTTCTTGAACGAGTCGCTCATGGTGAAGCAGTTGCGGTGGTGAGGTAGCGCGTTGGGCGGGTTTCCCGACTTGAAGCGACTACCGAAAGGGTTTCCCGACTTGAGCAAACTGCTGAACCCGAAGGGGGGAAACCCCCAAGACCGCGCTCGTCCGCTTCCTTAGCTCGGGTTTCCCGAGCAGGGTCGCACCGCTTGTCTCCCTTGTCTTCCTTATCCTCCTTGTCTTTCTCAACCGTTCAATTAGGACTTATGCAAAACAAGTCTATAGTTTCTGCTGGGAGTAACCCTCTATGGTTAATAAGATCGGGATGGTATGTGGTTTTTTGGGTGGAACGATCGTTTCTATTGAGTCTGGATATAAGACTATGCCCCATCCCAAGAGAGATAAAATCTATAACAGATTAAGTGATGCTAAATGGTTTTTGGCATTAAAATGGTGCAATGATTTATTGACTCCCGCAGCTATTGTTAATAATACTGGAGAGCTTTCTTTTTACAATCAAACGGTACTTCAGATGGGGGAAGACAAATTCATTCCTAAAAAGTATCGACAAGAAGTTTTCGCTCAATGTTTACACCTTCAACCTAACGAAACAGTCAATTATGAATTAACTTCTCTCGATCGAGTTATTGAGATTCGTGCTGTGGAAATAGATTCGCGCTATGGCAAAGTAGCCTTGGTTAGAGAAGTTTGTAGTTAGTTTTGGCAATATTTTTGGATAGCGACCAAGTTGTTTGTCACCCTGTGAAATAAGAATTAAAAAAACTTTACCTTGGACATGAAATTATGAAACAATAAATAGTCTCACCGAAAAGCAAAAATAAACAAAATAGACTTATGGCTGACATTCAGTTTTCGAGAGGAGTTACAGAGCCAGTAGTTCCTGAAATTAAAGTTACCCGTTCCCGTACTGGCAATACTGGTACGGCAACTTTTTATTTTGATTCTCCCCAAATTCTTTCTCAAGAGAGTACTGATGAAGTTACTGGGATGTACTTAGTTGACGAAGAAGGAGAAATTGTTTCTCGCGAAGTAAAAGGTAAATTTGTTAATGGTAAGCCCAAAGCAATTGAAGCAGTACTCGTAATAAAATCTGTTGAGGAATGGGAAAGATTTATGCGCTTCATGGAAAGATATGCAGAAGATCATGGTTTGGGACTGTCTCAATCTTAGAGTCATACCGAGGGAGTAATACAGCGTTGTTAGTTGAGAGCTACAATTAACTTAATTATCTCCCTTTTATTTTTGGTAAAAATTTATGGGGATAAAATTTTACCTTTATTTTGATGAATTATTTTACTTTTTGAGTTATCAAGAGATAAGTTCAAAAGAGATCTGCTGAAAATAGTATTGCGCGATCTCAGCTATACTGAGGCGCATCCGCGGATCGCTCATATATCTTTGTCAGGAGTCGATCGACAGAAGTTGATTTTCTCTTGTCCTGATTTTGTCAATTAGCTCTAAGCTTTTCATTGTTTATATTTTGACTCATTTTGTCAAAGTAAATTCTTGGGTTAAGCAGATTAACAAACAACCAGCAACATATTAAATTAGGTAAGATGGTAGACTTAAATCCTAGTGCAAGTTTTAGTTTAAAGATTAAGATTGAAATTCCCAATCGCCCTGGTACATTAGCTTCAGTAATCAAGGCGATCGCCGATGTGGGAGGTAGCTTAGGAGATATTGCTATACTACAACAAAACCTCAAATTTACCCAAAGAGAGCTAACTGTTGATGCTTCGAGTTCAGAACACGCAGAGAAGATCATTGCTGCGGTACAACAATTATCAGATATCAAAGTTATTAGTTTTTCTGACCGTACTTTTGCTCTTCATCAAGGAGGAAAAATCAAGATTGAAAGTAAGCTACCCCTCAAATCTCAGTCTGATTTAGCTATGGCTTATACTCCTGGAGTGGGCAGAATCTGTAAGGCGATCGCCCAAGAGCCAGAACAAGTATTTTCCCTTACGGCTAAGAGTAACATGGTAGCAGTAGTAACTGATGGTAGTGCAGTTTTAGGCTTAGGTAATTTGGGAGCAGAAGCTGCTTTACCAGTGATGGAAGGAAAAGCTCTCTTGTTTAAAGAGTTTGCAGGAGTTGATGCGTTTCCTATTTGTTTAGATACTCAAGATACAGAACAAATTATTGCCACAGTCAAAAACATTGCTCCTGTTTTTGGGGGAATCAATCTAGAAGATATTTCTGCCCCTCGTTGCTTTGAAATCGAACGGAGATTAAGAGAAGAATTAAACATCCCTGTATTTCACGACGATCAGCATGGTACAGCCATTGTCGTTTTAGGAGCTTTATATAATGCCCTAAAATTAGTCAATAAAGCTTTGTCAGAGGTAAGAATTATTATCAACGGAGCAGGGGCTGCGGGAGTAGCGATCGCTCGTCTATTGCGAAAAGCAGGAGTAAATCAGATTTGGATGTGTGACTCCAAAGGAATTCTTTCAACCCAAAGAAGTGATTTAACTGTTCAAAAACAAGAATTTGCAGTAGAAGCAACCGGGACTCTAGCAGATGCCCTCAAAGGAGCAGATATATTTTTAGGGGTAAGTGTACCTGGATGTTTATCTCCAGAAATGATTGACTCTATGGCAGATAAGCCCATTGTCTTTGCTATGGCAAACCCTATTCCCGAAATTCAGCCAGAATTAGTTTACGATCGCGTGGCAGTAATGGCAACAGGAAGGAGTGATTACCCCAATCAAATTAATAATGTTCTCGCTTTTCCTGGGGTTTTTCGCGGTGCCTTAAACTGTCGAGCTTCAGAAGTTACCACTAATATGTATCTAGAAGCTGCCAAAGCGATCGCTTCTTTGGTTAGTCCCACTGATTTAGACTCAGAGCATATTATCCCCTCTGTTTTCAATCCCAAAGTAGCCAGTACTGTGGCTAAAGCCGTTCAACTAGCAGCAGAAAATGATGGAGTGGCTTGTTAGCCCTTAGCTTGAAAAATAACCATCTTTCACAACCTAATTAGGATTGCTATAGTGAATTTATCTGATTTTAGAGATAGGTTGTAATAATAGATACAAGATTCTATCTTAAGCTGTACATATAAAGATACCAAGGGAGGGAAATGGACGATATTCCAGAGGCGATAAGAGAAACCGCACCTTCTAAATCATCATCTCAGCTACCCTTAATTCCTATTATGGGAGGAGTTTTAGGAGTAGGTATAATTGTTCTATTATCAGGTTTATTTTTATCTCGCCCTCCATCAAGAGCAAATCAAAATACTTCTGCTCTACCAGAAAATACAGAGACCATTACTCAAGCTGAAACAGCAGATGATTCCCCTGAGAATCAGAATTCTACCACAACCCAAGCAACAACTAATAATGATGATACTAATCAAACAGAAAATAGGATCACCCCAGAAGATTTATTAGGTCATTTACCCTACGAAGAAGTACCAAAATCAGAATTAACTGCCATTTCTGCTGATGGCAGACTGAAGTTACGGAATACAGCAGCAGAGAAATTTAAACAAATGCAAGCAGCAGCTGTAGCAGATGGAGTTCTTTTAACCCCCATATCGGCTTTTCGCAGTATTTCTGAACAGGATTATCTCTTTTTTCGGATTAAAGAACAAAGAGTACAACGTGTAACTAAAAGAGCCGAAGTTAGCGCACCCCCAGGTTATAGTGAACATCATACAGGATACGCGATCGATATTGGTGATGGTAAAGTGCCATCTACTAATCTGAGCGAAAAGTTTGAAAATACCGCTGCTTTTCGTTGGCTAGAAGCCAATGCGCCTAGATATAGTTTTGAATTATCTTTCCCTAGGGATAATCCCCAAGGTATTAGCTATGAACCTTGGCACTGGCGTTATGTAGGCGATCGTCATAGCCTGGAAACTTTTTACAAAGCTCGTCACCTAGAAAATTAAGAGCGTCGCTCATCTAGGTCAACAAGATTATTATCCTGTTGACCGTTTTAGATTTAATTAAATCCCAGTTATTTATTAGAAGAGACTCTGGTAGGATTGTTTAAGACATTTGTTTCTCCATAGCTTAGAAGTCGATCGAGGGTGTCTAGGCGATTTTCCCAGACTTGAATTTGATAGGGACTAATGTCTATGCTCTGTTCCATCCATTTAGGAAATTGACGACGAAAAGAGGACAGGGTTAATTGTGCTGCCAGAAAATGTTTGGTTGATGGTTCATCGGCTAATTGCTGCAAAGCTAAAGCTAAATCATCTGCTTGTTGTCCCCATCTCTTTAGGGTTTTCTCTTCCATCAGAAGTTGATTATTACTCAAGAGAAAATTCCATTCTTTTTGTAAAGTTTGATAGCGGAGTGCCGATGCCTGGAAAGGTTGACGATGGGGTAAAGGATCTTTGCGGTTGAAGTCTAATCTTCCTTGAGTTTGACTAAAAATCTTCTCTAAATTAGAGTTTAAATTCTCTACAGCAAACAGAGCATAACCTTCTGTAGGCATTCCCCTTAATAACTGCATCTGATCTAATGCCATAATATCTGGCAGGTTTAATAGTCTAATCCCTGGTAAGAGTAAAACGCTTCCTTGATTTGATTTACTTAGTAAAGGACTAGTTAGTTGGTGGAGATGGTCTGTATCCACAGCATAGGTCATAGGTACAAGCATATCGATCCATTCTTGTCTTACCCATTCTTCCCAATGTTGTTGAATTTTAGTTAGACGTTCCTGCCTCTCCATGGGGAATACGGCAGTTGATAAAATAAGTTCTGGACGTTTTTGTTTTAACTCTTGGGAAACAGAACCGACAAAGCTATCTATTTGTTTGACACGGAATCCCATCCACTTAGACCACATAGGACTACTGGGAGTTAAAGTAATGGGGTCTACCCCTTTGATTTGCTTAAACTGCTGGCGAGAAGCAATACCGTAGCCGTAGTTTTTAGTACCGTTAGGATTTTGAAAAGGATAACGAATGTAATCTAGATGAATACCATCAACTTGATAACGAGTAGCAATTTCTTCTAGAAGTAAAGATAGATAACGCCTTACCCCTGGATTACTAGGGTCAAGAAAAACTTTACCAGAACTATAATGAAACTTATTACCTTCGCGATCGCTAATTGCCCAATCAGGATAACGAGAAAGTACAGGTCCTAAATAGTCTTTGGGTTGATTGAGAATAATATTATGTCTTTGATTCCCTGTAGCAAATGTCCATACCCAGGCGTGCAATTCCATGTCTCTGGCATGGGCAAGTTTGACAGCTGCTTCGAGAGGGTCCCATCCACGCACTAAAGGGTTTTGCTGGGGTGCTACTCTACTAGGATAAATAGTATATCCTGCATTGAGGGTTTCAAAAAAGACCGTGTTAATTCCTGCATTAGCAAGGCGATCGAAAATCTTGACTAAATCTGACTCCGATCTTGCTTTGACAATAGTACCGCGATCGAGCCAAACAGCACGAACTTCAGGATGAGCTAATTGCCGATCTGTAGGATAATTATCCCATAGAGTGCGTTTAGCGTTGAGCCATTGACTTTTAGCTTGAGTGTAGTTCCTTCTCTGACTCAGTTGTAAAAACTTTTTTAGGCTATTTCTTGCCTCCACCAATGCTTGATGAGCATTTTTATATTTTGAGACAGAGCTAGCAACAAGCTGCTTATCTAATAAAGATTTATTCCCTGGTACTTGTTGACTTAAATGTTGCTCCACCAAGTCTGTTGTCGATAAGTTAATTTCACTTTCCTTGGCATCCGCCGTAAGTAATGTACTCTCAAAACGCGAAATTAGACCATTTAGCTGCTGACCCATGTTCTCAATTTCGCCCTGAGTAATAGTCGTCTGACGGGGAAAATTGAAGCGAGATTGGGGAGTTGTTAAAGGAGAGTTATTTTGTGGTTGCCAATTGGGAAGAATCGGTCTAGATTGATTGGGAGCAAGAATATTAGCACCGCAGTCAGTAGGTTGACGATTGGCTACGGGGGTAAATCTGCCATAAGTACTAATGCCATAACGATTTAGAGAAGCCTGTAACCAAGCACTATCTACAGAAATAGGAGCAACAGCATTATAGCCCCAACGCCAGCCCAAAAAAGTAGAATTATCAGTTACAACTGCTGCTGCTGAGTTTTCTTCTGCCATCCAAAGGGCAGCAGTTTGGCTTCTGCTATTTACAGGAATAACAACTCCTCCAGTAAAAGTATCGGAAAGCTGAGTTCTTCCTATCCAATCTACAGGTGCATTGTTCGATAGTTCAATAGTATTAGGAGAAGATAAAGGAAATCCCCAATAAGCACCAAAGAGCGATCGCAATTGAGAACGAACTTGAGGCTGAGACATATTACCTGTTGGTCCAGTAACAATTACCTTACCACCTCTGTTCATCCATCTTGCTATAGATGTTGCTTGCGCTCCATTTAAAATTTCTACGTTAGGCAATAGCAATACGCTTATATTACCCAAATCTAGTTCTTCCCGCCATTTGGAAGTATCGACTACACAATAGTCTATTCCTACCTGTTGCAGACGACTAGTAATTTCTGGCCACTGTCGCAGATTTTCTTGGCTTTTGACTACACCTAGAGTTTCTCCTACTGCGATGGTCGGAGCTAGAACAATAGTAAAAGGCATTAAACAAGAAGACAGGTAGAGTAGTACTTTTCCTCTCATGTTGCTGAATCGAGTTAGCTTTGAACCAATCTGTTGCCAATAGGCTGCATTTCTCAACACCATTTTCTCCTTATACCTTAATGACTTATTGTTCTTTATTTATTTTGATTTATGTTGTCTATTTATGAAGTAATATAAATTACAACTAACTATTATAAACTTGCCTTTTAAAACTCGTCTCAGTAATATCTTCTATTGCTATCCTACTTAACTAGTCTAAGTCTAGTCTAAGTATTTAGACTTAAGCTTCCTTGTTTTTATTTTGCTATTTGTCAACAGTTTTAGCCAGTTAAGATAGAGAAGTTAAAAGAGAAATTTTATTTTTTTTTTACTGTCAAGGGCTTTTGAAAGATCTACGTATTCTTCTATAGAGGATGTTTAAAAATTCAAACATCCTCTTAGATTTCCTTGCTCTAGCAATAACTCAAACAACCACTCACAGAACAAAAACAATTCATTATTCACTTTCTTCATCGATAATGGCATCCCTGTCTAGGAATAGTAAGTTACGTAATTGATTAGTATCCAATTCTGTTAACCATTGTTCTCCTGCGTCTACTGTTTGTTCCGCGAGTTCTTTTTTACTCTCAATAATCGCATTAATTTTTTCTTCTAATGTGCCTGTACAGACAAATTTATGGACTTGTACATTACGTTTTTGTCCAATGCGAAAAGCGCGATCTGTTGCTTGATTTTCTACAGCAGGATTCCACCATCGATCGACATGAAAAACATGATTTGCTCTAGTTAAGTTTAACCCCGTACCGCCAGCTTTAAGAGAGAGAATAAAAATTTGTGGTCCGTTAGGATCGTTTTGAAAGCGATCGATCATTTCTTGTCTTTGTTGACGGCGAGTTGCACCATAGAGAAAGAGGACATCACTCTTAAATTTTTGTTGTAAATAAGGTTGAAGAAGTTTACCCCATTCAGAAAATTGGGTAAAAATAAGAGCGCGATCGTCTTCAGCAATTACTTCCTCTAACATTTCTTCTAATCGCAACAATTTACCCGAACGATAAGCAAAATTACTGTTAATTTCTGCTGATTTTTTACTTTTACTTTTTTTGGTTTTGGCTTCAATTAGTTCAGGATGATTGCATAGTTGTTTAAGTCTTAGTAGTAAAGTAAGAATCAATCCTCTGCGTTTGATTCCTTCAGAATCTTCGATTTCTTTGATAGAGTTATTGGCTAAGTTTTGATAGAGTTCTGCTTGTTCTTTAGAAAGTCCACAGAAGACATTCATTTCTTGTTTTTCTGGCAAGTCTTGAATAATATCTTTATCGGTTTTAAGACGACGGAGAATGAAAGGTTGTACTAAAGAACGCAAAGTTTGTAAGGAATCTCGATCGCCATATTTTTCGATAGGAACAGCAAATCTTTTCTGAAAAAATGCTTTTGTACCTAAAAAGCCAGGATTGAGAAAATCGAGAATTGACCATAGTTCAGATAAACGATTTTCTACGGGAGTTCCTGTTAAAGCAATGCGAAATCCTGCGGGTAATTTGCGGACAGCTTGAGACTGTTTTGCTGTGGGGTTTTTAATGTTTTGAGCTTCATCTAATACAACTCCTTCCCACTCAACTACTTCTAGAGTTTTTAAATCGCGATCGACTAAAGAATAGCTGGTAATTACTAACTGTTTATTTTTTGCTTCTTTGGCAAAAGTCTTACCTTTTTGGCGTTTATCACCGTGATGAATTAGAGTTTTGAGTGTCGGGGCAAATTTTTGTACTTCTCGCTCCCAGTTATTAATAACAGAAGTAGGGCAAACTAGTAAGGTTGGTTTGGTTAAATTATCTTGTTGCTTGAGATTAAGTAACATAGCAATTAACTGAATCGTTTTACCTAAACCCATATCGTCGGCAAGACAAGCACCCAAACCCCATTTTTCTAGGAAAGCTAACCAGCCAACTCCTCGCGCTTGATAAGGACGTAGTTTCCCAGTAAAACCTTGAATATTTTCTATAGGTTTAACCGATTTATTATCAGTTAAATTATTAATTAATTCTTCTAAAACCCCAGTAGCCTGGAAACTAACTACAGGCAATTTCGCTAAAACATTAGTATTTCCTGTAGATAAACGCAAAGCATCTTCTACAGATAAATTCATTTGTTCATTAGATTTATCTAATACTGCTTGGGCTGCTTTAACATCAGCAGGTTGCAAAACTAACCATTGTCCATCTACTTCAACGATAGGGGATTTTTGGGCTAATAAATTGGTAAATTCTTTTTTGGATATGGTAGAGTCACCAACAGCAATTTCTAATTTATATTGCAATAAACTCTGTAAATTTAAGCGTTCTTTTTTCTTTTGTAGAACTTCAGCAGTTATTTTAATTCCTAATCTTTGTTCTCCCTCTCCTACTGATAAGCCAGGAGGGAATTTTACACCTAAACCATTATCTTGTAGTTGCCAAGCGATCGAGCGAATAAATTCGTAAACTTGAATGGGGTTAAGTTCACATTCGTTTGGTTGAGCATCCTGTAAACTAGTTTCAATAGGATTGTAGATACGAGCAGCTAATCCTAATCCTTTTAGTAGAGTTTCTTGCGGTTTAGTAACTGTCCTACCTCGATCGATTAATTGCTCACTAGAATGTTGCCAAATAGTTGTTGCATCGATAATAAACTCTGAATTATCTAAAGCCTGAAGACAGTATTTTAATTGCCAATCACTTTGTTCTTTATTTTTAGCTAATTTTGGAGGGGGTTGCAGAAAAAAACAAGTTCGATATTGATTTTGTCCTAGCTGGTTATTTTGTTGGTTAACTACATATTCTTGAACTGGTAAAGTCCAATTATAAACAGCATTTTTTAATCTTTCACTATTTTTAGTCTCAGTTTCTAATCGGGAATCAGATTCAGATAGAGAACGCAACCAGGGTTGAATGGTTACTGCTTTAGTAGAACTAGAATTATCATCTAACCAAGTACGTATTTGAGCATCTAAAATTATCCTGAGAGACTTTAATAACAACTCCTGAGGTTGAAGAGATTCTGGCTGATAAGATAAACAAACAGGAGGTATTAATTGAGTGAATTTTGCCAATCTTGTTAAATCTATTTGACTATCTAATAATGGCTGCCAAATTCCATAGGCTTGTCCATCAGAGTTTAAACTAATTCCTGGTAAGAATTTTCTCCTAGCAATTAAATCTAAAGTCCAGCGATATATGTGAGTCCAAAAACTTAATTCTCCAGCTAAAGAGTTATTGGTATTTGGTTGAGAATTGAGAGGTAAAGTTGTTAAAAATTTTACTGCTTCTGTAGGAGTAAGATAAAAACCTGTAACTTGCCAAGGAGAAAATTCAACTTTATCTATTTCTTCTGTAGCTAATTTTTCTGAATATATTGGTTGTACTGGTTTTCTTTTTCCTGATTGTTTACTAGGTAGATTAATAACCTGTTCAACCCATCGCGATTGATAATTAATTTCCCCATCAAAAAATTTATCCCAGGTTAAATCATAACTTGCCAGTAAAGAAATAAGTTCTTCTTGAGATAACCCAAAAGGATAGATAGATAATTCTTCAGAATTAGTGTTAGATTCTACAGTAACTAAAGAACGCCAACTTTCACCCCAAACAAACAAGCGATCGCTATCTGATTGTAATATCCAACTACCATGAAGAATTGACATTATTTATTCGTTGTGTATATTTTTTTTGCTATCTTTTGTTATTAATATATAAAATATTGAGGCAATCAAGATAACTTTTGTTGTCTATTTTTAACTCAAATTACTGCTAGCCAAGTCCTTAGTATAACAAATTGATATTATCTAGAGCGATTAGAAGAATAATTTCCTTAACGATTAGCCTAGCCTTACTATGGTTGATCGCAGGTTGTAGTACTCCTCGTCCAGTTAAGGCAGAAGATCGAATATTCTTAGATTTATCCTTAGAATTTTTAGGTAAATACGAACTACCTGAAACTAAATTTGCCAATACTCCTGTTGGGGGATTATCTGCTATCACCTACGATCGCCAAACAAACTTATTCTACGTTCTTTCTGACGATCGCAGTCGCTTAGCACCTGCTCGTTTTTATACCCTAGATTTAGATATTGGACAAACCGATACAGGGGAAATTGGCATCAACAATGTATCTATAGAGAATGTCACTTTTCTTACTGATGAACAAGGTAATACTTACCCTGTGGGAAGTATCGATCCAGAAGGAATAGCTATTTCTCCGAGAAAAACCCTGTTTATCTCTAGTGAAGGAGATACTAGTCAAGATATTGATCCTTTTATTGGGGAATTTGACCTTAAAACTGGGCAAAAAAAGCTTAATATCCCCGTTCCTCGTCGTTATCTTCCTGCTGTTGATGAGGATGAGGATGAACCACAAGGCATCCGTAATAATCTGGCTTTTGAAGCATTAACGATTAATCCTAGTGGTTTAGCAGAGTTAGATCCTTTTCGTCTGTTTACTGCTACAGAATCTGCCTTGATACAAGACGATCTCAGCGAAGCACAAACTGAAGCCAGAATTCGTTTAATGCACTACGTAATTAATCCTATCGGTATCGGTAATCCTATTTTAGTAGCAGAACATCTTTATTTACTCGATCCTGCTTCGATCGAAACTATTTCTAATGGTTTAACTGAACTTCTGGCACTAAAAGAAGAAGGTTATTTTCTTAGTTTAGAAAGAAATTTTGGTTTTACTGGTGCAGGAGCAAAAATATTTCAAGTGATTGTGGGTAATGCTACCGATACAGCCAATATCTCTAGTCTCAAAGAGAATATTACTCAAGTTCAACCCCTCAAGAAAAAGCTCATACTAGATTTAAAGGAGTTGGGAATTTATCTAGATAACTTAGAGGGAATGACTTTTGGTCCTCGTTTACCCGATGGTAGCAGGAGTTTAATCCTGGTGAGTGATAATAATTTTAATGAAGAACAACTTACCCAGTTTCTTCTATTTCGTTTATTGATATAAACTGGATTTGGTATTATTTGCAACAAAATTGTAATAAACATGAACTTTAGGTGAAAAGATTATTTCTTCTCCAGATCGAGATAATATTGAAATGATTGGCTCTGGAATATAGCTTATGTCTTCTTCTAACGATCCTTATAAAAGCCGATTGTTTAACTTCCTCAATCGTCAGACTATTCGTTTTCAAGACCAACTAGGAACAACTGTACGACATCTGCGATCGGCAACAGAGATAGGTATACAAGCACTACTTTATCCCATCTATTTAATGGTGCAAAGTGGTCGTACTGCTCGCCAACAGTTAGAGTCTAGAGTTCGATCTTCTTTATTACTTTCTGGGGTTAAAACATCAGAATCTGATTCATCTCCCACTACATCATCAGTACCTTTAGATGAAGTTTTGAATTTGGTTGAACCTTGGCTGGAAACTAACGAGCTTAATAATCGTATCGATGCGGAAACTATCGATATTTCACCTATCAACGAAAATGTTGAACAAGTCGATCCTTGGTCAAATTTACCAGTACCAAAGAAGAAAAAGCAACCAAAAAAAGTAACTTCTGCTCAACTAGAAAATATTCAAACCCGTTTTTCTCCCCTCTCATCCCAATCTTCTCTAGAAATTCAGGGAGTTGCTAGTTTATTAGACTCTCATGAGCTTGTACTAGTTGACTATCACAATCGTATTCTCAACGTTCTTAATCCCAGACAGCAAGAGATATTAAAACAATATCTTGCCACCAAACACCAGAAACCAAATCTACTCGCTACCACTGCTAAAAAAGTTCTAGCTATCTTGCCCCAAATATCTCAAAATAATTCTGTTGACTCTCCACCAGTTAAGAGATTTTGGCAAATGATAGATTGGGTGAAAACTAGTTCAATAGCTAAAAAAGTGGATCTTTTCGGCGAATCTAAATTAGCTTCATCTGCCCCTGTTTTGCCTCCTGGCACTGATAATTCTTTTCTCCCTAACTTATTAGTTTCCTTAGATAACAAAGTAGCAGACTTAGAAACTAAATCATTCCTATCTATTTCTGTGGCAGGAAATCGATCGATCGATCGAGCCTCACCTGCTTATAACCAGCCTAATGTAACCCAGTCACAACCAGATTTATCCTCTAATCCTTTTCAGATTCGTACTATCATTCAAGCTGCGATCGATCATTTTTTTGGAACAAATAACTTAGGAGTAACTAACCAAATTAAAGGAAACTCTCATTTTACTCTTCCCAATTCAGCCAATCCTCTTCCTCTAGAATCAAAAACTGCATCTTCTTATCTACCTGGTAATTCCTTAGGATTAAATTTACCTCCAGCAGATGAGCAAGAGTCTTGGTTATCTTGGAATGATATCTTTAGTAATACTATTTCCTCTACTGTTAAACCTCCACCTTCAGAAACTCAAGTAAGTAGTAATCCCACCCAAGAATCTTTCCAGTTAGATCCCTTTCCTGAAGACAAAACTGAAGATTTTGCTAGCATTACTTATTTCGATCCTCCTAATACTGAAGTAGAAACAGCTTCAGATTTACTAGAAACTAAAGCAACTACGGTAGGTTACGAAAAGCATCTTTTAGAGCGAATCTTAGAAATTCTCGACCAGATTTTTGTTTGGCTAGAAGAAAGATTGCTGAAAATTTGGCGAATATTCAGATAAATCATGCTGTAAATCGACAAAATACATCTAATAAGATTGTTATGACCTAGAAATATCTTAAAATCTATTCAACGAAGGCAGAGTGCAGGAGGCAAAAGGCAAAAGATTAATTATTCGGATAGGTTAAAATCAATCCGAATAATATAACTTATGAACGATGGGGATTGGAAAATAAAAGGGATAAGTTAACGAGAAGGTCATATAGCGATTTTCATTGGGTTGAGGCGTAGTTTGAGTTTAGGTAGTCTCTGAAGGGAAAGGTAATAAGAACTGGTGAATAATGAGAATCTTACTGATAGATGACGATGAAGAGTTAATGGAGGTTTTAGCTAGTAAATTAATAGAGCAGCATTATGCTGTCGATATTGCCAATAATGGCTCGATGGGTTGGGAATTTATCTTGCTATTCGACTACGATCTGGTGGTATTGGACTGGATGCTTCCTGACACTGAAGGAATTACCCTATGCCAGCAAATTAGAGCCGAAGGCCATCAGATGCCGATTATGTTGTTGACAGCACGCGATCGCCATAGTGATAAAGTGATGGGGTTAGATGCAGGGGCAGATGATTACGTAGTTAAACCCTTCAACTTTGATGAACTTACCGCCAGAATTCGTGCTTTACTGCGACGAGAAATCAATGTATCATCACCAATATTACAATGGCAAGATTTGAGTCTCGATCCTAAAACCTATGAAGTTAGATATCAAGATCGGCTTTTACCACTTACTCCCAAGGAATATGGATTGATCGAGCTATTTATGCGCCATCCTCAACAGGTTTTTAGCCCTGGTGCAATTATCGATAACCTTTGGGCTGGGGAAGATCCTCCAGGAGAAGAGGCAGTTAGAACCCACATAAAAGGACTACGCCAAAAATTAAAATCTGCTGGTATGGCTAAAGATACCATTAAAACTGTTTACGGTATTGGTTATCGTCTCAAATCTTCTACTGATGAAAATCAAGAACAAGATAGCCAAAAGATAGATAGATCGGAAATTGCTAGTGCCTGGTCAAAATTTAGGGATGTAGCGTTCCAAAGATTAACCATTTTAGAAAATCTAGCTGTAGCATTGGCGGAAAATCAAGTTACTCAAGAACTACATGAAGAAGCTAAAAGTTCTGCCCACAAGCTAGCAGGTTCATTAGGTGGTTTTGGATTTCCTGAAGGCTCAAAAATTGCCAAACAAATAGAAAAATTATTAGAAAATAACCTAGTAGATCCCTCTGATATTGAACAATTTACAATACTGATAAACTCTCTTAATGCTGAACTACAAAATCAGCCTTTTGCAGAGAAAGTTAGAGACACATTAGTACAAAATGTTACGCTGTTGATAATCGATCGCGATGCTGATTTTAGCCAACTGCTAGCTAATGAAGCCGATCGAAAAGGTTTGAAAACCTATACTGCATCCAATCTAGATCGAGCCAGAGAAATAACTAGACAAGAATCTCTAGCTGCGGTGATCTATAAAATAGTCTTTCCCGACGGCAAAGATTTAGTATTTTTAGAAGATTTACATCAACACATGCCACAATTGCCAATTGTAGCGATCGCCGAAGACGCTCAATTGCTAGATCGTCTAGATATAGTTCGCAAAGGTGGTAATCTAATTTTAGAATATCCAGTAGAACCAAGCATTGCTATTTCCTCTGTTAGCGAATTGCTCCAAAATACTGGTGATGCTGCCAAAATACTGATCGTTGATGACGATCCACAGGTTCTATCATCTCTTGAGATATCTCTTCAGCCTTGGGGGTTTGAGTTAACTACTCTTGACGATCCACAGAAGTTTTGGAGCATTTTAGAAGAAGTAGAACCAGATTTGTTAGTGTTGGATATAGAAATGCCCGAAATTAGTGGTATTGAATTATGCCAAATTTTAAGATGCGATCGTCGTTGGCAACAATTACCCGTCTTATTTTTAACCGGACATCAAGATGAAAAGACTCAACATCAAGCTTTTGCCATTGGTGCAGATGATTATATTTTTAAACCAGTAGTTGGCTCGGAGTTAGCCAACCGGATTTTAAACCGTTTACGTCGCAGCCACAATAATTAGAGATAAACTTAATGCTCCAAATTCTCATAAATTTTCTAGCTCTAATTCTCAAAACATGTACTAATCCATGCTAATTGCAACTCGGTTGGGCGTTGTTGAGATGCTGCATCTGTTTGTTCCTCTTGCCATTGCCAATTTGAGTAATAATCACCCCGATTATTTGTGTAATTAGCGAGTTCTATATTCAACAGTTCTTCGACACAAGCCTGATATCTTGTAAGATTAATCTCATCAAATAACTCTTGAGTGGAAATACTGTTACAGCCACTAATTTCTCCAGATATACGATATTGAGTATCGCAGCCAAGAGCTAAAACAGTTTCTCCTGTACCCATAGCCAAAGCAATTACCAAAAAAGTCGGCTTAATGATCGTACTAACCACAATTAAAATAAAGTTACGATTCATGTCCTTTTTCTGTAAATTTTTGTTTATTGGAATAATTTGCTTGCCCTAATCAACGAGA
Organism: Xenococcaceae cyanobacterium MO_188.B29; assembly: GCA_030065155.1. Lineage (GTDB taxonomy): Bacteria > Cyanobacteriota > Cyanobacteriia > Cyanobacteriales > Xenococcaceae > JASJDJ01. Next base: position 40,068 of record JASJDI010000021.1, read on the forward strand.
TCGGCTTCGCTGGCTCAGAACAAGATCGCTCTGCTTGTAGATTTTGCTCAGACTAAGGAATGATCATTAAGATTATGTTTCTATGATAGCAAGTCTTAATTGGTATTTAGTCTGAAGATAAAATACCTAAAATTAAAGACTTTATCCATAGCAAAAAAACAACATATTAAATCTTATTTTTTGTTTAATTTATAGCCAAACAAAAAGGCAATTTGGCAACTAAAATCAAGCCAATTATTGAATACTAATCATTGACAATTTGTACCGTTTTAGGTGATTTCTGAGAAAGCTTATACCTTGTAAAGTGGGCAAACTAACTTTCTACTTTTTAATGCACTTAAAAACTAAGTGTGCAACGCCCCAATTTTTAGGATAATTTCTTTCCTAGAAATATCCTTAGTCTGCACTTGCATTCTCTTTAAGGATTGATTTTTGGCGATCTTTTCTAAGAAGGCGATCGGAAAATCGCTATGTCTTAAAGCACTATCATAATCTTTTTTTCTATGTTGAATCAAACTTTGAAACATAGAGAATTAGTAATTTTCAAGGCAAGATTATTTCTGATTACTAGACTTATGCAAGTACTTACTTTATAGCGGTCAAATGATCTATATCGTTTAATGGAAAGCTATGAATACATTTGACTTGTTTGTTGACACTAATCCTACAGATTTGTCTATCGATCGATTAATAGATTTAGAATTTGTAGTCAAAAAAGATTGGACTCATGGAGGAGGATTTACTGGCAATATTAATATTACTAATAATGGCGATTTTTTGCAAGAATGGACAATTGAATTTGATGCAGATTTTGATATTTACAAAATTTGGAATGCAGAAATTGTCTCCCATGTTGGCAATCATTATGTAATTAAAAGCAGGCCTGCAAACAGTGATGTCAACATAGGTGAAACTGTTACTTTTGGTTTCAATGCTCTTGTCGAGCATCAAACAATTGTAGAGCCAACTAACTTCATTTTTAATCAACAAAAAGTTCTTAGTCCCCAGGCAATTGCCGTAGGATTTGAGCAGCATGATGCTGGTATTAACTACGATCTATCGATGCAACGCAAAGATTGGAATGCAACCTGGATGAATGACAGCTTGATGAAAGATTATGCCATCATTACCGATACTGATGCTTATTCTGGTGAAAAATCTCTCAGAATCACCTATCTTTCTGATGCGAGAACTGGTGGCAGCGCAATATGGAAGCTTCCAGCAGAGAAAGAATATTATCTTTCTTACCAGGTTAAATTTAGTGATGATTTTGATTTTGATGGTTCTAAGAAAAGTGGAGGTAAACTACCAGGTTTAGCAGGTGCAGGAGGTTATTGTAGCGGTGGTCAGACTTGCAATGGAGATAATGGCTTTTCGTCGCGATATATGTGGGGAAAAAACGGAAGAGCAAAATTGTATTTGTACCATATGGATAAACCAACAAAATGGGGAGAAAACTTCTGGTTTCAGGGAAGCGATGGCAACGATAAATATTTTCAGCGAGGACAATGGCATAATCTTGTTCAAAGAGTCCGCATTAATGATGGCAACCAATCGAATGGTGAGATAGATGTTTGGATGGATGGAGAACAGGTACTGTCTATTGATGAACTCAGATTTGTTACTAATAATCAAGGCATTGATGCTCTACTGTTCAGTACTTTTCATGGAGGTAATACTGATGAATGGTTGCCAGATCATACGGTCTATAGCTACTGGGATAACTTTATTGTTTCTCCTAATGCTGCTGATGTAGGTTTAGTATAGACTAAGATACTGTAATTACTTAGGGCAATTACAAGCAGAGACGATCGATCTATTCATAAAATCAAGATGAGAAGTGGGTCAACTATCCACTTCTCAAACGCTTAATTAGGATTTATGTATTCAGAGTTTACCAATGTAGTGATTGTTTAAGGTGTGAAGCTTAATTCAGATATCATCATGCCAAGTTAGCATTTACACAAATAGCACACTTAGGACTAACTAGAAGAAATGATGAAAATTGGTCAAGAGAAATTCAGAGAACTCTAGGTAATCTAGCTATAGGTGCAATAGATTTCAGAGATAAAGAGGCTTGTCTTACTTTACGGGATTTAGACAAGCTTTTAGTTCGCTATATCGTAGACAACTACAATCAACGTCTCGATGCGCGGATGGGAGATCAAACTAGATTTCAAAGGTGGGAATCTCGGTTGATTGCTGCACCAGAGGCGATCGCTGTTAGGGATTTAGATATCTGTTTGATGAAGCAAGCCAAACGCAATATACAAAGAGGTGGTTATATTGATTTTGCAAGACTCAAGTATCGAGGCGAGTATCTGGCTGGTTATGCAGGAGAGACAATTATTTTACGCTACGAACCTAGAGACATCACAGAAGTTTTGGTGTACCGAAGAGAAGGCAATAAAGAGGTTTTTCTGGCTCGTGCCTATGCTCAGGATTTAGAAACTGAGACTATTTCTTTGGATGAAGCTCAAGCTAGCAGTCGCCAGGTACGAAAAGCAGGGAAAACAGTTAGTAATCGATCGATTCTCAATGAAATCCGCGATCGCGATTTATTTACTCCCCCAGACAAGAAAACTCGTAAGGCAAGACAAAAAGAGGAACAAGCCGAATTACCAACACAAAAAAGATTTAGTCAGACTAAGACTTTTGATGAAATTGATGAGGAAGAGGAAGTAACGCCAACCACAAGAGAAACTCCTCAAGTAGAAGTATTGGACTACGAAGATTTACTGGATGATTATGGGTTTTAGATTATGACAGCACAAGATGCCAAAACAGTAGCAAAACAATTAGGAACTATTGAATTACCCAGGGATAAGCTACAAGCAGAAATCAAACGATTAAATCGAAAAAACATAGTTTCTTTAAATCAGGTAGAAGTTCTACACAAATGGTTAGAGGGAAAAAGACAAGCAAGACAGTCTTGTCGAGTGGTGGGAGAATCAAGAACAGGAAAAACTGTTGCTTCTAATTCCTATCGGTTAAGACATAAGCCAATTCAAGAAGTAGGAAAACCGCCGATTGTACCAGTAGTTTATATTCAAATTCCTCAAGAATGTGGAGCAAAGGATTTGTTTAAGGCGATTATCGAACATCTTAAGTATCAAATGACAAAGGGAACTGTTGCAGAAATCAGAGATCGGATGCTGCGGGTGCTGAAAGCCTGTGGCGTGGAGATGCTAATTATTGATGAAGCAGATCGCTTAAAGCCAAAGACTTTTGCTGAAGTAAGAGATATTTTTGACAAGCTTAATATTGCTGTAGTTTTGGTGGGAACAGATCGTTTAGAGACAGTAATTAAAAGAGACGAACAAGTTTACAATCGTTTTCGTGCTTGTTATCGTTTTGGCAAGTTATCAGGAAATGATTTTACTGATGCTATTAAAATTTGGGAAAGGGATATCTTAAAGTTGCCAGTAGTTTCTAATTTAACCAGAAAAAGTACAAAAGAGATTTTAGCCAAGGCTACAGGTGGTTATATCGGGTTACTGGATATGATTCTGCGAGAGGCTGCAATAAGAGCGTTGAAAAAGCGCGTGGGCTACGCTGCGGTTTCCGCAGCTAGTAGAACCACGTAAGAAGGGTTTATCAAACGATTTGGAGACTCTCAAAGAAGTAGCAGGGGAATATAAATAATGAAAGTGGATGAAATTCAACCCTGGTGGTTTTTGGTTGAGCCTTTGGAAGGGAAAAGTATTAGTCATTATTTGGGTAGATTTAGAAGGGCAAATGAACTAAGTCCCACTCAGTTAGGTAAAATTAGTAGTCTGGGTGCTATTACAAGTCGATGGGAGAAGTTTCGTTTTAATCCACCTCCGAATCAAGAGCAGTTAGAAGCTTTAGCTAAGGTGGTGGCAATAGATGTAGATAGATTGGCGCAGATGTTACCACCGAAGGGTGTTGGAATGAAGTTGAGTCCTATTCGTTTATGTGCCGTTTGCTATGTGGAAAATCCTTGTCATCGGATGGAATGGCAGTTTAAACAGACTGATAAGTGTAGCAAGCATAAATTGAGATTGTTATCAGAGTGTCCCAATTGCAAAGCAAGGTTTCAGATTCCTGCGCTTTGGATTGATGGTTGGTGTAGTAGGTGTTTTTTGTCTTTTGCTGAAATGGTCAAATCGCAAAAAGCCGTCTAAATTTTGTTGTCGCTTCGATATCAAGTCGTTTAATCCGCTTACAGTACTCGTAGCAAAATCCGTTTAGAATCCTGCGTTTTTAAACGTAGGAGATATTAAGCCCTAATTTACCGTTTCGCTCAATAACCAACAGCACAGAAAGCAGCCCAGTAATAGGGAGAGGCGAAAGGACGGGAATTGGCTTCATATTGTGCTATTGCGGTTTCAAATTTTGCTTGGTTGGCAGCTTTCAAGTTTAAGCTTTTTCCCCATTCTTCTAACTCTTCTTTTGTAACATCTTTGAGCTATAATTGTGCTTGATTGAGAGCGATGGGGACAGAATCATGAAAATCCTTGTCCTGGAGATTTTGATAGAGTTTAATCATCAAGAATGCAGTAGAAAGGTCATTTACCGCCCAAAGACTGCTGACGACATTAGGACTACCTGCATACAAGAAACCACTGGGTAAACCGATATATTCATCGGTGAGACTGCGAAAATCAGTTAAACCAGTTTCACAAGCGGAAAGTACCGTCAAGCGGGATTGTCTTAAATC
>JASJDI010000272.1 GCA_030065155.1 Xenococcaceae cyanobacterium MO_188.B29
TAATACGAGGAGGTATAGCTTGGATTAGTGGTTTTTTATTTGGAGTAACCTATCGCTATATTATTCGTGGCGATCGCAATTCTCATCTCAATGATGGTGCAGTTTTGGCTTTTGGACTTGTACGAGGATTAGCTTTACTAGAAGAAACTACCGTACTTTCTTCTGGTAGTATTCTTTTAATCGAAAGTGTAATCTGTTTTGCCTTAGCTCGTCTAAGTTTAGACTTGGCTTTAAAATATAAGCTAATTAAACCTTTTCTAATGTGAGTTTAGAGTTAAGTAACTAATACCTACTAACTACTAACTACTAACTACTAACTACTAACTACCACCTTTTCCCAATTCTCTTGAAAAATGATTGAAGTCGAACATTTAAGTAAAACTTACGGTTCTACTACCGCAATTGAGGACATTTATTTCTCAGTTGAAAAGGGAGAAATTATTGGTTTTCTTGGTCCAAATGGTGCAGGAAAAACTACAACCATGCGTATTTTAGCTGGTTATTTACCTGCTACAGCAGGAACAGCCAAGATTGCAGGTTACGATGTTCATAAGCAGTCGATGCAAGTACGTCGTCGAGTTGGTTATTTACCTGAAAATCCTCCTTTATATCCTGAGATGACGGTGGAGAGTTTTTTACACTTTGTTGCCAAAATCAAAGGAGTTAGAAAAGGCGATCGAGTAGCCAAAGTAGATTCAGCCATCCAACGCTGTCAACTAGTCGAAAGGCGCACAGACATAATTCGTAAACTATCTAAAGGTTATCGTCAAAGAGTAGGTATTGCTCAAGCGATCGTCCATGAACCACCAGTAATCATTTTAGATGAACCTACCGTCGGTTTAGATCCGCGTCAGATTATCGAAGTCCGTAATCTCATTAAAAGTCTGGCAGGAGAACACACAATTATCTTATCTACGCATATTTTGCCAGAAGTGAGTATGACTTGCGATCGCGTTACGATTGTTAATCGGGGTAAAGTCGTTGCCACTAATACTCCTAGCTTATTAATGGAACAGCTTAAAGGTAGTTCTGGCTATGAAGTGGAAATTGAAGGAGATCGAGAAAATATAATCGATCTGTTGCAAAAAATTTCTGGAGTAAGCACAGTAGAAATCGATCGAACTAAATGTAATCTGCAACCAAATCGTACTCTCTTACAAATTAATTGCACCACAGAAACAGAACCAGGTAAAGAAATTGCTGCCACCATTGTCGAGCGAGGATTAGGTTTATTAGAAATGCGTCGTACTAGTCTTAGTCTAGAAGATGTCTTCTTACAATTAACAACTGAAGAGTCAACTGTGGATGAAGAAAATAATTAATAGCTAATAGTTAATAGGTAATCAAACAATTAACACAATGATAATTTCTAATACCATAGCTGTTTTCAAAAAAGAGTTGCAAGGATATTTCACTTCGCCTTTAGCTTATATTATTACTGCGGTTTTTTGGTTGATATCTGGTTTGTTTTTTGTAGAATTATTATTAGGACAAGAAGGAATCATCAAGCAAGTAAATGCAGGTGAACAATTAGGTCTTACTGGTTCAATAGATGTAGCTTACATTTTTTTAAATTCATTTTTTGCAGTAATGGGGTCACTTTCTTTATTTATTCTGCCTATTTTGTCTATGGGGTTGTATTCAGAAGAAAGAAAGAGAGGAACTTTAGAGTTATTAGCAACATCACCTATTTCTAATTGGGTTGTTGCTTTGGGCAAACTATTAGGGGTAGTCGCTTTTTTTATCGTCATGATTTTACCCTGGTTATTCTATGAAGCAATTGTTTTTAGTGCAGCCAGTCCACCCATTTCTCCTGCTGTACCTTTACTAGCTCATTTGGGTTTAATTTTACTAGCAGCAGCTATTCTTTCTCTAGGCATGTTTGTCTCTTCTCTGACAGAAAGTTCTATTTTTGCAGCGATTATTACTTTTGCTTTAGTTTTATTACTTTGGATTGTCGATCTGATTGCTCAAAATGTTGGAGGAATAATAGGAGAAGTTTTAAAACATATTTCTTTATTAGAAAACTATAATAATCTAGTTCAAGGAATTTTTGACACTAGTAATTTAGTGGTTTTTGCTAGTTACATTTTTTTGGGTTTGTTTCTCACGGCTCAATCAGTAGAAACTACTAGATTTACTAGTTAATAATTGAGAAGTAGCTAATGAATAAGATATTGTTTTTTTTAGGATTAGCAATCACTACTGCAGGAATTATTATTAGATTAATTGAAAATACATGGTCATCAATAGCTTGGGGTTTATTGCTCGCTGGACTATTTATATTGATACTTTGCTTTATTTTAGTTAATCAAAATCAAAATAGCTTTTTAAATAAGCGTTCAGTGGAAGCAGGAACTAATACTATTTTATCTACCTGCGCTTTATTAATTATTCTTGGTTTAATTAATTTTCTAGCGGTTCGCTATTCTGTCCGTTTGGATTTAACTGAAAATAAATTATTTACTCTTTCTCCTCAGACTCAAACTATAGTTCAAAACTTATCTAAGCCCCTTAAAGTATTAGTTTTCGATCCTCAGTCCAAACCAGCAATAGAACCTTTATTAGAAAATTATCAGAGTTATAATGACAATTTTCGGTATGAATTTGTCGATCCAGATTTAAGGATTGAACTCAGAGAAAAATTTGATGTGCAATCCAAGGGAGATATCTATCTCGAATATGAAGATAAAAAACAATTAGTACAGACAATTAATGATAATTTTAGTAATAGTCTTTCCGAAGTACAGTTAACCAACGCGATCGAAAGAATTGTACGGGATTATACTCCTCTGGTTTATTTTACTCAAGGACATGGTGAAGCGGAGCTAGAAGAGGGAACAGAAAATAGTCTGTCGATCGCGGTTAAAAATCTGTCAGACAAAGGATATAAAGTTGAACCGATTAACCTGGCAACTAGCGGAAAAATCCCCAATGAACCTGATGTAATTGTAATTCCAGGCCCCATCAGAGAGCTATTTCCCCAAGAAGTAAAGATGCTCCAAAATTATCTTAACAATGGTGGAAGTTTGTTACTAATGCTGATACCTAACACTAATCCTGAATTAACCCCATTGTTACAAGATTACGGCATCAAATTAGACGATCGATTTATTATTGATGCTTCGGGGGCTGGTAGTATTCTTGGTTTTGGTCCTGCTGCACCGCTAATTACTACTTATGGCGATCATCCCATTACCGATCGACTTGGAAATGGTATTTCCATCTTCCCAGAATCTCGACCGATTACAACCACACCCATAGAGGGAGTAACTGCTGCACCGCTAATTATTACCGATACTGAAACCTGGGCAGAAAAGAATATAACTACAGCGGAAATTGCTTTTAACGAACAAGAAGATATTAAGGGTCCTCTCAACATCGGTTTTGCTTTTAGCAAGTCGAAACCTGTTTCTACTGATAATCAATCATCAGAGTCCCGCCTAGTTATTTTTGGTAGTTCGACATTTATTGTTAATGGTTGGTTTGAACAACAACTTAATGGAGATATCTTTCTAAATGCTGTCAATTGGTTAGCCAAAGAAGACGAACAAACCCTTTCTATTCGACCTAAAGAGCCTAAAAATCGTCGCATCAATTTATCTAATTTACAAGCAGGTATTATTAGCTGGACAGCTTTAAGGATTATGCCGATGTTAGGTTTAGTAGTTGCTGGTGCAGTTTGGTGGCGAAGAAGGTAAAGGTTGTTAGCTATTAGTTATTAGTTATTAGTTATGAAACTTAAAGGAAGTACTTGGTTCTTATTATTGTTAGCTTCTAGTTTAGGTGGATGGGTCTATTTTTATGAAATTAAAGCAACAGAAAAAATAAGTCAAATTGAAGCTAAACAACAACAGATATTTCAGTTTACTGAGTCAGAAATTCAAAAAATAACTATTGCCAAATCTGATCATACTCTCGAATTTGTGCGGATGGGAGATAAAAATCAACCCTGGCAAATGAAGCAACCTGAAGATGTACCAGCTAGCGATGCAACCATCTCTTTTTTGTTAGATTTAATCGCTAACGGGAAAAGCGATCGCTCTTTGACTATTCCTCTCGCTGATTTGTCTAAATATGGACTAGATAAATCGGCTACGAAAATAACTATTGAATTAAAAAATAAGAAGATTCACGAAATTATTTTGGGTAATGCGAACTTGAACGATCGCTCTGTTTACGCTCAAGTTACTTCTGCTAATAATACTAAAACAACTACAGCCCAAGAAACTTCAGTAATGTTAGTCCCAAAAAACTGGCATTATGCAGTCGATCGCGATTTATCAGAGTGGAAACAAACTCCATAATATTTTTCAATAGTAAATCAAAAAATAACACTGAAAAATATTTATTCACAATTTATAACAATTAACAATTAACAGTTAACAAAACAGATACTTTTTAGTTTAATTCTAAATAATTTATGAAGCATATTTTACTGTTTTTCTCATCTAAATTTCTTGATATAAATATATTTGCTTTCTTTTTAACCCTGACATTAATAGAAAAATCTATCTGTTATAAATTCATTATGAGGGCAGTCAGAAATAATTTAATTTCATTAATCTAGGTTAATCAGCAGAGTGTTATTATTCTATTCTTCTTTTATAACTTTGAGAGCAAAAGTTAATTTTGCCTGGGCTGAATCAAAGCATTCCTGTTCAAAATCCTCTTAGTCACCGTTACTCCGCCGTAAAAGCGGTGAGAACCCCTAAAGGGTTCAGCAGTTCCTTCAAGTCGGGAAACCCGCCCAACGGACTGCTTCACCGCGGAGGTTTCCTCCGAAAGGGAATGCTCACCAAGACACGACGGAGCCTGCGGTGACTGGTATTCCCCAGTCAATAACTAGGATTGGCTTTTGGAATTCAGATAAATCCTGTCTTCCAAAAGTTCTAGTCCTAGTTAGTAGGTTTTATGCATTTAAATTTGTTTTTGCTAATAGTGTTAATTGTAATAATAGCTCTATGAATTTTTGCGTATTGGTCACCGTTACTCCGCCGTAAAAGCGGTGAGAACCCCTAAAGGGTTCAGCAGTTCCTTCAAGTCGGGAAACCTGCCCAACGGACTGCTTCACCGCGGAGGTTTCCTCCGCAAGGGAACGCTCACCAAGACACGGCGGAGCCTGCGGTGACTGGTATTCCCCAGTAAGATAAGCTTATATCAATCGCAATACATTAATAATTAACTTGACACGCGCACATAATTCAGCATCTAGGAGCTATACCATTCTTGAAAATAACAAGATAACTAGTTTGTCATCAAAGGTTGGAGGTCATCAATGAACGAAAGTTTAATGGGTTTTCCTGATTACATTATTAAAGTTTTTATTTATCTTAAGTATTCTTCAAGTGAACATTAACTTACTTTAAACTGACCAATACTATCCTGTAGATCCTTAGCAACAATAAGCAATTCTTGAAATGAATCAGAAACGCTACTTGCAGAGATAGAATTATCTTGAGCGATCGCAGCTACTTCTTGAATAGTTGCGCTAACAATTTGACTATTCTGGGATTGTTCCATAGCTATACTATTTACAGCTTCGACTAACTGATTTATTTGTTGACTGGCAGTCGTAATTTGTTGGAGAGCCACGCGAGTCTCTTCTACCTGTTTACTGCCAGCTAGTACTTGTTTACTACTATCCTCCATTACCTGAATTACTTTACTAGTTTCTGCTTGCATCTCCAAAACTAATTTTTCAATTTCTGTAGCTGTTTGGGCTGATTGTGCTGCTAAGGATTGAACCTCGTCAGCTACTACCGTAAAGCCTAAACCTTCTTCTCCAGCACGGGCTGCTTCAATAGAGGTATTTACGGCTAAAACATTGGTTTGTAGAGCAATTTTACGAATCAATTCTACTGCTTTAGCAATTTTGCGAGAGGCTTTACCCAACCTTTTAACTTGCTCTTTGGTTTCTGAAGTAGTTTGTCCGAGAGCAACAATTTTATCAACGGTTTGATTAATAGCAATATCTCCAGCTTTAACTTTTGCTGATGCTTGCTTAATGATTGTCTCTGCCTGTTCAGAATTTAAAGCAACAGTCTGCATTGAAGCAGCCATTGCTTGTATTTTAACTAAAATAGCCGTAATTTCTTCTTTTTGCTTATTAGCTCCGCTAGAAAGATTTTGAATCGCATTTTCATTATGATTAGTTGTTTCTGCTACTGTTTGAGTTGCTGTTTTTACTTGAGTAACAATTTTTCTCAAGCTTTCTACCATAGAGTTATAAGAAGAAGCGACTCTACCAATTTCGTCGTCAGTCACAGTAGCTTGTATAGTTAAGTCTCCTTTGTTAACAAAAGTTAATTTATTTTCTAATTCTCTAACTTGCCTTTCCAGTTTCTCTTTTGCCAGTCTTTGTTTTTGTTCTGAGAGATTTTGTTGTTTTAGTGATTCATCTAGTTCGATGGTGCGATCTTGTAGATTAATAAAAGACTTTTGTAACTGTTTCGCCATCGAGTTGAAAGACTGAGCCAAAATTCCGATCTCATCTTCCCGCTCAAAATTAACAGTTTGATTTAAATTTCCTTCTGCCAAACTAGTTGCTACTGCTGTTATTTCAGTAATCGGTTGAGTCAAACGGTTAGCCAGTAGCCAAGTTAAAATACCTACTGCCCCTACCGCAGCCAAGGCAACCATTCCCGCTAATTTTTGGAATTCTCTTTCTTGGAGAAAAGCCTCTGACTTCTGCTGTAAAATAAAAACGCTCCAACCATTATCAAGGCGAGTTCCGTGAGATATCCATTTTATCCCTGCTTCGTCTGTAAAAAGAAAGTAACCTTCTTTGCCAGCTAATAAATTGGCTACAGGAGGATAACTACTGTAATCTGTTAATTCATCCCCAGAAGTTAGATTTGAATCAGGATGCCCTAAAATACGACCTTGTTCATCGACAATGAAACCATAGCCAGTTTTACCAAACTTAATAGTACCAACTTGTTGGGTTAATTCTTCAAGTACACTACAAATACAAGCTACGGCTGCTATGGTTGTTTGTTTCTGAATGGGTGCAGCCAGACAAAGAGTTGGTTTTTTACTTGTACGCCCAATTAAAGTCTGAAAAGTGATTTCATTTCCTGCTTTTGCACCTTTAAACCAAAATCTATCTCCATAACTTTTAGCAGCCTTCTCATCACTACGAGCTATATTCATACCTGTAAGATCGGTAGTATGAGCTAAATAAATATATTCATAAGTATTAACAACTGTTTCTAAAATAAGTTTTTGTTGCTGAGGATCGCTACTAAGAATGCCTGGTTGTTGAGTCAAGTTTTTTAATGCCAGGACATTCATTTGAGTCCATCTAGAGACGTTATCTTTAAGAGCTTTTGCTTCAAGAGCTAAATTTTCTTGAGTTTCTTGACGAATAATCTTACTAGCATGAGAACTACTCAGAGCGATCGCGATGATCGTTGTAGGTATAACTCCTAGTAATACAAGAAAAGGTAAACGAAATTGTAAACTTTTAAATAATGGTAGTTTCATGCTTTAATTCAGCCAAGGAGATAAATTTCTTGAATAAATATTAAGTAACTATATATAGATCAATAGCTGTCTGCTCTAGTTTGCCCAAAACCAAAATTAAATCTTACAGAAACCTATGTTTTCTTTTAGATGATTAGGGAGCGGAAATCAATAATAAACTAATAACTGAGAAGGTAATAACTGAATTATGGAAGTTCTAATTGTTGAAGATGAACCAGAAATTGCTCAACTGATTCGACAAACCTTAGAAAAAGAAAACTTTTCTTGTTGCACTGCTGATAATGGATTTAAAGCTTTAACAATAGTTCAACAAAAACAACCAGATGTAATTATTCTCGATCTCATGCTGCCTGGTTTGGATGGCTTGGAAGTTTGTAATCGTGTCCGTCAGCAAGCTTATAGCAAAGATCCTTATATTTTGATGCTAACTGCTAGAGGAGAAGAGATCGATCGCGTGATTGGACTTTCTACTGGTGCAGACGATTATTTAGTTAAACCTTTTAGTCCTAGGGAATTAGTTGCTAGGGTAAGAGCATTATTAAGGCGGAGTTTGCGTCATGAGAGACAGAATAACCAGGTTTGTCAGACTAAACATTTTTCGATCGATTTAGATCAACACGTTGCTACCCGTCAGTTAGATTCTCAATCTTCAGAAACTCTCGATTTAACTACTTTAGAGTTTAATCTTTTGGCTACTTTTCTCAGTTATCCTAACCGTGTTTGGAGTCGTACACAATTAATTGACAAGCTTTGGGGTAATGATTTTTTTGGTGATGAACGAGTAGTGGATACTCATATCAGGCGGTTGCGCAAAAAAATAGAACCTGATGCAGCTAATCCCACTTTTGTGAAAACTGTGGTTGGTGTGGGTTATAAGTTTGAAGACTAAGATTAGTTATTTATTAGCGATTTTATTAGTAAGTATGAACTACAATGATAACTGTAATTAACCCCAAGAAATATCATGAATCCTTTTCAACAACAGGGTGCATTTAGCTGGTGTGAACTCATGACTAGTGATATTAGTGCAGCTAAAGATTTTTACCAACAACTTTTTGGCTGGACTTGGACAGATCGGGTAATGGAAATGGATAGTGGAACAACCTACACTACTATTAAGGCTGGAGAAAATCCAGTTGGTGGCATATTATCAACCGGTGATGCTCTTAGTAAAGAAACCCCTTCTCCTCATTGGGGTGTTTATGTCACAGTGGAGAATGTTGACAAAACTATAGAATTAGCTCAATCTATGGGAGCAAAAGTTGTGGTGCCTCCAACAGATATTCCTGACACTGGCAGATTTGCTGTCTTTGCTGACCCTCAAGGTGCTGTCTTATCAATTATTTCTTACAACTAATCTCAAGTAAAGCTTAGTTTTTTGTGAATAGGCGATCGAGCATAGCAAGCTATTCTGTGGTCGATCGCCTTTTTATCTGAAATACAAAAAAGAATGATACAAATTACTACTTAGGGTTTGCTGAAAAAGTAGTCTGTGAGGATAAGTAATGAGTAATAGTGCGACTTGTTGGGTGCTAATCAATTATAAAAATTGAAAACCACCCGTTCAGAACCTAGACATCTGAATAACTAATGTAACTTACAGGTGAAATTCCTGTCGTTGTGCTGCCAATT
>JASJDI010000273.1 GCA_030065155.1 Xenococcaceae cyanobacterium MO_188.B29
AGTTCACTATGTTTAACTCCATTGGCAGTCATAAACCTCCCCCGCTTAGCGTAATAGTTGTGTTTTGTTATCTAGTTAACTAAAATTTTTGCTTTAATTTTTAACAACTAAGTTGTAATCTCCTGAGAGAATTTGCATTTTTTAACATTGTCTTCTATCTTGGCATTATTTGTTAGCTTAATGCTGTGATAGTCTACTAAAAAAAGAGATTTTAGTCGGTGCAGCATTTGTTTAAATATGTTGATGTGGATTTTGCTTTCAGGATTAACAAGATTGACAGGGTTGTCTCCGCACTATTTATCTCAAACTATGGCTGATTTAGGAGACAAGTTATGTCAATCTATGTGGGTAATATACCCTATGAGGTTAGTAAAGAAGACCTCTCTAATGTTTTTGCTGAATATGGAACTGTTAAAAGAGTTTATTTGCCATTAGATCGGGAAACAGGAAGGATTCGTGGTTTTGGCTTCGTAGAAATGTCAAGCGAAACCGAAGAAGAAACTGCCATTGAGACTTTAGACGGTGCTGAGTGGATGGGAAGAGTATTGCGAGTAAATAAAGCTAAACCTCGCGAAAATAGCAATAATTCTGGCGATAATCGCCGAAGTAATCGTTTTTCTAAGAGCTATTAGTTTATTTTAGCTATTAGCTCTTAGCTGTTAGCTCTTAGCTCGATCTAAGTATTTGCCTTTCATATCAAAATAAATAAGGCTCAGGTATTCAGCTTGAGTCTTTTAGAATTAGCTTGAAAATAGAAATCAGGAGTCAGGAGTTCAGGAGTTCAGGAGTTCAGGAGTTCAGGAGTTCAGAAGTTCAGAAACTAACTACTAATTACTAACTACTCCCCCAATACTTCCAATACAGCTTTAGGAGATAGTTTATTCTTGAACCAGATTACTCGATTAGGTAAATCAGTAAACTTAACTCCAGCTTTTTCTAAATTGAGCCTTTCCGATACAGCTAAAATTAGATTGTCTGCATCAGCGTTACGAACTTGATAAAACTTTTTTTTGAGATATTCTGGTCGCCAGTAGCCAACAATTTCTAGTAAAAAATCTCTGCCATCAGGATGAACCAAGCGGAAATCGGGGATCATGACACTACCAGGAAGAGGGACTAAATCCACTTCTCTTTCTAATCGCCATTTGGTTTTAGTTTTGACCCAACTTTTGGCGAAAGAAGCCTCTAACATACTATCGTAAGGTTTCCCAGGAGGATAGTGAGTAACCAAGCTACATCGATCGCTACTAAGACTAAAACTACCAGTCTTTATACCCCCAGAGTAAGGATCGCGATTTTGCAGTTTAGCTTGTAAACTCCACTTACTAACGTGTAACAATGCTGGTAACATTTTGGCTAAAGCTAAACCATAACGAGTACTGGGTTTAAATAAACTAGTAGGGCCATCTATGGTAATGGTAAACCCTGTATCTGCATCTCCTTCAATATATGCCATTAATTGGAATAATTTGAGATAGCGAAAGAGTAATTTATATTCTCCTGGATCATTACGATGGGCATTGATGATAACATTACTAGCACGGTAAAAAATACCTTGAACCTGAGCAAGATTGTAACGATGAACTAAGGCTTCATCCACAGGAGGATCGAACTGAGTTAAGATGCGGTTTTCTTGCAAGTCAGCATAGAGTCCTTTTTCTACTTCTTCGGGGGATACTTGGCGATTTAATTCAGTAGTAAGATGATGGGCAACAGTCTCTAAATTTTGGCTACGATGAAGGGGAATTGTGTGTTTTTTCGCTGCCTCAGCAAATACTTTCTGCCGTAAAGTTTGAGGTTCAAGGGGACTAATGATTTCAAAAGTAGAGAAAGTATTCCGTAATATATGAGCAAGTCCTCTTTTAACGCGGTAATCAGGACTATCGCCTTCTAATTGGGCTAACTTTTGATTTAATTCTCCCTGGGTTTTGCCCACATTCTCTTCAAAACAACTAATTCCCTCGGCAGCTAAAGCGATCGATCTGGTGTCAATTGTTAATTTTTTCGGAATTAAGGTATTGCCGTTATAGCGATACATTAATAGATCAGAAGGAAGCATAGATTATTGTAAGTTATAGAAGTTAGATGTTTAAAATTTGTTCATCGAGATACTGGTTCTATGTCTTATCTTTAGCAACTACAATTTGGATAATTTTGCTCGATCGAGTTAAGGCACAAAATAACAGTATTAATACCGAGTTTTATCTTAATAATCTGTGGATGTTAATTTCTGCAGGTATGGTATTTTTCATGAATGCAGGTTTTGCCATGCTAGAGGCTGGCTCTTGTCGCCGTCATAATGCAGTTAATATCTTAGCTAAAAATTTGCTGGTTTTTTGCGTATCAGCCTTAGCTTTTTGGTTTTTCGGTTTTGGGTTGATGTTTAGTAATAGCGACAATGGTTTTATTGCTTTAAAGGGTTTTTTCACCCATATAACCTATCCAACTCCAGACAATCCTTTGGCTTTTCCTTGGGAATTTACTAATCTACAACAAAATTGGTCAAACCATTCTTTTGCTGCTTTATTTTTTTGGCAATTAGTATTTGCAGGAACTGCTGCTACGATAATTTCTGGCGCAGTAGCAGAAAGAATTAAATTTATAGCGTTTATTTTTTTCAGTCTTATTTTTGTTGGTATTTTATATCCCTTAGCAGGACACTGGGTTTGGGGTATTAATGGTTGGCTAAGAAAACCCTTTTTCAATTTTCATGATTTTGCTGGTTCTACAGTAATTCATTCTGTAGGGGGCATGGCAGCTTTAGTGGGAGCTAGATTATTAGGTCCTCGTTCAGGACTCTATACTTCTAAAAACGGCTCTAGTTTTGCTAACTATAATCTTAGTCTATCGACTTTGGGCTGTATGATTCTTTGGTTAGGTTGGTTTGGATTTAATGGAGGTTCGGCACAACAACTAGAAAATGTACCTCACATCATTGTGACAACTATGATGTCGGCAGCAACAGGTGGATTAGCAGTACTGTGTTGGAGTGGATTATTTGCTAAGCCGAATTTACTATCGATTATTAATGGGATTTTAGGTGGTTTAGTTGCTATTACTGCCTCATCAGCTTTCGTTGATATTGGAGATGCTTTTCTCATTGGTGCTATTGCTGGAATTGTCATCCTTATTGGTGAATATATCTTGCAAATAACCAAAACTGATGATCCCGTAGGTGCTATTCCCGTTCATTTATTTTGTGGTTTGTGGGGTACGATCGCTGTAGGTATTTTTGCTAGTCCTTCTTCTCCAGAATTTTCTTATCAATATCACTGGATTCACCAAACTTTTAATCAGTTTATCGGCTGGCTAATAATTTGCACTTTTATTGGGGTTTTCAGTTGGATTATCTGGATTTTAATTGGTATAGTACTGTATCATCTCAATCCCAATTATTACCTCGATCATCTTTCCCCTCAGCAATATTTTCCTACAGATAAGAATGTTGACATTTCAGAAATAATTAATTTAAATTTTGTTAATAAAGATTTATCCCCTGATAAGCGTAAGTGGCAATTTACAATACTAAAGTATATTGAGATAGGCAGAAAAGGGATTAGGGTATCCCCTAATGACGAACAAAAGGGAAGTGATGGTTTTTTTCAGCTATAAAATGATTGATTTATAGTTGCTTTGGATTGAGATAAGTCGCTGCTGGACAACCATTATTTTCTACATATTCTTCTAGCTGTTGAGGAAAATTTGTGTTGGAATAAGTGTTAATCCAACGGGTAAACCAAGGTCTATAGTTGCTCTGTTGATAATATTGTTCGGGCAACTCACAAAGTATTTCTACTGCTCCCATTAAATTATTCTCTTTAGTAGCTTTGATCTCGATTGCATAGGTGTATTTAAGGTCATATAAAGTTTGCCGACATTGTTCATCAGCAAAACCACCTAAAGGGCTATTAAATTCTTTTAATTGTTTCATTAAATTTTTTAATTTTTCTTCATCGCGAATAAAAATAGCATCTTTGGCTTGTCTTAATAAGCTCGGATCGCAGGTGATGAAGCTATCAGAAGAAGTAGATGTTTTGTTAAATAATTGCCCTAGAGAAATACCTACTACTATTATTCCAAATGCTAGAGCTAGAGATACATGAATAATTGACTTACTTTGGTTTTTTTTCTCAGGAGCAGAATTATTAGCATCAATCAAGTTTTCCTCTAAATTTTCTGCTTCTTCTCGCCAGTTGTCTTCACCAGGTTCAAGTATATTATTATTTTGAGCTAATATTTGCTGATTATTTTCTTTTAAATTATTATTAGAAGCAACGATGGCATCTAGAGCATTAAAATTATTCCTAATAAACCTATAATATTCTCCTGGTGCAAAGTTTTGGTATTCATTTTGGGGATAACGTAGCTGTTTTTGCTGTTTTCCATAAAAATAATCGCAAACTAATGATTCTAAATTAGTATTACTATCAATCTGCCAGTTTTCTAAACAAGCTCCCGTCAAAATGGAATTTTTAAAGTTAGTTACTAATGCGTTTACGTTAGTTAGATTAGCATTTTCTAGATTAGCATAACTAATATCTGCTCTAGTTAAATTAGCTTCTGTTAGTTCAACTCCACTCAAATCTGAACCGCTAAGATTGGCATTAGCTAAACAAGCTTTATGAAGATTAGCTTCCTTGAGATCGGCACACTTAAGATTAGTTCCACTTAAATCTACTCTACTTAAATTTACTCTGCTTAGATTGACACCACTTAAATTTAAATTACTCAGATTTGCTTCACTGAAATCCAACTCGATTGCGCTATTTTCTTGTCGCCAATAATTCCATGCTTTAACATCATGTTTGAGTAAAGTAAGATGTCTGTTATTAGTCATCTTTTCTTACCTTTTAATAATCCTATCAAGATTATATGCTTTATTTCTTGGAGTAGGAATAAGCTTATCTTTATTCTGATTATTGGCAGAAATTGTTGATATGATTCTCTATCTATCCAAATAAACTAGCGATCGCTTTACCCATATTTTCTGGTTGCATTGCTTCGGTTGCTGCAGTAGGCTCATAACCACAATGTACCATACAGTCAGCACATTTAGGATTGCCACTAGCTTTACCATATTGACTCCAGTCAGTTTTATCTAGTAATTCTTGGTAGCTGGAATAATAACCTTCATTGAGAAGATAACAAGGTTTTTGCCAACCTAAAACACTATAACTAGGACTGCCCCAAGGAGTACAATCAAAGTCTTGCTCTCCGATCAAAAACTCTAAAAATAAGGGGTTATGGTTAAAATTCCAGTTTTTCTGCCCTGATTTCCAAGGAGAAAGGATTTCTTTGAATAAAGCTTTTGTTTGTTCCCTTTTTAAGAAACTGTCTTGATCTGGAGCCCATTCATAACTATAACCAGGAGAGATCATCATGCCATCGAGGTTAAGACTTTCTAAGAAATCAAAGAATTTTTGCATCTCTTGAGGATCGGCTCCGTCAAATACAGTTGTATTAGTAGTCACCCGAAAGCCTCTCTGTTTAGCAGCCTTAATAGCAGCTACTGCTTTATCAAATACACCCTGACGATCGACACATTTGTCGTGTTGTTCTCTTAAACCATCTAAATGCACACTAAAAGTCAGATAGGGGGAAGGTTCAAATTTATCTAAACTTTTCTCTAGCAATAAACCATTGGTACAAAGGTAAACAAATTTTTTCCTGGCGACTAAACCCTCAACAATTTCATCGATTTGCGGATGCAATAAAGGTTCGCCCCCTGGAATAGACACCACAGGCGCACCACATTCTTCTACTGCTGCAAAACATTCTTCTGGAGTCAGGTTTTGTTTTAAAATTTCTGTGGGGTGCTGAATCTTGCCACAGCCAGAACACGCCAGATTACAACGGAATAAAGGTTCTAACATCAAGACAAGGGGAAAACGTTTTCGCCCCATTAGACGTTGAGTAACTAGGTATTTACCAACAGTTAAAGCTTGTTGTAGTTGAATTGCCATTACTTCTCCTCTCACCAAATAGCTCTTGTGAGTAATTGTAGTGAGATTTTAGCAGTTGTTAAAATTATTTTTTTAGCGGGCGCTCGCTTTCAAGAAAGAAAATAAGCTATTAGTCTCAAGCTTTCAGCTAGGATAAAGTAGCTCAAAGCTTTAAATCAAGTCGCACATTGTAAGCTATCAGCCTCTAATGTCTTATCATTCCCCCTCTAACCCCAAAAATGCCCCACCAAGTAATCGTCAGTTTCTACTTGTCATTGGCATGTTTCTGGGCGCGATCGCAGTTTTTTTCTGGCTGTTTAAATTATTATTAAATGGTATTATCATGATAATTCCTCTAGAAGTAGAACAGCAATTAGGTACAGTAATTGTTCCTACTTATGAACAGCAGGCAAAACCATCTCCTCAGCAAAATACCTTAAATCAGTTACTCGATCGCTTAGAAGCTAATTTACCATCACCACAACATTCTCAGAGAGATTATCAAGTATTATATATTCCTGAATCAACAGTAAATGCTCTTGCTCTTCCAGGAGATAAAATTGTTATCTATCAAGGACTAATAGAAAAAGTAAAATCAGAAAACGAATTAATGATGGTTTTGGGACATGAATTAGGACATTTTGCCCATCGAGATCATTTAAGAGGTTTAGGAAATGCTTTACTAATTAGAGTTTCTCTGGGCTTTTTTCTGGGAGATTTAGGGATTTTTCAAATACCAGTAGGTAATTCTATAGAAGCCATAGCCAATGCTCAATATTCTCAATCTCAAGAAAAACAAGCTGATGCTTTTGGTTTGACTTTATTAAATAAAACCTATGGGCATGTAGCTGGCGCCACGGACTTTTTTACCAGATTAAGTCAAGAAGAAAATAATAGCCTTTCTTTCTTTTCTAGCCATCCCGCTTCCCAGCAAAGAATTAAAAAACTGGAACAATTAATCAAAGAAAATAACTATCCCATTCTAGATCGATCGTCTTTACCTAAAGTCTTAACTAATGTATCTAAAAATAATTGATTTAAATCAAAAAGATAGTTTAGGTTAAATATCTATAAACTATATTAAATAGCTCTGATCTAGTAAATGGTTTGACAAGATAATTGGTTGCACCCATCAGTTTAGACTTAGTTAAATTAATTAAACTCTGATGGTTTGACAACATAATAATGGGAATAGTTTTAAATTCTTGATGACTTCTGAGCA
Organism: Xenococcaceae cyanobacterium MO_188.B29; assembly: GCA_030065155.1. Classification (GTDB taxonomy): domain Bacteria; phylum Cyanobacteriota; class Cyanobacteriia; order Cyanobacteriales; family Xenococcaceae; genus JASJDJ01. The sequence goes on from JASJDI010000273.1 coordinate 7,165, forward strand.
GACTACATAGTTCATAGCCATTAATATCAGGTAAATCAATATTTAAAAAAATTAATTGTGGGTTAATTTCTAGTAATTCAACAAAAGCATTCAAAGACTTTTGAATAATGATCAAAGAAAATAACTCTGTGTTTTCTAAAAAGGTAGTTAGTTGCTGCTGAGTATCTAACTGATGATCTACACAGGCTATTGTCCATTTTTTTTCTAAAGAATCTGTGGGTTTCTCACAATAAGAATAAATTTTGCTTTCTTCAATCTCCCAGTCTTTAATTTTGTCACCAGAATTATCAACTGGTATCAGTGGCAGTTGATCGAAAGGCGATTTAGGAGGACCAAGAATTATAGTTTTATCAACTATTGATGGGTACAAAAGTTTGGCAACAATTAACTCATCTTTGTCAATTAAGGCACTAATTTGGCGAAAATTTAATCCTTTTAATAATTTACAGATAGTTTCGTTTTGTTCTGAATTTAAATTAGCTAGATTATTGGTAACTTGTGTGGCTAGATATAGACGTTGATAAGCAGAAGATATTTCTGGAGTAGATAATATCCAAGTTTGTATTCGTTTTTGGCATTGCCCCAAAAAAACAGTTGGGTCTAATTTCAGAAGTATTATTAAATCATAATTTTCTCTTTGGATAAATTTTTTGTTAGCTATATCAGTTAAATTTAATAAGGATTCAAATACTTCTCTAGTAAGTCTTCTAATTAGAGTTACTGCTTCTTGTTGGCTTATGTATTGCGCTTCTAATAACCAAATAACACTCTGATAATCTGAAGGAATTTGGGCATATTGTTCTAAATCATTCCTGAACTTTAAACGCCCCTGCTTAATTACTTCATTAGTTAGTTGACTATTTTGATTACTTAAGCGACGTAAATGACGTTCTAATCTCTCAAACGGAGCTAAAGAGTTAGTAGCATAAAATAATTTGCCTTGAGCTACATAAATAAAGTAAATAACTGAATTACTGACTACTTGGAGGCAACCATCACATTCTTCTTCTAATAACCATTCTAATTCTTCTAAGACAAGAGGTGGCTGCTTCTCCTTATCTGTTGTGGATGAGGACAGATGAGTCATATATTCCAAAGACTAACTTAGACCGATACAGTTTTAATATACCCATCTAGAGAACATGAATAACAATCACACTTCTTATTGCTTATTTCCTTGTGCATTTCTTCTTTTTTAAAAGAAAAACTGAAAATGTTAGAATATCATATTAAAGATCAAATATAGCAAATGCTCAGGTATTAGTTAGAATGATTCCAGGAGATGAGTGACAATCCATGGGTTATTATCTGTAAAAAGAAAAGACTTAGTAGTCACAATAAAAAGCAAATTTTTATTAATTATTATAATTTGAGCAAGCTTACGCTTTACCTAAACTGAACAACAAAATGACAACCGAAAACATACGTTTACGTGCTGAATTTATTAATACTGATGTGATTGCTCGCAACAGTGGTAAAAAATTGGGAGTAGTCAAAGAAGTATTAGTCGATGTAGATCGCAGAGAAGTAGTAGCATTGGGTTTAAGAGACAATATCCTCTCTGTTTCTGGAATACCAAAATATATGTATCTAGACAGTATTCGTCAGACTGGAGATGTGATCTTGGTAGAAGACGAAAACGTAATTGAAGATATCGACATTGAACTTTACAGTCAATTAATTAACTGTGAGGTTATTACCGAAGCTGGAGAGCCTTTAGGCAGAGTTAGAGACTTTCAGTTTAATGTAAACGATGGCAAAATTGATTCATTAATTATCGCTTCTTTGGGTATTCCTCAAATTCCCGATCAACTAATTAGTACTTATGAATTATCAATTGAAGAAGTTGTTAGTAGCGGGCCAAATCGTCTGATTGTTTTTGAGAACTCGGAAGAAAGAATTACGCAGATCAGTGTAGGCTTAATCGAGCGTTTGGGCATTGGTCG
>JASJDI010000274.1 GCA_030065155.1 Xenococcaceae cyanobacterium MO_188.B29
ACTGGTCATGGTACTCATAAAGAGCCTGATTACAGAGGAGCGCATTGAAGAGAAATTTTCATGATGCGTTCTGAAGACGAGTCGCCTCGGTGACGAGGTGGCTTAGTTTAACGATCCGGATAATGGGATTGAACCTGGTACTGCTTTTGAAGATTTGCCCGAAGATTGGGTTTGTCCTGTTTGTGGTGCAGAAAAAGAGGATTTTGAAGCAGAGTAATATTTAAGAAGAATTCAGGAGTTCAGGAGTTCAGGAGTTCAGGAGTTTAAAAAAATGAAGATTCTGAAATCTTGTGACTGCTGTAACTCTTTTACTCAAAAGCTTATTATTAAAAGAGCAGATATCCTCTGAAAATTCCTTGAGTAATAATTCTCTAAAAGTAATTGTTATTGGTGGCGGGGCAGCGGGATTTTTTGGCGCGATCGCCCTTCAGGAAAACGCTAATTCTCTGGGTTATACTTCTGTTGATGTTACTATCCTAGAAGCAGCCCGTAAACCCTTAGCCAAAGTACGTATTTCTGGTGGTGGTAGGTGTAATGTTACTCATCATTGTTTCGATCCTGCTCAATTAATCCAGTATTACCCTAGAGGTGGTAAAGCCTTACGAGGAGCTTTTACGCGCTTTCAGCCCCAAGACACCGTAGCTTGGTTTAACTCTCGCGGAGTAAAGTTAAAAACAGAAGCTGATGGCAGAATGTTTCCTATTACCGACGATTCAGGTACGATTATCCACTGTTTGATGACAGCAGCAGAAAAAGCAGGGGTAAGATTGCGTACTGGAGTTGTAGTTAAAAGACTTGCTCCCCTCTCCTCGTCTTGCTCCCCTCTCCTCGTAGGAGAGGGGCTGGGGGAGAGGTTGAGGAGTCGGGGGAGAGGTTTCCAAATTGAGTTAAAAAATGGAGAAATTTTGCAGTGCGATCGAGTTTTAATTGCTACGGGGAGTAATCCTTTAGGCTATCGTTGGGCGAAAAATCTAGGACATACCATTGAACCACCTGTACCTTCCCTATTTACTTTTAATATTAAGGATACTCGGTTGCAAAATTTGGCAGGAATTAGCGTAGATAATGTTCATATTCGTTTGTTGGGTACTGGTAAAGAAAAATTAGCGCAAACAGGAGCTTTATTAATTACTCATTGGGGATTTAGTGGTCCTGCCATTCTCAAGTTATCAGCTTGGGGAGCAAGAGTATTATATGACAATAATTATCATCTTTTTTTAGAAGTAAATTGGCTACCACAGTACAATCAAGAAACCTTAAAGCAATTTTTGCTCGAAATAAAATTAGCAAATCAGCGCAAGCAAATATATAGTTATTGCCCTCTGCCATTACCGAAAAGATTATGGCAGAGTTGGCTTAAATTTGTTGGTATTTCTCAGCAAAAAACCTGGGCAGAATTAAGTAAAAAAGAATTAAATAAACTAGTTCGAGAGTTAATCAAAGGACAATATAAAATTACAGGAAAAGGAATATTTAAAGAAGAATTTGTAACTTGTGGTGGAGTAAGTCTTAAAGAAATCGATTTTAAAAGTATGGCAAGTAAAATATGTCCTGGGGTCTATTTTGCTGGAGAAATCTTAGATATTGATGGTGTAACGGGGGGATTTAATTTTCAAAGTGCTTGGACAACTGGGTGGTTAGCAGGAAGGTCGATCGCTAAGAGCTAATTGACTAGAAGAATATACAGATCAACAAAATAATTACGACAAACCCAGTAAATAACTTATATAATAATTCTATCTTTTGCTCTTTACAAATTGAATCTGCCAAGCTTTTTTTCATTTGAATACAAGGGACAGGAACTAAAAAATCATGACGAATATTAACTTTTTGAATGGTTTTATACCCATTTGCCAGATAAAAACCATGAGCATTTAAAGATGAACAAACCCATAAAATTTTAATTTTATTGCGGATTGCTTTTTGCTCTACTGACTTAAGCAGCTTAGTTCCTATACCTCGACGAACAAAGTTAGGATGAACAAACACTGCTCCTATCACATTTAAACCTTTTAAAAGTGAGGCAAAACCAGCGATTTGACGATCGATCTCTGCTACCAAAATAGTTTCGTCCCAGGGTCTTGGGCAACTTTTACTATCCAATAAAGCTTGTAGTTGAGAAGGGCTATAATCTTTAGCCGATAAAGTTTTGATAGAATCTAGCTGTAGTTTAACGATATTGTCCGCATCTTGTGGTTGCGCCAAACGGATTATAACCTTCCCATCTTTTTGTTGCATCATTGTTGTCTATGGAAAGACTGAGTTGATAAATTTTACAGCAATATAATCCCGCTATTAAACTAAATAAAGTTGATTACCAAATTATAATGCAATTAGAAAGAGAATCAGCACAAAAAGAAACAAAAAAAATACTCAAAATTGCCGAAGATTATTTACAAGAAAAAGTAGCACCTCAAGCAACACAAATAGATAAAAATCCAGACGATCTCAAACAAGCACTTTTAGGAATGGGTGCTCAATCTCTTCTTGCTTTGAAAGTAGCTAAAAGTTTTGGAGGTGCTGGTTTTACAGAAATAGATTATCATCATTTCCAAATGCTGATGGCTAGATATTCTGGTGCTTTAGCCTTTCTCCAAACTCAACATCAAAGTGCTGGTTCAATGCTGGCAGCTAGTCATAATCAAGAACTGAAACATCGTTATCTACCTCATATGAGTACAGGAAAAATACTAGTAGGGGTAGGTTTTTCCCAACTACGTCGTCTTGGTAATCCGCTCATGAAAGCTCGACAAGTAGAAGGAGGATATTCTCTAGAAGGAAAAGTTCCTTGGATAACTGGTTTTGGTTTTTTTGCTGATTTTATTATTGGCGCAACCTTACCTGATGGTAGAGAAATTTACGGTATCTTACCTTTAAAGCCACAAACACAAGCAGGAAGTATTACTTTTAGTTCTCCTCTAGAATTAATAGCTATGAACTCTACCAATACGGTAAGTGCAGAAATCAAACAGTGGTTTTTGGCTAATAATCAAGTAGTTGCTATTAATCCAGTAGGTTCGATTCACGAAAAAAGTAAAAAAAACGTACTTCATCATGGCTTTTATGCTTTAGGATGCGCTCAAGCAGGACTAGACATTTTACAAACTACTTATCAGAAAAAACAACTTATATTTTTACAAGAATCTTATCAATTACTACAACAAGAATTAGATGATTGTCGTCAAGCTATGTTTGCTGCGATTACTAATTGTCCTTATCAAGAAAAGCTCCAATTACGAGGATGGGCAATTCAGCTAGCGGGACGTTGCACTCATGCAGCAGTAATTGCTACTAGTGGTGCAGCTAACTATCAACATAATTCCGCAGGACGAGTTTATCGAGAGGCTTTATTGTTTAGTGTTTCTGGACAAACTACAGCAGTAATGGAAGAAAGTCTGAGAAGATGCACTAATAGCATATCAAGTTTGAATTAGAGAATTGATCTAGTAAATCATTAAAGGAATAGACAAAATAGCTAGTTGCGTAGTATCGATCAAATAGTTGCTTTTTTTCTGAGTACTAATTTCTGGATTGCGAGTCCTACTATCGAAGTCGAGAATCATATCTTCGATGATTTCTGTGGGTTGGCTTAGAGTCATGGCACCGCGAGATACTTGAGCTTGTCGAGCTAGTTGTTCTAATTTCAGCAAAGAACTTTTTAATGGTTTAGTACTGGAGATTATTAATACTTCTGTCATTCCTAGAGGTTCTGAACTGTATAGTTCAAATTCAGAGTTATCATTATCGGGGATTTTCCGCGTGGTTTGGGGAGGGATTGAGATTTGTTGGGCTAAATTTGTCCAGTGATTAGGAAAAACCACCACTATTGTTCCTTCAGAATCGATCGCGATGATAGTAACATAGATTGGAAACTCTTCTTGATTGACGATCGAGAATTGGAGAGAAATACCTAGAGGAATTCGCTCTATTCCTGATAAAGATGCGCTACGGTATTGAAAATTACTTCTGGTAGTTACAGCTTCCCCTAGTGTTTGTTGAGGATTATGCCGATTGCTTAGAGTTGCACTAACTTTTAAGTGTGAGGAGTGAGGATTGAGAGTTAATCTAATTAATTTAATAGCGAGCAAAGACTGGAATTTATTGTGTAAGCGTTCGATCGCAGATATGATGTTTTCATCGCTAGTATGAAACGAACCAGTCAGAAAAGTTAAGTCAGGATAGAATAGTCCCCAACTATTAAGAGGTGGTGGTGTAGCAGTTGTAAATTCAGCCATTTCCGAAGTAAAACGACCAAAAATATAATCTACTTCTCCTTGTTGTAGAGGTAATACTTCGACACGGTTAATAGGAGCTAAGACTTGTTGTATCTCTCTTAAGTAATTTATGGCAGAATCATCTAACCCTATTTTCAATTTTAGCTCGGCAGGAATACTGCGAATTTTTTCTTGTAGTAAGCTACCTCTAGATAAATCTGGTTTTTCCGTTACTAATTTACCGTAACCGATTAATCCTTCACGAGCATCTAATTCTACTGTTGCTAATTGATTTTGTTGAGGATCGATGACTGATAAAGTTGAGCCACGATTAAAAGCAACTACACTTTGAGCATCTATTCCCCCAAGCCATACTTGAACTGAGTTGCTGTCAACTTCAGTAATGACTGCTTCTGCTGGAGGGGTTTGTTTATCCAGAAAATAAACAGATTCAGGAGGATAATCTGCATCAGGAGAAACCTCATAACTTGGTTCTTGTAAACTACTAGGAGCAATAAGCTCGATCGCTTGTTCTGTGTTAGCAATAGTAATATCGAGAGGAGGATTTTTTATTTGTTGCCAAAGATATTGTGTCATAGCATAAGTAAATGCTCCCGCAGCAAAACCATCAAAGGAAACATCAACAGCTAATTGGTTTTTTTGTGCCGAAGTGATGGCAACACCCTTCGCAATACCTTGTTGACGACGTTGCCTAAATTCTTGAGGAGAAAAATTAAGTTTAGATAACCATTGTTGTTGATATTCTTTTTCTGCTGCAACTATTTGTGAGTTTCCATCACTAGAGCGAGAACGTACCCTTAAATTTCCTCTGGTAGTTCCCCCAGAATAGCAGCAGTCTAAAACCATAGTGACATTTTCCGTTTTTAAGGCACTAGTAAGTAAAAATAGGGTTTGCCCCATAATATCTTTTACTTGACTGTGGTCGTTGTTGGGACTATCAATGGGTACTATCGTGCCATTGAATCCATCTTGACTATCCTTATCTTGAACGCGAGAACCATGTCCTGAAAAATGAAATACTACTACATCTCCTGGTTTGGCTTGTTTAATGAGATGTTCTTCAAAAGCAGTTAAAATATTTTGGCGGGTAGCTGCGCGATCGCTTAAAGTAAGAATATCCTGACTCTGAAAACCAAAGCAGTTAATTAGCAACTCTCTTTGTAATTGTATATCCGTTACACAACCTCTAAGAGGTATCCAACCGCTAGAATTGCGATCGTATTGATTAATGCCGATGAGTAGAGCTAATTTGCGAGAAGTGCTTTGCGCTAAAACTTTACCGTAATTGTTACTAGTATTCCATAAATTCCCTTGACTCCAACCTAGAGTAGCTAGAGTCGAACCTGCTAATTGTAAAAAATGACGGCGTTTAATTCTACTCATCAGAAATCAAATCTTATATCAGTCTCATTAATGTTGGTTGAGAGAAAATAATAACTAACAACTAGTACAGACAAGGCATGCCTTGTCTCTAACTACTTTATCTACAAAAATCATGAGATTTTAATTGTTCTAAGGTTGCTTTAAGTTCATCAGAAGGATGGGGAATAGAATAAAGTTGCCAAAGTACATCTGACCACATTTGTAGCTCAGCGAAATAATCAGCTTTTTTTAAAGCAATTTCTTCTGTGTTTGCACCTTTTGATTTAAGCTGGTTTTCAATTTTGGCTAAGTCTGCTGCAATTTTTTGATGTTTATCTGGAGTTACTAATTGTATGTTTTGAATTTCTGTTTCGTAAGGATTAAAAACTACTAATGTATAAGTCATTCCTGGTTGTAAGGGTTTACCATTGTAGAAAAGACTGGTTTGTGTAGCTTCTACCTCTTGTTGCCAATAAACACCATTTCCATCTCTCAGACTTACTGCTTCTAATTTGTTTGATTGCCAAATAAACAGAGGGTTTGGATGCCAAATTGATTCAATACTGTTTGCTCGAGAGTCTCTATCTATTAATAGACTAGGTGAAACTAAACATAAATTATCACTCCGTGAACCTCCAGCTACTCTCTTTCTCCTTATCCGTTCCCAAATTCCATTCCAAGATAAGGCGATATAGTTACTATAGTTTGAACTGTTTACTAAAGAGAAAGATTTGCTCTTATTAGAAATATTAGCTGCATCTAAAGGTAATATCGTTCCAGATAAGACTAATAGTCCCCCAATTATAGTTAATGCGAACTTATGAGAGTGCTTCAGCTTGCTCATGATTTGCTTTCCGTTGAGATACCTATATAAGTCCATAATAATACGGAAGGAAATAAGAAAGGGACGAGTAATTTTATAGATATGTATAGCTGCAAGCTAATAACAACATAAGCAATGTTAGTAGCTAGTAAGATGAGAATCCATTTTTGTCGTTGACTAGGACGAATATTTAAAATGATTCCCTGAGATATTATGGCAGTAAGGAGTATCACTAGAATATCTGGCAGAGGGATGACTATGTGACGATCGAGAAAATGATGCACCATATAAGCATGAATTTCTCCGCCTGTAAGATACTTGCTGGGTTGTGGTTGACTATGCTGTAATGCTAGAGGTAAAGGAAAGTTATCATCTGCTTCTTCGTATCCTCCTGCTGCAATAATTATTATTTGCTGCTCTAGATTATTTAAAGGTTGACAGGGCGTACAAGCCGAGGACGCGATGCCCGAACGCGATTCGGGCATTTCAGCCGTCCGTCCCGAATTCGATTCGGGGGACAGCCCTTCACAAACAGAATTAGGATCTTCTTCTAACAAGCACCAAGCAGGAAGAGGAGTATAGATTTGTTCTGGGGGAATGGAGAAGTCAATAATGGGATGAAACCATATTTGAGCAAAGTTTTGAGAAAAAGAAGCAAGAGAATTAAGGCGTAATTTTTCAAGAAAAGTTGTAGTTTGAGATAAATTAGAACTATTTGACTGCTGTTGAGAACTAACTAAAGCTAGTAAGTAACCGAAAGGAAAAATATCTTGATAATTATGATGTTTTTCTAATAGTTCTAAATAGCCAGGATAAAAATAAATATCTCCTTGTAAGCTTGTTTGGGGACTAGCTATTTCAGGAATGATCGTTTTCTTTTCTTGAGTAGAAGCTGCAAAAACAAACTGATTATCTTTTTGTTTTCCTGCTTGAATCACCTGCTTGATTATATTATCTTCTTTCGGTTTTGGTTCCCAGAGTTTGTAGTCAATACCTATTATTCTAGGCGTGGTTATTTTTTGATTTAGATTCTCAATTATTTGTGCTAGATATGTTCGATCGATCTCTGTCCTGGCACTCCACGGTAAATTAGCTTTAGTAAAAGATTCTTCATCAATTTGAATTAGTAGAGTAGGAGGTTTTTGGGTTCGATCGATTTGTCTGGTTGCTTGACGATATAAAACTTGAGCAGCCAGTCTAGTTTCTAATAATAAATCTTGTACTGGTGGCAACAAGCTTAACAATAGAAATAAAAATAAATACTTAACAATTTGCTTGTCAGGGAGTAAGACTTTGATTTTTTCTTTCCAGTTGCGAAACCGAAATAAATTGGATTGAGGATAAAGATAAAGAGAAGGAAGTAAATAGGCACTAGGATATTTTTGCTGAATATTTTCTTGCTTAAAAAAGCCATAAGAATCTATCAAAGCTTCTTGCACATCTTTATATTCAGACAAACTATTAATAAATCTTGCTAAGAATTGAGAAGCAACAGTATTGTTTACAGGTTCTCTCATGACAATAACCTGACCCAACCCTAATTCAATCAGAGATTCAGCTAGATCTATCCCACTACAAGAATTAAAGAATGCTAATTGTAGTCCGTTTTTAGTTGCTTGAGCGAGGGATTCTTTGATATCTTTAATTTTTAAAGAAAGACGCGAATTTAAGTGAAATTCACCACCCCAATTAGCTTCATTACTATGACCAATAAAAAATAAAATATCCCAACCGTCGGGAGAAGTAATTTTGTCAAAAACTTGTTCTTTTAAATCAGAGTCTTTTTGCTCTGGATTATTACCTATAAAATCAATTTCTGCTAACTTAGACAAGGATTTTACTATTTTTATATCTTTAGAAAAATCTAAATCAGAATCATTGCCTATAATTGTTAGAATACGAGGCTTGCATAAAGAGAATAAACTTTTTCTACTCGAATCATCTCTAGGTAAATCATCATTATTAATAGTAGTTCTGGCAATACGTACTTTATTTTTAGCACCTAGATCTGAACCAATATCCCAAGTTTCCCAAGGTAAGCGAGTTAGTTCATTTGGATAACAAGCAATTAATAAATCGATATTTTCTTGAGGATTATTATTAATAATAATAACAATTCTTTTTCTGATATATGCTAGCTCTGGGCTTAACAGCCAACGTTGAAATTCATCTATTAGTTGGTAATGAGTATCTCTTATTAATCGATGGTAATCCTTAGGAGATTGAGCAATTATTATTGTTTGAGCTACGGCTCTTAAACTTTTATAGTAATTAAAATAAGCGTTACACCATTTTTGATACAAATCAATTAGAGATTGAGGATACTCTAATTGAGATATCAAAGTATTTTTACCTGACCAAGATAATTCAAAATCACAAACGTGATTGATTTTTTTAATTATTAGTTTAAGCTGATTCATTTCTTATAAAAATTAAAAAATAAATTCAAATAATCGAGAGATTTCTGTATTACTATTAGGAGGGATAATAGTTACTAATAATTTTTCTGATGTATTTGCTTCTAATTTAGTACAAAGATAAGCAACACCTAAGTCTGAGGTTAATTCTTGCTCTTGTAAAATACTGTAGCGATCGCTTATTCTTAATTTAACTCCATAGGGAGGAATGCTATTAGGAGTACCGCCTAAAATTAATAGCAAACTCCAGGTTTTTTC
>JASJDI010000275.1 GCA_030065155.1 Xenococcaceae cyanobacterium MO_188.B29
TGAGTAGTGATACCAATTCTTAAAAGTAATGAGAGACTTAGTAGAGTTGGGAAAAGGGAAAGGGGGAAAGGTTAAAGCTTTGTCAAAATAAGCCTTTTCCCTTTAACCTTTAACCTTTAACCTTTAACCATTTAACGATCTATCTAGCTATTTTCGAGAAATGGTATGACTTCTGACTTATAGCTAGCGATCGCTGACAATAAGAATTTAAGAAAGATAATTTGACCTGAAACGATTAAAATTTGCTTTTCTTGATTTGTATTATTACTGATTAATATTGATTAATTTAACTTAACTAAATAGTGAGCTTCTTTTACAAGAAATTGCAAGTTTTGTATATAAGTGCCTAGAAAGAGTTAACCTCAAATTTGTAAGCCATTAATTTGTGCTTAACTTTACTTTAGATTTTGCAGACACTAACTATTAATTCTGCCTTGATTTAGTTGGAGATGACCTTAGTGTCCCTGCGTTAACACAATGAATACTTGGGGGTCAAGTTTTATGAGTAACAATAAAGTAGAAAACACCCGTAATGTGGCAATTGTTGGTCCTTATTCCAGTGGTAAAACTACACTACTAGAAAGTTTACTTTCTGTGACTGGGGCAATTACTCGTAAAGGAAATATCAAAAACGGTAATACTGTTGGGGATAGTTCAGCAGAAGCTCGCGATCGATCTATGAGTGTGGAGGTTTCTGTTGCTAGTACTAACTACCAGGATATTCAACTTACTTTTCTAGATTGTCCTGGTTCAATTGAATTTGCCCAAGAAACTTATAATGCTCTAGTTGGGGCAGGTGCAGCAATAGTAGTTTGTGAGCCAGTAATCTCTCGCGTTCTTACTCTTGCTCCTTTATTTAAATTTTTGGATGATTGGGAAATTCCCCATCTAGTCTTTATTAATAAGATGGATCGCGCTCAAGACAGCTATATGGATATTCTCCATGCTCTCAAAGAAGTTTCTAGTCGTCCTTTAGTTCCTCAACAATATCCCATTCGCCAGAAATATGATTGTATTGGCTATATTGATTTAATTAGCGAACAAGCCTATCAATATCACCAAGGAAGTCCAGCCGATCCAGTTCCTTTGCCTCAGAGTTTGGCTGAAGAAGAACAGTCTGCACGGACAGAAATGTTAGAAACTCTAGCTGACTTTGACGATCATCTCTTAGAAGAACTGATAGAAGAAATAGAACCCCCCCAAGAAGAAATACTCAAAGATTTAAAGCAAGAGCTTAGTGCGGATCTAATTGTTCCTGTATTCTTTGGTATGGCAGAACAAGATTACGGAGTACGTCCTCTGGTTGATGCTCTAATCAAAGAAGCTCCAGCCCCCAATATTACTGCTGAACGTCGCGGATTAAATGTAGATGTTGATGGTGATACTCTAGTACAAGTATTAAAAACCTATTTTACTCCCCAAGGCGGACGGCTATCTCTAGCTAGGGTATGGCAGGGAAAACTCACTGATGGCATGGTTTTAAATGGCATACGTGTGGGAGGTATTTATCGTTTAATGGGTCAACAACAAGAACCGCTTACTAGTGCTTCGGTAGGTGAAATTGTTGCCCTGGGCAGAATGGAAGGAGTGCAAACTGGAGATACTATAACTAGTGCCACAGCGAAGGCTAACGAATTACCCAAAGCAGACAAAATAGCTCCTGTCTATGCTTTGGCGATCGCTCCAGAAAATCGGCAAGATGAAGTTAAATTAAGCAGTGCCCTAACTAAATTACTCGAAGAAGACCCCTCTCTACATTGGCAACAACACGGCGATACCCACGAAGTTATTCTTTGGGGACAAGGAGAAATTCATCTGCAAGTAGCACTCGATCGTCTTCGTCGCAAGTATAACTTGCCCATGAATACTCATTTACCCCAAGTACCTTATAAAGAAACTATTCGTCAGACTTTTACTTCTCATGGTCGCTATAAACATCAAAGTGGCGGACATGGGGCATTTGGGGATGTTTATCTGGAAATTAAACCGCTATCGCGGGGAGAAGGTTTTCAATTCCATGAAACTATTGTCGGTGGTGTTGTACCAAAACAGTATATTCCTGGGGTAGAGATGGGAGTAAGAGAATATTTACATCATGGTCCTTTAGGTTTTCCTGTAGTCGATGTAGATGTAACTCTCAAAGATGGTTCTCATCATTCTGTAGATAGTTCTGAACAAGCTTTTAAACAAGCTGCCCGTATTGCTATGACAGAAGGTATGCCTAAGTGCCAACCAACTCTGTTAGAACCAATTCTTTCCATTACAGTATCTGCTCCTAGTGATTTTACTTCTAAAGTATTACAATTAGTAACAGGTCGCCGAGGACAAATTCTTGGCTACGAGGCTGTTTCTGGTTGGAAAGGATGGGATAATGTTTCGGCATATCTCCCTCAAGCAGAGATGCACAACTTTATTATTGAATTGCGATCGCTTACTTTAGGTGTAGGCTTCTTCCAGTGGCAATACGATCGTCTGCAAGAAGTTCCCAACAAATTAGTAGATAGTGTAATCTCAGCTACATCCGCAAGTAATGGCAATGGCAATGGAAAGGGCAATGGCAATGGAAAAAGCAATGGAAAGGGTTGATTAAGATTTAATAGCTATCAGCTATCAGCTTTTAGCTATTAGCGGGTAAATTACTTCAACCATCTAAATTCTTTAGGGGTAAGGTCATGCCTTACCCCTATTTCTTGCCAAATCAAGATTGAAGTTTAGAAATAGGCAACAGAACCTAATTGAGAAAGCAATGGTAAACCCAAGCAAGCCCATAAAAGTTGATTTAAGCAAGGAAGCTAACTCCTTACAAATTTTTCCGTGCTTGCCCCTCCTCTCTAGCCATCGGGCGGGATGGGACAGTATTCACCTTGAATATCACCACCAGCCAGCCTACAAAACTCCTGAGAGTTGTGCACCTCAGCATCTGATTGCGATTCAAACGGAAGTATCTTCCCCAAGACAAGTTGAAGGAAATTTAGACGGACGTTTTCACAGCGAACAGTTTGGCGAAGGGGATTTTCTCCTCATCCCTGCAAACATGACTCATTCTGCTACATGGAATACAGAACACAATTTTATTCTTCTCAGTCTCGAACCGAAGTATTTTGCTCGTGCTGCTTACGAATTTATCGATCCCGAACGAGTCGAACCGATATCCCACTTCCTCAAATCCGATCAACTAATTTATCAAATCGGACTAGTGCTGAAGAGAGAATTAGAAACTAATGCTGGATGCAATTCGCTATATGTTGAGACCATGGCAAATGCACTCTTTGTCCATTTAATCAGACATTATTCTTCACAAAAAAATTTGCGATCGGGATATACGGGTAGTCTGTCTAAGTTTGAGCTTAAGCAAGTCATCGACTACATTAACAGTCATTTAGAACATAATTTGAGTCTGGCTGAATTATCAGCGATTGTGCGAAGAAGTCCAAATTACTTTTGCTACTTGTTCAAGGAAGCGACGGGAATACCACCACATCAGTATGTAATTCAGCGTCGAGTTGAGCGTGCAAAGCAATTACTTTTTCAGGAGGAATTAACGCTTACAGAAATTGCTTACAAAGTAGGTTTTGCTAATCAAGGACACCTTAATCGTCACTTTAAAAAAAGATTTGGAGTCACTCCCTCACAAATGAGACACAGATCATAAGAATAGATCACATTCAAAGTAAGAATGTGTAAGACTAGCGCAGATCTTAGCTTCGATAATGAGGATAAAGCTTCCTAAAGTACGAAACTAAGAATAAATATGTTTAATCGATCGCGACACAAACTTACTGCGTGGGTGGAGAAAACGATTTTTTTAGCAGCAAAATTATCCTTTTTCTCTTTCTTGCTGGCTTTCGAGGCATCAGCGACAACCTTTAGTAAGATGTATGTCTTTGGCGACAGTACCTCCGATATGGGTAATCAGTTTAACGCAACCACATCTGCATTGGAAAAAGGACTAATTACGGGAAACGAAATTGCGCCACCAAGTCCACCCTACTTTGAAGGACGTTATTCTACTGGTCTAGTTTGGGTCGAACCTCTTGCAGATAAATTGGGATTAGATCTGATTCCTTCTAGTAAATTAGCGATCGATAGTCCAATTATCGAAACTGAGAACGGATTTAGGCTTAATTTATCCTACGGTGGTGCTACTGCAACTCGAAGCGTGAACTTCGCCGTCTGGGGTGCAGGAACAGGATTTTATAACGCCAATCCTACTTTAGCGGGAATGTTGACCCAGACTCAAGCATTCATCAAAGATCTTGAATCGATCGATTCAAGAGCCGATCCAGAAGGATTATATGTTGTATTAGGCGGTCTTAATGATTACCTTCAAACAGATAATCCCAATCCTCAAGAATTAGTGGGGAACATAGAGAAAATTATTACTTTACTCTACAATGCTGGTGCACGTAATTTCCTGGTCGGTAACTTACCTGATGTGGGTCAATTTCCTATTGCTAATCTTCTCGGTGCAGAAACAGCCACTAATATTACAAATTTAATTAAGGAACATAACTTTCTTTTAGAAACAAGTTTTGCCCATTTAGACAAGTCATTGTCCGAGATTAACATTCTACCTCTCGATCTTTATTTCTTTGTTAAAGACAGCATTAGCAACCCGAAAAAGTATGGTTACACAAATGTTACTGACCCTTGTATAAGTGGTGAATTTCCAGAATTTTCTGTCTGCGAGTACCCAAACGATTATCTGTTTGCCGACCTGGTTCATGGAACAAATAGATCTTATGAGAATATGGCAGATTTTGCCTTGGAACAAATAACATCTAAGGCTGAATCTGCACCAGAACCTTCATCTTTATTATCTCTTGGATTGCTTGGAATGTGGTTGCTGAGAAAGGAGGAATACTGACATATAGTAAAAAATAACTGTTCAAAACAAAATTCGTCAGGCGCTCGATTTATCTAAAAAAACAGCTAAAAGCTAAAAGCTAAAAGCTAATAGCTAATAGCTAATAATTCTACTGAACAAACCTTTTTATCTTTCCATAAGCCCAATAAAATCCACCACTGGAACTTTCTTTGACATCATCTACTACATAAAGCATTCCTTCTTCACGGATACTTTTAGGAAAACGCATATTCCAATCAGGATTATAGCCATCAGAGACTACTCTGACTCTTAATTTACTTTTATCTTTGACACATTGAACTAAAACACCATCCCCAATAGTATCGGTGGTTTCTAAATCGGCAGCAGTACAAGTTACTTTAGATTTTGCTAACTGTCTGGTACTTCTAGAAGAGTTATTGGTAACTACCACTTCCCCTGGCTTGAGTAATCGCTTAATTTCTCCTGAAGTACGATAAAAATCTCCTTTAGCAGAAAGAGTAACTTCATCAACCACATAGGTTACTCCTTCTTCTCGAATGCTACGGGGAAATTGAACATTTAGATCGGGGTTATAACCGTCGGAAATTACTTTAATGCGCAGTTTTCCCGAAATTTTTTCGCATTTTAAGACAATACCATCGCTAGCTTCCGTTACTCGTGGTAAATTGCTAGATGCGCCAACAGTCGAACCTCTTAATTGTAAATCTTCGCGATCGCGTTTTCTGGCTTGATAGGATTGATCGCGCATTTCTTTACGCAAATTGAGATCGAAACGCTTTTTCTCTAAACTTTGGGCATAATAATCGAGTTGTTCGATTTCCTCGGCAATGGTAAAGTATTCGTCTAATGCCTTGAGTTGCAGATTTTTGACTGTTTCTCGCAAGATTTTAGCTGCTTCTATATAATCACCTCGATCGGCAAGAGAAACTGCTTCATCTTTAATTTTGGCAATTCTTAGCTGACTAGCGGTACGATTGACTTCTGCATCTGGTTCAATTTTTTGTGCTTCTTCAGAAGATGTAACCTTAATTGGAAGTCCCAGACTATTATTTTGTTTTTGAATACTTCCATCGACAACAGTTTCATAACTATAAGTAATCTTAGCTATTTCTCGATCGCCTTCTTCTGTAAAAGCAGGAAGAGAAAATTGTAAAGCGAGAGGTTTGGTTTCTACACCATAAACATCCCCTAAAAAGATTTCTAAAACGTTATCTTTTTGGGTGGAAGTATAACTATTAAGTAATTCTGCAACTTCTACTCCTTCAGTTAACTCTAATCGCACCTTAAGGTTTTGTGCCACCACAGAAACTAAACTTTCCATCTCTACTCTAAAGACATCGGCTGCATCTTCAGGAGATTGGATAAAGTAGAAATTACCTTTTCCTGCATCAGCCATGGCAATGAGTAAATCTTCATTAAAGTAATTGCCAAAACCCAAGGTTGTCGTAATAATTCCTGCTTCTGCTTTCTGTTGGGCTGTTTTTGTTAAAACTTGTGGGTCTACAATACCTACATTAGCTTGTCCATCGGTTAATAAGAGTACTCGATTTAACTTCTCTTTGTCTTGTTGAGATTGCACATTGTCGCAACCCATCAACCAACCACCACTCAGATTAGTACATCCTCCCACACCAATTTTACCGATCGCCTTTTTAATACTGCTTTTATCTGTCACTAATTGGGATGGTAAAATAGTTTGTGCCTTGTCATCATAGATAACCACAGAAAGATAATCTTCAGGGGTAAGATATTCTACTAGTTGTTGGGCTGCTTTTTTGGCATTTCTTAAAGGATTTCCACCCATCGAACCAGATCGATCTAATACTAAGGATAAATTTAAAGGAAGACGCTTAAAATCAGCAGACTCTTCTGTTTTTTCATAAAAATTGAGAATGGCATCAACAGTAGTAGCCTGAGAAACCGCAATTGTCGATCGACTAAAGGAATAGTTGACTTTCATAGTATTTTTGAACTAATTTTTTTAATAAATAATCAATTTATTTCCCATTGCACCATAGAATTTTCTTGAATAGTTGAGAAAACATTAATATAGATAGATTGCTTATCTGTTTGTAACTACTGTATCAATATCGAAAAAATGGGAATTCTAGAGGATATAGAGTTTAAATCTTTATTAATCTTATGAATCAACCATTCGATCGCTGCGGTAATCTACAATCAGAAGTTAACAGCTTATTAGATTTACTTCACCAAGAACCGAGTTTATATCCACAGCAAGACACTACGGCTATTGAAGCATCTTTGAGAAAAGCTATTTCTCCTAAGTTTGAAATTGTCTTTGCGGGTGCTTTTAGTGCGGGTAAATCTATGTTGATTAATGCACTATTAGAGCGAGAATTACTCTATAGTGCAGAGGGACACGCTACGGGTACGGAATGCTATATAGAGTATGCCGAACCAGAAAAAGAAAGAGTAGTTTTAACTTTTTTAAGTGAAGCAGAAATTCAGATACAGGCTTTAGCTTTATGCCAGCGTTTGGGCTTAAAAGTAGACAACAATATTTATGAACCAGAAGTAATCGATCTACTTCACCAAGGCTGTCAAGCAATTATCGATCGCGAAGGTGGAGAAAGCAAATCAGAACGAGCCAAACAAGCTAAAGCACTTATCCTCTTGTTAGAAGGATATCAAAATAATCGCGATCGAATCCAGGCTAATCATAATGCTACTTATTCTATGGAACAATTTAACTTTGCCAACATAGAAGAAGCAGCTAATTATGCTAGACGCGGTAGTAATAGTTCAGTACTGAAAAGATTAGAATATTATTGCTATCATCCTCTTTTGCAAGATGGTAATGTCTTAGTAGATATGCCTGGTATCGATGCACCAGTTAAAAAAGATGCTGAACTAACCTACAATAAAATCGAACATACCGATACTTCTGCTGTAATCTGTGTACTCAAACCTGCTGCTGCGGGAGAAATGACATCAGAAGAGACAGAATTGATGGAAAAAATGCGTTCTAATCCTGGTATTAGAGACAGAGTTTTTTATGTATTCAATCGTATCGATGAAACTTGGTATGCTGCACAACTAAGACAACGTTTAGATAATCTCATTCAGACACAGTTTCGAGACAGTAAAAGAGTATATAAAACTAGTGGTTTACTGGGTTTCTATGGCAGCCAAATTAAAGCAACGAGTGAGCAAGATAGATTTGGTTTAGATTCTCTTTTTGCTGAAAGTGTAAAAAGTATCGGTGGAGAAGAAGAAATCCCCCAATTTGTGAGTGAATTTAATAACTACTGCGCTAACTCTGGTAAATTAACCCGTACTAATTTTAAGGTTTCTGTTCATGGTTACGAAACTCCCAATGAAAACTATACTCGTATTCTCAGCGAATGGGGTACGCCATTAATCGAACAACTGATTAACGATAGTGGTATCGAAGAATTTCGCACTGCTATTACTCGCTATCTAACAGAAGAAAAACGCCCGCAACTATTTGCTACTTTAGCTGACGACTTACAACCACTGTGTATCAATCTCAAAAAACATTATGAAGCCCAATTACGAGATTTAGACAGTCAACCCCATGAAATTGAGGCGATGAAAGCCCAAGAATTGGCACAACTCAACCAACAATTACAACAAGTTGGTAGAGAATTTCATCAACACATCGAAGACGAAGTAAATTCGATTGTTAATAATAGTGATTCGGTTTTCGAGTCAGACTTTAAAAAACTAACAGCCAGAATGGTTAGTCGTCTCGACGAACTCTTACAAACCTTTTCCGTAAGAAATGCTTACAGTCGTACCACTTTATCTCATCCTCGTAATGCTACCGCACCCCTAATTGCTATATTAGTCGAAGCATTATATTATCTCGCCAACGAATTAGAAGATGTACTGGTAGAAGAATCCCAACAATTAGTGAACCAGTTTTGTCAGCGTTTAATCGATCGCACCAAAAAAACTGAACATTATCGACAACTATATCGTCTTCTTGGTAGTGATGGAAATATAGAAACTCAACTGCAACAATTAGAAAATAAGCTAACTCATGCCTTAGTTAGTCAAGCAAAAACAGAATGCGATCGATATGTGAGAGAAAGTCCTCGTTTTTATGATGAAGGAACATTTTCTATCTATCAATTTCGGCAGACTTTACAACAAACTTCTCAAAGTTACGATTGCGCCAGCATGGTAGAAGCCGAACCCGCAATTCGTCAGCTACTAAAACTCGATTTTGAACCCAAAGTTTCCACAACAAT
>JASJDI010000276.1 GCA_030065155.1 Xenococcaceae cyanobacterium MO_188.B29
AACGTCTCACTCGTCGGTAGGAATTTAACCTACATGATTCATAGAGTTATTGTATTTTCAAGGTACTGAAAATACCCTCAGCGTTCCTTTCTAGTGTAGGACACTAGTAGTTAGGCTGAAACGGGTCGCACTCGCCCTTCGGGTTCAACAGTTGACGGCACTCACTACTCGGATGCAAGCTCCAAGTCTGTACCTCCTCATGGGGGGAAGCACCCAAAGCTTCGATTGCTAGACAGTCCGTTGGTGAAGCATTGCGGTCTTGGGGAGCCAGTCCTAAAGACGGGTTTCCCGTCGCAGGGAACTGGCGTTGGTCTCCCCCATGAGCAAATGCTGAAAGGGTTTCACCGCTTGAGCAAAGCGCACCGCGATTAGGCTGAGGTCTGCTCAGTGGGCGGAAACGCCGAACCGAGTTCGGTGAGCGGAAATGCCGAACTTGGTCGGGGGAACGACCTGGAATTTGATTCCAGGTCGCAAGCCCCCGCGCATTCCGCGTCGGCTTATTCCACGCTCACCCGAAGGGCGTATAGGACGGAGCAAGAACTGTTGAACCCGAAGGGGGTTTCCAAGGGGCTGTGGGCGGGTAGGGATTCTCCTGCGTCCGCCCTTTATAAACCTCGTCTGCTTGAAGGAACTGGCGTTTGCGGATTGTAAATTCCGCAGGAGACCTGACGGTAGTCGCTCCGCGTACGCACCGCTTAAAGGAACTGTCGAGGGCAGGTATGGCGATGGGGCTTTCAAGGGCGTGAATTGTATTCACGCCACAGCCCCTCAGGAAGTTTCGCCAACCCTCTCACTCAAGACCGCACACCGAGCAAGGGAACGCTGCCTAAGACACGCTCACCAAGACAGGACGGAGCGGGGTTCACAAGGGGGCGAGGAAACCTCGCCCCACGACCCCTTGCCTGCGGTGACCGCATTCCGCAGTCAGCTTTCCCCGTGCCTCTTAGACGTTCTGAAAAATTGGCGTTAGTGACGAGGATTCCAATCAGTGATAGCTTGGAATTTAAAACAATATGGTGTTTACCCCCTTTAACTTTGCTTGCCAAAGTTAAAAGCTTATACCCTAACTTGCGTGCCACATGCTCATTCATGAGGAAACTTCAGTGCAAACAGCCTAATTGTTTCCGTAGTTTTGACTGATAAAAATCAGCTATCGTTACATTAGATTGCGATTTTCTTAATTTATTGTTCTCTTAAATTTTGACCAATTATGGTCATGAAGAAAGTTGTTATTTTTGACAATAACTATCAATTAGTTTGTCAGGCAGAAAGTCATGAGGGAAAATTTTCCATTGGCAATTTGCTCTTTGTAAATAAAATATAGTGTTGAAAATTTCTCTTCAATCGACAGTTTTTATAATGTCTAAAACCTTTTGGGGTAAGCAAGAAAGGTTCGATAACCTCCCCTTGGAAATCCTTGAGAACGCGAGGATGCATTTTTAACTTTGGATGAGCAGTTTTTGGTAAGTAACTCATGACAGCTATTCTATTTAGTTTTTCTTAGATTGCAATCCACTGAGAATTTCTCTTTCTTTTACTCAGGCTTCCTTGACAAATTAGCTCTTGTAAACAAATATAGATTGACTAATTTTGCTTTTTTGTAAACCTTGATACATAATAACATTGGAAAGGAAAGTTGAAGCTAATATTATTTATCAAAATTAATGAATTATTTATTGGGTTATAAGAGGGCAAGAAGAATATATAATAGGGGTTTTATCGTTGATTTTTAAGAAAAAATAACCAACTATTTATTTGGCTAGCTAGTTTAGAGAATAGAAATAATCTTAGGGATTTTTTGGGTGAAAAACCTACTTTTTGGGCAAAATGTTTTGATATCATAACTTTCTGTTTCAAAAATAAATCAGAAAAAATTTACCTAATTGAAAACAAACTATACTAAAATCTATACTAAAAAAATGCCTGATTTATCGGTCAAAATACTCAAATAAGATTTATTTTATGTTCGATCGCGCTTTTAGTTTTCTTGGCTCAATTAAGCTGGCTGTTCCTTTATTAAGCACAATTATTTTAATTCTGATTGGAGCAACATTTTATGAATCTCAAGTAGGTTCAACCACGGTACAGCAAGAGATTTATAAAAGTCCTTGGTTTGGGTTTTTAATGTTTCTTTTGGCGGTAAATTTAGGAATTTCTGCCTTATCTCGTTATCCTTGGCGAGGAGCAAGAAAAATTGGATTTGCCCTAACTCACCTTGGTTTAATTGTTATTATTGCTGGTTCTGCTGCCGTAATTCACTTAGGAATGGAAGGAATGCTGCTAGTCAGAACTGATAGCGGTGTCAATAACCAAATTAGAATAGAAGGGGACTTGTTAGAAGTAATGACCCCAGAGGGTGAAATAAAGCAAGAAAATATTTTTGTAAGTCAAGATAATACAATTAATCCCTCATCTTTCGCGGGACTAGAGTTAGAAACTTACACCGAAAACGCAGTTAAAACAGTTAATTTTATTGAAGGTGCAACAGTAGCTAATCCAGCCGTGAGGTTAAATCTAACCAGTGAGCGTATGGGACAAACTTTAGAACGTTCTCTAGCAATTGCTCCTACAGCTTATAGTAAGCTGAATATTGGCCCAGCAGAATTAGCTATTATTGAAGCTAAAAGCGAATCTGAACTAAAATCACTTTTATCTCCAGATAGGAAGGAAAATATTCATCCTTGGGGAGAAATTAAGCTTGTTTTTGACCAAAAATCTCAAAGTATAGATGTCAAACAAGCATTAGCTAGTTCGATATCCTTCAATAATTTACAAATAAAAGTTCTCGATTTTTTTCCCGCTTTTCAGTTAGATCGTAACAATCTTCCTGTTACTGCTTCCCAAAATTTAAATAATCCAGCCGTTTTACTAGAACTATCAACTTCAACAACAATAGAACTTTGGTTTATCTTTGGTAAAGAAGAATTTCCTCCCATTCGCACCCTAGTATCAGGACAAGCATTAGAAAATATTAGCCTCGATTATCAAATTCAACCACCTACAGCAGAAGATTATTTTCGAGTAATTGTAAGTGAGTCGGAACTTTATTACGCTGCCAAGTCTTCGCAAGGATTTAAATCAGGTACATTAAAATTAGGTCAATCGGTAACTCCTGGCTGGGCAGATTTTCAAATTACTTTAGAAGAATATATTCCCCACGCTCAAATACAAAGAGAAATAATTCCTGTAGAAGATTCTAATTTAGAAGGAACACCAGCATTACTAGTTAAAACAACCACAGGGGAAGAAACTTGGCTACCCTGGGGTGAACCCACAGTTATCCAAGACTCCCAAGCTGAAATGTATGCAGCCTTTAGTCCCAAACTAGTAGAACTTCCCTTTGGTATCAAGTTAGAAGATTTTATAGTCGATCGCAATGAAGGTTCGGAATCTGTGGCAATGTGGACAAGTAAAATCCGCATCGAAGATCCTCAAAATAATATTATCGAACAACGTAAAGTCTGGATGAATCATCCCACTTGGTATCATGGTTGGAAAATCGCCCAAGCTTCCTGGAATCCCGGTGACTTACAACAATCTACTTTGCAAGTAAAACGCGAACCCGCCTGGGTAACAGCTTTAACTTGGATAGGTTCGGGGTTAGTGGTCTTGGGGATTGCAGTTATGTTTTATGCCCCTGCCTTAACTCGGAAGTTGCGTCAATCGAATAAACAGTTAGAAGTTTCTGATATAGATAATCTATCTTCTGAAGAGAAAGACGAGCGAGAATTAGTGATTAATTCCTAATTTGCTTAAGGTGATTTCCCCTAAAGAACATATCATTGGTGTAGGGGGCGAATCGAGACGCGAAGCTAATCCTTTAGGGCGATGCGCCCCTACACCGGACTGATAAATCTACTCAAAACTTGGTACAAATATTGCAGGAAATTACCTAAAATTGGTATTCTCTTGCTATCCAATAATGCCAATCGCCAATAGCTTCTTCAGTTGCCGAGTCAATATTTATCGGCTCTATTTCTGAAAGTCTTGCCGAGAAAACATCTTCAAAGTCACCTTCTCGGTAAATAACTTCAACAAACATATCACTTGAGCATTTATCTTCGGGCGACATTTCGATTACCATAACATCTCTTCCCTCAGGTTTGTTACGATTTATCCATTTAGCTTTGAAAGGAAAATTGATGCGATCTTCGAGATAGTAGTACCAACCCATTGCCCTTTCTTCTTCATTGTAGGCATCTACCACCGCTTCCATATCAATTCGCTCTTCACGAACATGATCTTGTTCAACTTCAGACATAATCAAACCAATAAATTCAACTGCTGATGGTTATCTAATTTATTTTTGATTGAAGGCGATCGCGTTAAGATCTACCTGTAACCTACACAAAAATTATCTATTTTTAGTATTTCTATACACATCAGAAAAAACTCTCTCAACTCAATAAAAATTAGCAAAAATGTAATCTACATTACAGAAATTTTTAGAAACTTAACTATTTCCCCCTTTAAATTACTGTTTTTGTTTGCCATGATCGTCGGGGAAATTATTATGTCAGTAAATATGGAATTAATTCAACAGTTAACTCAAAACTTAGGCATTAAAGAAGATCAGGCTAAAGGTGGCGCAGGATTAATTTTTCAATTAGCTCAGTCAAAACTAGGAGATGGAGAATTTTCTCAAGTTGCTAGTGCTATACCTGGAATAAATGATTTAGTAGGCTCGGCTCCTCAACCAGGAGGTGGCTTAGCTGGTGCAATTGGTGGTTTAGCTGGCGCATTAGGTGGCGGTGGCAACGTAGCTAATCTAGCAGCCTTAGCTGGTGGGTTTACTCAGTTAGGCTTAAATCCTGCTATGGTTAGCCAGTTTGTTCCAGTAATTCTTTCTTTTGCACAAAATCAGGGAGGCGACCAAGTTAAGAACATCTTAGCAGGAGTCTTGAAGTAGAAAGAGTAGAAAGGCGACTTAAAGACTAAGGTGATTGAGTTAAGTCGCTTTTAGGAGACTCTAGATTTAGAAATTAAACAAACAGAAAATCTTCTTTATTCTGTAAATAATAAAGAAGATTTTCCTTTTTCGGTTGTACAGCAGTTATAACTTTTGATATACCAAAACTATGTGTCAAAATTATCTAGACTATTACAGAATCGCGTCCTCCAGCATAATGTTTCAGACTCGATTAACTTAGAATTTATGATGAGTGAAATAGATGATTTAAAGAAAGAACTGAAAGAGACTAAGCTTGCTTATCAGATGGCAGCACAAATGAGTCAGTTTAAGGCAAGCTTTCTAGCGCGTACCTCTCATGAGTTGAGATCGCCTTTAAGTAGTTTAATTGGACTACACCAGTTAATATTATCCGATCTTTGTGAAAGTCCAGAAGAACAAAAAGAGTTTATTGCTCAGGCGTATCAATCAGCATTAAAGTTAATGAAACTGATTGATGAGATTGTAACTGTATCTAAAACTGAACACGGGACTAACAAGCTAATCTTAGAATCTATTCCAATCGAAGATCTTTTTAACTATATTCATCACTTAACTCATCTTCAAGCTGCTAATCGCAACCTTAAACTGAATATTATTTCTCCAGAAGAGCAACTTTATGTATATGCAGATCATACCCGTTTAGTACAGTCAATTGTTCATTTAATTGATAGTGCCATTTCGATAATGAGAGATGGAACAATTCAAGTGACTGCTGATGCTCTTTCTGAGTCAGATATGAACAGGATTATAATTAAGCTTGATTGCTCACCAGAAATCTGGCAAGAAGGGATTAATTCTTCTCAAGAAATAGCCAAAATAGATTTAGAGCAAATTAAAGAGTTTAGTCAAGATATTAAATTGTCTCCTGGAATGAAACTACTCTTATCTCGAACTTTGTTGGAAACTATGGGAGGAAGCCTAGAAATATCTGATATCTTGGTAGAAGATACTCAGACTTCTCAAACCCAGCTTATTTTAAATTGTCAGCGACCTTCTTAGGTGCAACATTAGGTTTATTATCTAAACTAAAGATTAGCTTAGTGGCAGTTAGGAGAATCGCCACTACTAATCATGTTTTTTTCTTATTGAGGATGAGTGCTACCTTTGGGTAAACATTCTTTGTCCCAACATTTACGCAGTAATTGAACTTTGTATAAATACCAAAAAAAATTTAAATCCCATACAGACTTATTATCAAGCAAGGGCTGATTAAGATATTGCCATAAAGGAGTTAAAAAAAGTGTAATTTTTCTCTTCATTGAAAGGTAATTTCCATTATATTATGCCGAGCATTTAGCTATCCCTCATATTCATCTTTATAAGACATAGCCTATCAATATAAATTTGGCAGATAATACCCTCGATCTTCTTGGTCGTAATTGCCCAAAAATCCTAATTACCTGCTTAATTTTTCAGTAATTTTACTGATTGCAAAATTCAATTAATAAGCGTTATGATGGCAAAATTTGCTTTTATTTATAATGGAAATACTATTCTTTAGTTTTAGTAATAGATATAGTAATTTTACCTCCAAAATCAGGAATAGGAGCAGCAAGTTTAGATAATTTAACTTGCACTTTTTCTACTTTTTTAATACGTAAAATTTCTTCAGCGATTGTAGCAGCCAATTTTTCAATTAAGGCAAACTTAGCTGTAGTAATTTGTTGCTTAACTAGATCGATCGCCTGACGATAATCGAGGGTTTCATCAATGTTGTCACTCTTACCAGCAGAAGTCAAATCTAACCATAAAACTAAATCTACTTCAAACCACTGTCCCAAAACCTGTTCTTCTGGTAAATAGCCAGTATAACCATAGGCGCGAATTCCTATAACTTCAATTGAATCCATTAAATTATTTGCTTTTTTTAGATTAGTATTTAGTTATTATTTTCCTCTTGAGGTAACTTATTAACCACAAATTCAGGAACTAGATTGGGCATCATTTGTGCTTCTACCATTGAACCAGCAAGATGATGTTCTAAGGCTTCTGCTGGTGGGAGAGATTGATTACTAGTAATAGTATCTTGTTCTGTTTGAGGATCTCCTGCTGGTAGCCAACCCAAAAAAGGTAAAGGTAAAAGTGTAGACAAATTGGTAATTACAATTAGTAACCAAAGTTGATCGAAATTAGTTTCCGTCACTCCTAACCAACTAGTAAGTAATGCTCCTAATTCCTGAGAAAGCAGCATTGATAAATTCCAAATGGACATTAGTAAAGCAAAGAGAGTTGCTTCTATTCCTTTGGGGCAAAGACGGGCGGAAAGAACTAAAACTGGCATCCAAGTAATTTGTCCTACTACTGTAAGAATAAGACTATCTCCCAAACTAAACCAATGATCGTCAATGCCCAAGGCTCGGTTAGTATGAGTAACAAGTATTAAACTGGTCATACCTAAAGCGCAAGCAACTACAGTACTCCAAGCCAAAATCTTACGAAAGGGAACATTTTTAAGAAAACGTTGAAACAGCCAAATACCCAACAAAGAGGCAAAACTAGTTACTAAACGTACTCTGCCTAAAAATTCTGGTTCAAATCCTAGTTCATTGGTGACAAAAAAGAAAAACGCCGAATCTGCTGTTGGCGTAGCTTGCCAAAGAAACAGAAAAGCAACTGGTAGCCAAATAAACTTTTGTCGCACTGCGCCGTACAGTTGTTGAATTTGTTCTACAACTATTGGTTTGTTGGTACTATCAGCAGAAGGAATAATTTTCTCTTCGGCAATTAGCCAAGCAACGGCAGACACTAACAGAGGAAAGGTAGCCGTAATTTCAAACACCACGTTATTACTAAAATGCTCTAGTAACCAGCCACTTAGATAAGCAGTAATCAAACCACCTAAAGCAGAACAACCCCAAGATAGAGATTGTAATGAACCTGCTTGCCCTAAAGATTCTTTTCTAGCTCTTTCTACTATTAAAGAATCAATAATTACATCGCTAAGAGCTACAGAAACAGAAGTGGAAAGGAGAACAATTGTTACGCTCCAGGCATTATCGACTAATGTAGCTAACGCTAACCAAGATAAAGTCCCCAGTATACCTGAGAGGATTAGATATGGTCGCCGACGGTATCCAAATAAAGGTAGACCATCAGACAAGAAACCAAAGACAGGTTTAATAACCCAAGGTAAAGAAGCAATACCAGTAAGGGCAGCTACTTCTGCTGGTGTTAACCCCAAATCATCTTTAAGGAAAAAACTAACTGCTAAACGGGCTAGTCCTAATATTCCCTGGACAAAATAGACGATGAGAATAGCTGCTAATTCTGGATTAGGTTCGTTACCAAACAGAATTTTTTCTTGTAAGAATTTTTTAACATCCCCGAATTCTAGAGAAGAGACAATCATGAATATTATTAAAGTTTTGTTACCCACTATTAATAATAAGCAATTACACTCAGGATGTTATCAATCTGTGAATATATTTTTTTGAGCAGGGTTCGAGTCACCGTTACACCGCCGTAAAACGACGGTGCCTGCGGTGACCGGTGTTCCCCGGTAAACTCGATCGAGCTTTGTGTTTTGGACAAGAAATTTTTAGAACAACAGTTGTTAAGTTTCATCCCTAACTATATTCTGAAGCGATGAAATTAACTGTAATCTAGAAATAAAGACAATTTGAAAGGCAATTAATAATAGTGGGTTTAGCGATGCTAAAGAAAATTTTATATGCTGATTCCGGTGCAGATAATGCTCAAGATATGCTCAAAACTTTGATAAATCTCCCAGCAATTAGCGGTTCAGAAATTTCTATATTACGGGTTATTTCCCCTACAACCAAAAAAGAAGAAAAAGAAAGTACAGAGGAAGCTGAGGCAAAAATCGACCAGCTATTAGAAAAACTAGGTATAACAGCGAGCAAAGTTAACAAGATAGTCAAGGAAGGAGACCCCAAAACAAGCGTATTAAGTGCAGCAACAGAAATCAATGCGGATTTAATAATTATGGGTTCACGGGGACTGGGTAAATTACAGTCTATTCTGAGTAATTCAGTGAGCCAGTATGTTTTTCAGCTAACTGACCGCTCTATGTTGTTAGTTAAAGATGATATTTATATCAAAAGAATTAAGCGAGTAATGGTGGCAATGGATAAATCTCCTGCTGCAC
>JASJDI010000277.1 GCA_030065155.1 Xenococcaceae cyanobacterium MO_188.B29
CCCTTCGGGTTCAGCACTTTGCTCAAGTCGGGGAACCCTTTCAGCATTTGCTCATGGGGGAGACCCCCAAGACCGCAATGCTTCACCACCGCAAGTGCTTCACCTAATACCTAATACCTATTACCTATTACCCATTACCCATTACCTATTCCTCTTCGTTTGCCTGTTTCTCTGCTTCTCTCGCCTTCAGAAGTTCTTGCTGACTCAAAGGTAAAATTGCATCTATATTCAATCTTGTTTTGAGCGTGCTAGCTTGAGTAGGAATCAAGGCTTTTTGACTGACAGATAAAACTACTGGTGCTTTTTTGCTAACTTGTGAGCTATAGTCTTTGACAATTAACAGAGGTTGCAATCGCTCAAGATCGTTTAAAATTGCTTGAGTTTGACTAAAACTGCCTTCAATTTCCATAGAAATACTTTTACGTTTCAGTTTGCCGTTAACTGCACTACCTAACGAGCCATCTTGAATGACGGAAATCTGACTATCTGGACGATAGTTAATCATTTTTGCTCCTCTAGCAGTGACAAAACTATTGATGTCTAACAACAAGGTTTCTAAGTCATTGGCATTAGTAAATAAAGCGATAACTCTAGATTTAAGGGCTTTTCTATCTTGCAATTGTTTGTTTAAGTTAGTAATTTGTTCATCCAAATCTCCTGACTTAATTTTGTCTAGTTGCCCTTGTTTTTCTTCTACTTGGGTTTTAACTTGTTGGTAGCTTTCTTTAGCAGGAGCAACCATATTCATAAAAATATAAATAGCTCCAGCTATGCCAACCACAGCAAGAGCAATACCACTAATCATGGGGGTAAAAGTAATCCCAAAGACTTCGGGATAATCTTCACCCAAACTTTGCTCGTCATCACTGAGAAAATCTTCAGCTAATGTCATGTTTAAATAGCTCCTTTACGCTCTAGATTTTTGAGTCGAGTTACTAACCCAACAGAACCTTTTTTTTCTAATTCCCGCATGAGTTGAGATGCAGGAACATTACTGAGGCGAGTGGTAATTCGGTATTTAACGCCTTGGGCAAAATTGACAGCAACATCATCGGGAACTTCATTTTCTATATCGATCGCAAAATTAGCTAAATTGGCATTATCTAACTTAGTTTGCCCTCCACTAAAAAAGGGAGAACGCTGCATAAACAGTACAAAGTCATTGACATCATCATAAGAACGAGCAATACCTGCCATAGTTAATTGGATATTGTTGCCCGAACCACTTTGTTGAATAGAGTCAATTTGCACTCCAGGGGGTATGCGTTCACCTACTTCTAGTAAAATTGCTGACCAAGGCTTAATTTGGTCGAATACAGTCACTAAAGCTCTAGTTTCCTGATTTATGGCATCAATTTGAGCTTGCATATCTTTAATTGTCTGATTTTGATTACCAATTCTGGCAATTTCTGAATCTATCTCTTGAATTTTTTGTTCTGCTTCTGCTTGTTGTTTTTCGATCGATTTAACCTGTATAAAAGTAATTGCAGGTAGTAAAACAGCAGCGATCGCTCCCGCAATAATTGGTATTTTGGTATTTATAGGCTGGGAAGTCTTAGCGACGGTAGCAGGAGTGTTTTCAGTCGGAGTCAATCCCCGATCTTTAAGAAAATTAATGTCTAAACTGTACATAAAACCTAAACCTCCCGCATTCCTAAACCTAAAACAATGCCCAAACCAGGTCGTTTGAAGGCAGTAATGTCGTCATTAACTTCTAAAGCTAATGATGTAACAGGATCGATTTGCATAGTTGGTATATTTAGTCTTTGAGTAAAAAATTCGTCAATTTGTCCAATTCCCGCTCCAGGTCCCGCTAACAGAAGTTGAGCTACTTCTAAGTCTTCACTTTGGTTTAAATAAAAATTAATAGAGCGACCAAGCTCATCCGTCAACTCTCCCAAAATTTTCAACAATGCAGACATGCCTGGATTTATTTGAGATGTTTCTGTGTCTTCCGTAGCAGTTACTAAACTCATCTCTTGAAGTAAATCTGAATCTCTAGAAGTAGGTAATCCCATAGCTTCAGAAAGCTCGGTACGCATTTGATAAGTACCAATAGGAACTGTTCGTGAAAATTGAGGTACTCCCTCGACAATAATGGCAATTTCTGTACTATCAAATTCCAGATCGACTAGTACTACTGCTTCTTTAGAGCCGAATTGCCTTAGCTGCTCTCTAATGGTTCTAATTAGAGCAAAGCTATTAATTTCTAGAACATCGACTTGTAAGCCTGCTTGCTGAAAAATTTCGAGATATAAATCAGTAACTTCTCTTCTGGTAGCGACCAGTAAAACATTAACCTTTTCAATACCATCCTCATCCATAAAGTAGCCAAGCTTTAGGTAGTCTAGATCTACTTCCTCTCTCGGATAGGGAAGATATAAACTGGCTTCATGAACTAAAACCATATCTCGCAATTCTTGCTCATCTAATTCTGCTGGCACAGGAATAATGCGGATGATTGCTTCCCTCATGGGAACGGCTGTAGCTACATTTTTAGCACTAATTCTATTTTCTTTAAGGGTTTCTTTAATCAGTTCTGCTAGAGTCAAGGAATCAACAATCTGACCATCTTCATAGACTCCTTCAGGAACTTCTTTAGATACATTTTTGATTAACTTATATTGTTGTCCTTGTTTGCTCATCTGAGCAATATTAATTTGCTGGGGATTAATTTCTAAGCCAATACCACCACCTTTAGAACCCAAAAAACCAGTTAGATTATTTAACATATATACATTCCCAATAGATCATTACTTAATAGCTTAAAATTCTGATTTTCTACACCAATTTTATGAATTGCAACTTCTAATTTAAGAGATATTTTTCAAGTTATTCAAATAAGTTATTAGTTTTTATTAATTTAATTTTTTCCTTGTCATTTACTAGATTGTAGGTTAAGGAATTTCTAGATTAATTTTATTTATCCTTAATACTGTAGGACATTGTAGCTGCTAAAATATCTTTTTAAGATAAGTGGTTATACCGAAAATTTCCCCTTTAATTTATATTATTCTAGACAAGAATACTTAAGTAGAGATGCCTTTTCTCTCTTGATTGCTTCACTATCTTTTTGAACTAAAACTAATCCAATTTAAAACGATGTTAACTAAAACAAGATCCAGTTTTCTGCTATTTTTAGGTTTATCTCTAAGCTTATTATGGGGATGCAATTCTAGTTCATCTTCTACCAATAACAACGAACTGGAATTTTGGACAATGCAATTAAAGCCTAAATTTACCCAATATTTTGCTCAAGTCAATACTAATTTTGAAACAACTAATCAAGATTTAAAGATTAGGTGGGTAGATATTCCTTGGTCAGCCATGGAAAGCAAAATCCTAACTTCTATTTCAGCAAAAACATCTCCTGATGTAGTTAACTTAAATCCTAACTTTGCTTCTCAGTTAGCTACTCGTAATGCTTGGTTAGATCTCGATCGAGTAGTTTCCACTCAAATACAACAACAATATCTACCTAAAATTTGGCAAGCAAGTAGCATTGAAATTTGTCAAGATAATACTTGTGAGGTTTCTACTTTTGGTCTTCCTTGGTATCTCACTACTAGAGTAACTATTTACAATCAAAAATTATTAAAACAAGCTGGTATTCCTCAGCCCCCGTCAACTTATGCTGAACTTGCTCAAGTAGCCAAACAAGTTAAAGAAAAAACGGGAAAATACGCCTTATTTGTCACTTTTGTCCCAGAAGACTCTGGAGAAGTTCTCGAATCTTTTGTCCAGATGGGAGTTGAATTAGTTGACGAAGAAGGGAAAGCAGCTTTTAATACGCCTGCGGGGATTGCTGCTTTTCGCTATTGGGTAGATTTATACAAACAGAAGTTATTACCACCAGAAGTGCTAACTCAAGGACACCGCCACGGTATTGATTTGTATCAAGCAGGAGAAACCGCCTTACTATCTTCCGGGGCAGAATTTTTAGAAGCTATTGCGAATAATGCACCGACTATTGCTGCCGTGTCTGCTGCTGCCCCTCAAATTACGGGCAATACTGGTAAAAAAAATGTGGCAGTAATGAATTTAGTTATCCCTCAAGATACAGATAAACCAGAACAAGCTGTAGAGTATGCTCTTTATGTTACTAACACAGCCAATCAATTAGCTTTTGCTCAAGAGGCTAATGTACTTCCTTCTACAGTAGAAGCGATCGAACAGTATGTTAAAGCCTTAGAACAAAAAGAAACCACAACACCAGTAGAACAAGCCAGAAAAATTAGTGCGCTGCAACTGCAAGATGCAGAAGTCTTAATTCCAGCGATGAAGAATATTAACTTATTGCAAAAAGTAATTTACGAAAATTTACAAGCTGCCATGTTAGATGAAAAAACTGTCGAGCAAGCTGTTGCTGATGCAGCCAAAGAATGGGATGGAAATTAATTGGACTTTTGGCACAAATTAAATGTTTTAGCTTTTAGCTCTTAGCTCTTAGCTCTTAGCTTTGGCTAATTGGAATTAACTTGTTTCTACCATAAAAATTTTTTACTTACTACTCCCTACTCCCTACTCCCTACTCCCTACTCCCTCAAGGACTTTTATTCTATGGGTACAGTAAAATGAAATTGACTACCTTGATTTTTTCCTTCTGAAGTTGCCCAAATTGTTCCGCCCATATTGTTGACAATGCGACGACAAATAGCTAAACCTAACCCCGTACCGCTAGCAGTACGGCGTAAAAACCTCTCTTCTTGAGAAAAACGTTGAAAAATTGTTTCAAGTTGAGAAGGCTCAATTCCTCTCCCTGTATCAGCAATAACAACTTCTAGCAGGGAACGAATAGGGCAGGAAATCTCTGATAGAGAAGGTTCTAATTCTTGGTTAGAGAGAATATTCCTATTGATAGTAATAGTAATACTCCCTTCTGGTGGGGTAAACTTGCAGGCATTACTAAGTAGTTTAGTAAATACTTCTACTAATCCTTCCGCATCTGCTAGTACAGAAGGTAATTGCTCGGGTAAATCTACTCTAATTTCAGGTAAATCCTCACCTTGATATATAGTTTGTATTCTTTGTAGAGCAAGCTCAACTATATAGCTCATCTGTACTGGCTCTGGACGGCGATAAGGATTGCCTGTTTCTAGCTTAGATAGGGTTAAAAAATCTTGAATTAATTGTCTTAGTCTTTCTGCATCACCCAAAGCAGTATCAAGCATTACTTGCAGCAACTCATCGGGCATACCTGGTTCACTAGCCAGGCTTTCGAGGAAAATAAGAATAGTGGATAAGGGTGTTCTCAACTCATGTCCAACGATCGCGATTAAGTTACTCTGGATACGTTCCATAGCTTCTAACTGGGCGTTAAGCTCAATTAGCTCATGATAGGCACTAGCTTGGGCTAGAGCAACTCCTACTTGAGTCGCGATCGCTTCTACTAAAGCAATATCTTCTTTGTGCCACTGATAAGCTTCTTCTCCGCCGTAGTGTAACTCCAACATTCCTAAGAGTCTTCCTTGATAGCGAATAGGTACAAGTAACCAAGCTCTAATAGCTGCTTGTTGGATAATTTTTTGCAGAGGGGAATCGTTTTGTAAATAATTATTTTGTTTTACATCATCGATCGCTAAAGGAGAATTGGAAGCTTGGGCTGCTAAAAAAAGAGAATTTTGGGCTATTGGCCATGTTTGCCCAGATAAAGAAGGCATTTGCTCCCAAACATACTCATATTCAATTTTTACTTCATTTTCTTGGGAGTCTAAACGATAAAGCAAACAACGACATTGAGGAAACAGTTTTCCTAACTCTTCTACAGTTATCTGCAAAATTTCTTGAGGATTGAGAGAACTGCGTAAAGCGGAGGTAACAGTATTAATTAATCTTTCTTTTCTTTCTCCTAAAGCAATAACTTTATAGGCTTTGAGTAATCTATATTGACCTGCTTGTAAATAGGTAATAAGACGTTGAGCAAAAATACCTAAATCTATGGAATGAGATGTTAACAAAAAAGCTTTAGCTGGTGTTTTTTTAGTTAGAGTATAAAGCTGTTTTGCTTGTTCTATTTTTGGCACTAGTTCAGGACGATAAGCAATAATTCGCTTTAGTAGCCAGTTAGCAGCAGCCTGACAAATCTGACGATCGAAACTCCACACACCTTCAAATCTTTGCCCTTGTTCAATCGGAGTTGCGATGTTGTCTTGTAAAGATTTTTCATACCCTACTAAACAGGCTGTATATTGCTCTCCTAATATTACTAGCTGTCTCTCCTTAACTAGATTATCTGAAGATTCTAAGGCGATCGCTTCATAATTCTTATTCTTCTCGATCGTCCAATCAGATTCTTCTTGTGGCTCTGCTAAGATATATACTTGGTCTGTCCATTGTGCTATTTTTTCATAGCGACGAATATCTCTACGAAAAAATCTCTCTTGTTGATAATTGGCAATAACCAGGGGGACATCATCTCCAGCTAACACTAAGTCCTCCATCGCACGAGCCAAGGCTACCAGGGAAGACTTAAAGTAAATTTGGGAACGTATCTCTGGAAAATCTGCTAATAAATCTTGAAGCAGAGAATTAGAAATGCTCATTGAGCTTTAGTATTTATGGTTTAGGGCTATTAGATGATTTTTGATCTATTAACAGCAGTATTGGGATCGATTTCTAAGGTAATTGGCATGATATTCACACCATCTCTCTCAATATAAAATAAGAAACGCAAAATTAAGATTTTATTATTTTCATCATAAAGACAGACTACACGATTTTGTTACCAATCTGGTAGCCGTTAGGTTAAGTATTTGTGCTTACTTATCGAGGTTTTCCGCATCGGGATTATCTTGTTCCAAGTTTTGAAGAGAATTGCTTATAAACAAGAGATTGTATCTTGTTTTCGTCTTCTAAAAGCATTTCAATTACTTCTCGTAAATTCTCTTGCAACTCATCTAAAGTTTCTCCTTGAGAATGTGCGCCTTTGAATCCAGGAATGTAGCCAACATAGAGTTTTGTATCTAAATCTCTTTCTACAACTGCTGTAAATGTCTTCATAAAGTTTTATTTTTGAATATTTTCAATCTTGAAGGTAAATTTTTCTTATGCCCACCTTACAAAGCTGTCGAAAGAACTCATTAGATTAATAATGGGGAACATCTTTGTGTATCTTTGATTCAAGCAAAGTTATCAGTACCAACAAGAGGAGGGGCAAATTTTACTTTCAAATCAATAATGTATTAAAAAACTAATGTTGCCCACCTTACAAAATATGTATTTTCTAGAAAATTACCTTTATTATGAAACAATTACTTGGTCTAGCTACTTTTAGTGGTATTCTGATTTTAGGTGGTATGATTCCCATCTCTTCGTCTGCACAAACAAATCAGTCTTTATTTGTTGCTTATCCACCACCAGAACATCAAACTAGTTCAGATAAAATCTTTTTAATTGGCACTGCTTCACTAGAGGGAGAAGTCAAAATTAATGGCGAAACAATAGAAAGAAGTCCAGCCGGACATTTCGCTCCTAGTTTCCCACTAGAAATAGGCGATAATATCTTTACTCTACGCCACAAGGATGAAGAAATAGAGTTAAAAGTTACTAGGGTTGCCACTGAACCAGAAATTCCAATGGGAATAGCTTTTGCTGATAATTCTCTTACCCCTGGAGTCAGTATTGCTAGACTACCAGGAGAATTAATTTGTTTTAGTGCAGTTGCTACTCCTGATGCTCAAGTTTCCGTAAGGTTGAGAAATCAGAATATTGCTTTACTACCCCAAACCGAATCA
This sequence comes from Xenococcaceae cyanobacterium MO_188.B29, assembly GCA_030065155.1. GTDB lineage: Bacteria > Cyanobacteriota > Cyanobacteriia > Cyanobacteriales > Xenococcaceae > JASJDJ01. Next base: position 7,734 of record JASJDI010000277.1, read on the forward strand.
ACTCAGTTACCAGCTAATTCTGCTGTTTTAACCGCAGCTAATCAACCAAACACCAAGGTAAGTACAGGAACATATAAAGGCTGTACAATTCTAGAAGCACCAGGTAACTGGGGTAAACCAGAATTTCAACTAACTTCAAAAGGAGACACCGTTACCCAAGCGGGTACGGGGGAAATTGAGATACTTTCTCCTACCCAATTAGAAGTAGTGGAAGTAATTGCTGATGCAGGAGTAGCACGCACAGGGGCAAGTACTAATTATTCTCGTCTAACGCCTTTACCTAAAGGAACTAGAGCTAGTGTAACGGGAAAAGAAGGAGAATGGTTACGTCTAGATTATGGTGCTTGGATTAAAGTGGAAGAAACTCAACCTGTTGCTGGTAATGTGCCTCCTACTTCTATCATTCGCAGTGTTACTTCCCGTCAAGTAGGAGACGCGACAGAAATTATTTTTCCTTTGCAAGTTCGAGTCCCTGTAAGTGTGCAGCAGGGAAGTAGTGATATCACTCTTACCCTCCATAATACTACTGCCCAAACCGATACTATTCGCCTTGATGACGATCCTTTGATTAAACGCTTAGACTGGCAACAAGCAACGCCTAATAAAATTGACTATACCTTTCAAATAAAAACAGAACAACAATTCGGTTACGACTTACGTTATGAAGGAACAAGTTTAATTTTTACCCTTCGTCATCCGCCTAATATAAGTTCTCAAAATTATGAAAGATTATTTCCTAGAAGTAACTTTCTCTCCAACGACAACACTATTGCTGCTAATAATCTACCTCTATCTACCACTAGGATACTATTAGACCCAGGACATGGCGGTGAAGAAAAAGGTGCTAGAGGACCTACAGGTTATCCAGAAAAAGATGTTAACTTAGTAGTCTCCAAACTATTAGCTACGGAATTAAAACGACTTGGGGCAACAGTCTATTTAACTAGAGAAACTGATATAGATTTATCCCTCAAAGATCGAGTTGAAATGATTGATGAGATTAAACCAGATTTAGCTCTATCTATTCACTACAATGCCTTACCCGATAGCGGAGATGCTATGAATACTAAAGGTATTAGTACTTTTTGGTATCATACCCAAGCTCATGATGTAGCGATATTTTTGCAGAAATATTTGGTGGAAAAACTCGATCGATCTGATGCTGGAGTTTTTTGGAATAATTTAGCCCTAACTCGTCCCCATACTGCCCCCTCAGTACTCTTAGAATTAGGTTTTATGATTAACCCGTGGGAATTTGAATGGATAACTAACCC
>JASJDI010000022.1 GCA_030065155.1 Xenococcaceae cyanobacterium MO_188.B29
GCTAAATTTGCACTCATTCTCTCTTCATCCAGTTCATACTCGTTCTTTTTCTTTATTCCATCTCTTTTCCCTAACGATTTCCGATGTATTTCATCTGTGGGGCTGATGGATGTGGGTTTTAACAGAATTGTTTAGTATGATTAACTTTACAGATTAAAAAAGTAAATACTAGTAACGAATAGGATTATGGACTGTCACTAATTTTGTTCCATCAGGAAAAGTTGCCTCTACTTGTACTTCGGGGATCATTTCAGGGATACCTTCCATCACATCGTCTCGTTTTAAGAGAGTCATACCGTAACTCATTAATTCTGTAACAGTTTTACCTTCCCTAGCTCCTTCAAGAATAGCAGCAGATAAATAGGCTACAGCTTCGGGATAGTTGAGTTTTAATCCTTTATTTTTTCTTCGTTCTGCTAAAAGTGCAGCCGTAAAAATTAATAGTTTATCTTTTTCTTGGGGTGATAGCTTCATGAGATTGCCTAGGGATACTCCCCTGAATTCTATAATAATCGAGGAAAATCTTGTTGCTTTTTACTTCATGACTAACGAGCGTAAATCCAAATATATACCTTTAGTAATTAGAAAACATACTTTTAATTGGGGTCTGAGAACCTATCTAATGGGAATTTTGAACCTTACCCCTGATAGTTTTAGCGATGGAGGAAGATTTAATCAATTAGATGTTGCTCTAGCTCATGCTCAATATATGATTAAGCATGGAGCAGATATTATTGATATTGGTGGGGAATCAACTAGACCTAATGCAGAAGCAATTACTCTAGAAGAAGAATTAAGTCGAGTTATTCCGATTATTCAACGGCTACGTCAAGAAACTTCTATTCCTATTTCTATAGATACTACTAAAGCTAAAGTTGCTCAAGCTGCGATCGAAGTTGGTGCAGATATAGTTAATGATATTTCTGGGGGGACTTTTGACGATGATATGCTACCCACAGTTGCTCAATTGCAAGTACCGATTATTTTGATGCATATACGGGGTACACCTAAAACTATGCAAAATTTAACTGATTATAGTAATTTAATTGCAGAAATATATAATTTTCTTAACCAACAAATTAACAAAGCGATCGAGTTAGGAATCCCCAAATCACATATAATTATCGATCCTGGCATTGGCTTTGCTAAAACTGCACAACAAAGTCTAGAAATCTTACAAAGATTAACAGAATTTCATCATTTGAATGTACCTATTTTGGTCGGAACTTCTCGTAAAAGTTTTATTGGTCATATCCTCCAAAAAACCGATCCTCAAGCCAGAATTTGGGGAACAGCAGCTACTTGTTGTAGCGCGATCGCTTATGGTGCAGATATCTTACGAATTCATGATATTGAGCAAATGCATGATGTTTCTCTTGTCGCTGATGCTATTTGGCGTATTTAAATTATCTTCAATTATTAAAAGAAAGTTAATTTTTTGCCAAAATAAGCAAAATAACCGAAAATATTAAATAATCAAAGTAAAGTTGTTCTTGTTAATTAAATATAAGTCTATTTTAACCTAGATAAATGCAGGTAAGGAGATAATCATAACAGAAAAGAAACTATCAATAAATATCGCCTAATTGTAGTCATAAAAAAAGACATATAAGTTGTCAAACCTATTGTTTTATTTATCCTGATACTAATCATTTATGCATTATTTTTAACTTAGCTAATCTAGATAGCTCTTTCTCTGTTTGTGTATAAGTCTTCGATCCTGTATAAGAAATACTGCCGAATCATCATAAACTTGGCAGTAGAAAGATTTTTGATTCCGAAAGAAGAGCGATCGCTGTCGATTATAGTCAAGCAGTTCATTTAAAAATAGGAGATGATATTCCGAGACTTCCTAAAATAATCGATCATCATAGAAATTAATGAGAGTCAGAACATTCCTATTCCTTTTGTTTGATGGTTACTAACGAAGACTTTTCTGAGTTAATTAATAGCTCTATTACTTAACAATTAGATGCAGAATACATGAAAGTCATTTATTAAGGTAAAAGCTTTAGTTTCTGGATAAAAGCAATTACAATTTTTCAAAAAAGTTAAAAAAGTACAAATAATATTAAATAAATATAAATACTATTATATTTATTCACATTAGCAACAAAACCTTTAACAAAAGCTGAGATTAGCTGAAAAATCCCCAGATTATGACAAACTGCTGTGAATAAAAAATCCCAAGATAACCAAAATTAAGCATTTTGAAGATAAGATTTAGCTAAATTTTATCAAAAAAAATAATAATTTACTTTTTTTGGTAAAAATAATCGAATTAGATTCGGTTTGGATGTTATTATCTTATGTGCGTAGCAGTTAACTAATAGGGCAAAAATTATGGCGAAAGCACCTATATCTCCAGTGGTGCTAGTAATCTTAGACGGCTGGGGTTATCGCGAGAAAGCAGAAGCAAATGCAATCGCTTCTGCCGAAACGCCGATTTTTGATAGCCTACAGGCAGCCTATCCGAGTACATTAATCCGTACTTCAGGTAAAGCAGTTGGTTTGCCTGAAGGTCAAATGGGTAATTCCGAAGTAGGACACCTAAATTTGGGTGCAGGAAGGATAGTACCTCAAGAACTAGTAAGAATTTCTGATGCAGTTGAAGATGGTTCACTCTTCCATAATCCAGCGTTAGTGGATATCTGCGAGAAATTACAATCTTCTGGCAAGAAACTTCACTTAATTGGTCTTTGTTCAGAGGGAGGAGTACATTCTCATCTGCAACATCTTTTAGGACTACTAGATTTAGCCAAGCTGAATGCGATCGCTGATGTTTGCATTCATGCAATCACTGATGGAAGAGATACTACTCCGAAAGAAGGTGTCCAAGCAATCAGCAAAATTCAAGCCTATATAGATAGAGTAGGGACAGGACGTATATCGACGATTAGCGGTCGTTATTATGCTATGGATCGCGATCGACGTTGGGATCGAGTCAAAAAAGCCTACGATATAATGACGACAGAAGAGGCGAGCGATGGCAGATCTGCTCAGGAAATTCTAGAACATTTCTATGCTCAAGGCATCACTGATGAATTTATACCTCCTATCAGAGTTGGTGCCGGGACTGTTGAGCCTGGGGATGGAATCATTTTCTTCAATTTTCGCCCAGATAGAGCTAGGCAGCTTACCTATGCTTTAGTTCAACCAGATTTCGATGGTTTTGAACGAGAGTTAATTACACCCCTCAACTTTGTTACTTTTACTCAATACGACCCTAATTTAAGTGTAGAAGTAGCTTTTAAACCACAGAATTTAAGCAATATCTTGGGTCAAGTTATAGCAGAAAAAGGCTTACGTCAATTTCGTACAGCAGAAACAGAAAAGTATCCTCACGTTACCTATTTCTTTAATGGTGGCTTAGAAGAACCTTTTACGGGAGAAGAGAGAAAACTAATTCAAAGTCCCATGGTTGCAACTTACGATCGCGCTCCTGCTATGTCGGCAGAAGCAGTGACAGATGCAGTGTGTGAAGCAGTCAAACAGCAAGTTTACTCTTTGATTGTGGTCAATTACGCTAATCCTGACATGGTAGGTCATACAGGCAATATGGCAGCAGCAATTGAAGCCATTCAAACTGTCGATCGTTGTCTAGGAAGACTGCTAAATACAATTATTCAAGCAGGGGGAACAACTCTCATTACTGCCGATCACGGTAATGCGGAATACATGAAAGATGAAGCAGGTAATCCTTGGACGGCTCATACTACTAATCCAGTACCGTTTATTTTAATTGAAGGGGAAAAACGGAAAATCCCTGGACACGGAACAGAAGTAAACTTAAGAGATGATGGTCGTTTAGCCGATGTAGCTCCCACTATACTTGAGATTTTAAACATACCTCAACCAGAAGAAATGACTGGGGTCTCTTTGATTAGACCAGTAGGGTTTGAAGTAAAAGCAAATCGCACTCCCATCAGGATTTCTTTGTAATCAATAGTAGGAAAATAGGAAAGATATAGGGGTTTGGCAGTGCTAAACCCCTATTCATATGAAATACAAATAGTCATTGGCTATTGGCAATCAATACTAACTACTAACTACTTAATTTGCCTATCGATCGTATAAAATGATCGCTGCGTCAGGTTTAATAACCACAACTCTATCAGCAGTAATATTGCCAACTGCGACTCCTGCTGCTGCACCACCCAGGATTTCGCCTACACCAGCATCTCCAAAAATTTCACCAATAATTGTTCCTCCTGCAGCACCAATAGCAGCGTCTCCAGCAATTGCGCCTGCCGATCGATCTCTGGGGTCTTTAACATCTTCTATTACTCCAGAACTAGCACCGATGCGATAACTATATCGACCGTAAGTTACGGCTTCAGCTACATACCTCAGTCCTCCTTTAGCAGGAACATATCTACCCACAATAGTTGCTCCCGCAGGAATAACAATTCCATCAATTACTCCTCTTCTGTTGGCTATCAGGTTATAAGAATAAGTGCGATCGTTATTCAAATAGAGAGTTTCTTTTTGCGCGCTTCTGGCTGAAAGCGATCGACTTTGAGCTACTGCCTCTAGAGGAGACAAAACAGAAACTGAAGCGAGTGCCACAATTATCCCAGTGGCAAAGCTAAGAATTTTATTTGGTTGTTTATCTTTGAGTTTAAACATAGCCAAAAAACCAGATCTCTTTAATACTATTGTATCGTTTACGAATTCAAGAATTGTAGATACGGCAGCAAGTATTAACGACTCTAAACATATGCTTTCGCGATCCTCTACTTACCCAGCTAATTTAGGTTAAGAAAAGGTTAATGAAAATTGGGATCTGGTTAAGGTTTTCATAATCTTTTTTGGGTACAATCAATAGATGGGTAATTTAAAATTATTTTTCAACGACTAAGAGACTTTCTATATGGTTCAACCACAGGCAACTGCCAATCAGACAGAGACAGTGCTGAAGGCTGAGAACGTAAATGTTTATTATGGTGATTTTTTAGCCTTAAAAGGCATTTATCTCGATGTTCCCAAAAATAAAGTTACAGCATTTATTGGACCATCTGGTTGCGGAAAAAGCACTTTATTAAGATGCTACAACCGCCTTAATGATCTTATTCCTATCTTTCATCTTGAAGGTGTAATCACATATCACAACCAAAACCTCTACGCTAAAGACATCGATCCTGTTCAAGTTAGAAGAAGAATTGGAATGGTGTTTCAACGACCTAATCCTTTTCCGAAAACAATTTATGACAATATTGCTTTTGGGGCGAGAATCAATGGTTATAAAGGAGATATGGATGAGTTGGTCGAAAGATCTCTAACTCAAGCTGCACTTTGGGATGAAGTAAAAGATAAATTAAGACAAAGTGGTTTAGCTATTTCTGGAGGACAACAACAAAGATTATGTATTGCTAGAGCGATCGCGCTTCAACCAGATGTAATCTTGATGGACGAACCTTGTTCAGCCTTAGATCCTATTTCCACCCTCAAAGTAGAAGAATTAATTCATCAACTCAAAGAAAAATATACCATTGTAATTGTTACTCACAATATGCAGCAAGCATCGCGGGTAGCAGACTTGACCGCTTTCTTTAATGTAAAGACTACCGAAAAAGGGTCACGTCAAGGTTATTTAGTTGAGTGCGATCGCACAGAAGTGATTTTCCAAAATCCTCGCGAAGAAGCCACAATGGAATATGTCAGTGGTCGTTTCGGTTAATTAAGATCAAAGTTTTAAGAGCAGATAAGTAGCTTGAGTTTTCAAAGTTTTCTTGGGAATTGGAGCTATTTTTTTAATATAAGCAAGATTTTAAACAAATTTTAGAATCTTAATGGCAATGAGCTTAACAGTACCGTAAAGGGGTAAACTGAATCTAGAATTGCCCAAAATAAATTTATGTTTTCTAAAAAATACTTATCTCGTTTACTAGCTCTTGTTTTAGTGGTTGTAATTGGCTTAATGGGGTGTTCTTCTAGTCCCTCTGGACTAACTGGTAACTATGGTCAAGACACCTTAGCTGTTCTAGAAAATCTCAAAACAGCGATCGACTTGCCAGATGATGCAACCAACAAAAAAGAAGTAGTAACTTTAGCAAGAGCACAAATTAGTGATTATGCTTCTCGTTATCGTCGTGATGGAAAAGTAGCTGGATTGCGTTCTTTCACAACTATGCAAACTGCTTTAAATGCTCTAGCTGGTTACTATAGCTCATATGGCAATCGTCCTCTACCAGAAAAGCTCAAAAAACGTCTTACTCAAGAGTTCAACCAAGTAGAAATATCACTAAAGCGCGGTATCTAATTACTAATTTAGGACACATATATTTAGCTTCGATCTACCCCTTCTCCATTCAACTTGTAGGAGGGGTAATTAGGTTTTTTAGAGTTCTTGCCTGATTAGCTAGAGATATAAAGTCATAGACAATTAGTTTTTAGTAATTAACTGTTGTTTTCGTTGTCTGATTGCTCATTTTTAGACTTGTCCACCAAATAATTAATCAAAGCGAATAAGAATAAAATAGGAGTGGAAATAATCAGAAGCATTATAAATACGAGACTTTGAAGTAGTTTAATAAAATTCTGATACATAAAAAGCTAATCTTATCGTTTTTTTCCTTTTATTTTGTTCAAATAAGTATGACTAAGTAATAATTAGACTTAAAAACGAGTAAGTATCAGTAGTAAATTATTCTTGAGATAATTCAGTTAACCTAATTTACATTGGTGGATTGTTGCAAATAATCTGAGAGGAAGGATTGTGCAGAAAAAAGGCAAGATTGCCAGTTTGGTGAATACTCTAGTTGCTAGTTTAGCTCTAAGTACTAGTTTAATTAGTCAGTCGATATTTAACCAGCCAGCACAGGCAGCAATTGAAGCTTACTGCCGTCTTAGTCAAGAAGAAGTATTGACTAAAGAAAAACTACTTCATGCTTCCCTAGAAAAAAACTCTCAGGCTTATAAAAAGTACAAATCTCTAGTAAAGAAACATAGTCAGCTACTAAATCAGTGTCGTAGTCAAACTTGGCCAAATACACAAGCTATTTGGTTGCGTCTTTATCCTTGTGATATTACTCCTGGCTCAGTAGATTATATCCTCGATCGCATCGTCAATTTAGGTTACAACCAAGTCCATCTTGAAGTCTTTTACGATAGCCAAGTTCTACTACCCCCAGCAGATAATTCTACACCGTGGATACCTGTTGTGCGATCGCCAGGAGCAGAAAATATCGATCTACTCCAACAAACAATCACTAAAGGTCGCGAAAGAGGATTAAAGGTCTATGCTTGGCTATTTACAATGAATTTTGGCTATACTTATGCCCAAAGAGCAGATCGGCAATCTGCTTTAGCTCGTAATGGTAGAGGGCAAGATAGTCTAGAGGTAGTTCACGATCGCGCTCAAGCTTTTATCGATCCTTACAGTCGTCAGGCACAAATAGATTATTATCAGTTAGTTGAAGCAATAAGAAAAAGACAACCAGATGGTGTTTTATTTGATTACATTCGTTACCCTCGCGGTTCAGGTAGGCATTCTCTAGTAAGTCAGGTTAAAGACCTCTGGATTTATGGCTCAGCCTCAACTCAAGCCCTTTACGAAAGAGCCAAAAACAAAAAAGCAGTAGCTTTAATAGAGCGATATCTCGAAACAGGTAAGATTACAGATCGAGATCTAGCAGCGATCGATAATCTATATCCAGACGAAGACTTTCCTGATTGGCAAGGAAGAAGAACACAATCACCAGCAGATACTACGCAATCAGCTACATTATTAAACTTCCAGTTATGGTTCTTATCTGTAGCTCACGCTGCTCAAGGAATTATTGATTTTCTCTCTTTTGCAGCAGCACCGATTCAAAATCAAAGTATTCCGACTGGAGCAGTGTTTTTTCCTGGTGCTAATCGTTTAGTTGGTCAAAGTGGGTTTGATTCTCGCTTGCAAGCTTGGGATAAGTTTCCTGCTTCTATGGAATGGCATCCTATGGCTTATGCAGTTTGTGATGGTACTAGCTGTATAGTTGACCAAGTAAAAACTGTAATAGATATGGCTCCAGCAGGAACTAAAATTATTCCTGCTTTGGCGGGAGCTTGGGGCAAAACTTATAATAACCATCCTCCCCTAGAAGAACAAATGGCAGCTTTATTTAGACAAACTCCTGAAATCAACTCTGTTAGCCACTTTGCTTACTCTTGGATCGAGCCAGAAATCGATCGACAAAGAAAATTTTGCAATTTACAATAAATTTGGTGACTGTCTTTGCTATTATATTAAAGCCATCTAAATTTTAAGCGGACGTGGCGGAATTGGTAGACGCGCTAGATTTAGGTTCTAGTGTCTTTGACGTGAGAGTTCGAGTCTCTCCGTCCGCATAGGTATAATAAACATTAAATAAAAATATAGTCATATATAATCATATCTAGTAAAATATAAGATATGAAGTTATCAGACTATGCGAAACAAGCAGGAATTAGTTATCAAACTGCATGGCGAATGTGGAAACGCGGAGAGCTAAATGCTTATCAGCTTCCAACAGGAACTATCATAGTAAAAACTGAAGAATCAGAGATAGCTTCTGAGCGAGTAGCTTGTATTTATTCAAGAGTTAGTAGTGCCGAAAATAAGCCAAACTTAAATGCACAAGCGGAAAGATTAACTAATTATGCAATAGCCAGAGGATATCGCGTTTATAAAGTAGTCAAGGAGGTAGGGAGTGGATTAAATGATAACCGCAAGCAACTAGCTAAGATTCTAGTTGACGATAATTACAATATTCTAGTTGTCGAACACAAGGATAGGTTGGCTAGATTTGGGACGAATTATCTAAAAATCTTACTGGAGAAAACAGGAAAAAAACTAGAAATAGTTAACGAAGCAGACAATGGCAAAGATGAATTGATGCAGGATTTAGTATCAATAATCACTTCGTTTTGCGCTAGATTATATGGTTTGAGAAGAAGCAAGAGAAAAACCGAAAAAATCATCAAAGAGCTAACAGATAATGAGGCAAGTTGAAAGACATATAGTTAAAGAAAATAGTCCGCTCTGGAAACAGATAGACGAACTTTGTTTCTTGTCTAAAAATCTTTACAACTACGCTAATTATTTAGTTCGTCAATCATTTATTTTTGAGAAGGTTTATCTGGGTTACAACAAAATTTATCATTTAGTAAAAGACAAGTCAGACTATCAAGCCCTACCGAGAAAAGTAAGCCAACAAATACTGAGAGGCTTGGATAAAAATTGGAAATCATTCTTTGAAGCCAACAAAGCTTACAAGGAAAATCCCGATAAATTTACAGGTAGACCAAAATTACCGAAATATAAACATAAAACTAAAGGACGCAATCTAATTACTTACACAATTCAAGCCATTAGTAAGGCTTGGTTAAAAAAAGGAATAGTCAAATTATCTGGTACAGATATTAGTACGCCGACAAAAGCAAAAAATATCGCCCAGGCTAGAATTATTCCGAAAACAGGTCAATATGTAATTGAAATAGTTTATGAACAAAACGAACATTATACTGTAAACAACAATAGAGCGGTAGCAGCGATAGATATTGGCGTAGACAATTTAGCAGCTTTAACATCAAACCAAACAGGATTTAAACCGATATTGGTTAACGGAAGACCGCTTAAAAGTCTCAATCAATTTTATAACAAAATTAAAGCTAAACTTCAGTCGCAGCTTAAAGGAGAACAGCAAAACTCTAAGCAAATTCAAAGATTAACTGCCAAGCGAAATAATCAAGTAGATACTTATCTTCATCAAGCTAGTAGATGGATAATCAATCATCTTGATAAGTATGGAATTGGTCAATTAATCATTGGTAAAAATCCTTTATGGAAACAAGAAGTTAATAACGGCAAGAAAAACAATCAATCTTTTGTTAATATTCCTCATGCGAACTTTATTGAAATGTTGATTTATAAGGGAGCAATGAAAGGAATAAAGGTTATTTGCTCTGAGGAAAGTTACACCAGTAAAGCTAGTTTTTTAGCCTTAGATTATATCCCTAGTTATGGTGATGATGATGCTAAACAATTTAAGTTTAGTGGCTATCGGGAAACTAGGGGAATTTATAAACTAAAGGGCAAGAAAACCAGAGTAAACGCAGACATAAACGCAAGTTATAACATTATGCGAAAGGTAATCCCAACAGTCTTTGATGGAGGGATAGAGGGCGTTGTAGTTCGTCCCACCAGAGTTACTCCTGGTAGAGTTAAAAATGCTTAGTGTAATATTTGACTACATTTTTAGTAACTATCTCTTAATATAGCAATCCTAAATTATCTGAGAGAAAAACTTCTGCATCCTACCTTTCCTCCTCCGAAATTCTCATGACTCAAATAGAATTACTATCTTAATTTTCATGCAGAACGACGCAAAATAAAACTAACTCCTCTGAAAGCAGTTCCTCTAATTTGGTCAATAATCAAATTCCATAAATAACCGTATTGAGGAAACTTTTTCAGTAAGAGGATTTCAGCTATGAGATAAAATCTTTAATATCTGAATTACATATTTTTAGTTTTTCGATTTGAGCAATACTTTTCCAACTACTTTCTAAACTTACTTTATCTCCAAACTTAAAGTTTTTTTTACTTAGTCTTAAAACCCAACTATCAGGAAATTCATTAAAATAATCTACAGCTATTTCTAATATATTGGGGATCAAATATTCATCACAATTAACTGTTAAAATATATTTGCCTGATGTATTTAAAAGTCCAGTAAGTCTCTGAATTATTTCACCGCGAAAAGAACTATTAATTTCTGTAATCGGGGATCATTAACATTAGACTTGATCATACCTGGAGGATGAACTAAGATAAATTCAACCTCTCCTTTGACTTTTAATAATTCCTGAAGCCAATGATTAGAAAATCCTTCTCTGGTAGGAACTACAATAGACAAAGTAGGTTTAACTGGGTTAACCATTAGAAATAACCATAATTAGCGATAATACCAATTTCTATCTCAAAAGCAACTGGAGACTCAGTAAAATAAAAGGAAAAAGACAACAGATAAGACGAGAAATTTAGCGTTTTTTTCTAATAAAAAATAATTTGATAGCTATTTTGCTAGTCTCGAAAAAATGATTTTAAAAATATATAGCGTTTCTCAGTTGACTGAGATACATCTTACTTCTGCCCTCTGCCTTCTGCCTCCTGCCTCCAAACGAACAACTTTGTACCTCATCGATTTGAGAACCGCTATATTTATGATCTATTAATAAAAAAAAGGAAGAAGAGAATTAATCTTCTCCCTTTCAACTCCAACCTCAAGTCAAAGATTCTAGATAGTCCCGCACCAAATTTCTACGTCTTGGTTGCCTTAACTTTTGTAAAGCTTTTGCTTCTATCTGTCTTACTCTTTCACGAGATAGTTCTAGACAACGACCTATTTCTGCTAAAGAATAGGGCTTTTCTCCGCCAAAACCAAAGCGCATCTGAATTACTTCTCGTTCACGGGTAGTCAATTCTGCTAATAGACACTGTAAATCTTTTTGTAAAGATTCTCTCATGAGGGTTTCTTCAGGAGAAGCACTTTCTGTTTCCAGTAAATCTCCTAATTCTGTATCTTTCTCTTTACCAACTTTAATTTCCAGAGATACAGAACGAGGTACACGTAATAATACTTCTCTAATTTGAGACGCAGTCATATCTAATTCTTGCGCTAAATCTTCTATGCGAGGAGTGCGTCCTTTTTCCTGAGAAATCTTGCGTTGGGCTTTTTTGATTTTGTTCAGTTTTTCGGTAATATGAACAGGAAGGCGGATTGTTCTGCTTTGAGTAGCGATCGCGCGAGTTATACCTTGGCGAATCCACCAGTAAGCATAAGTACTAAAACGGTAGCCTTTAGTTGGGTCAAATTTTTCTACTGCTCTTTCTAAACCTAAAGTTCCCTCTTGGATTAGATCGAGTAATTCTAACCCACGATTTTGATATTTTTTCGCTACCGATACGACTAGGCGAAGATTTGCCTTAATCATGTGTTCTTTAGCACGAATACCTTGTCTTTGAATTTTTTCTAATTCTTTAACATCGCAATTAACAACTTCTGCCCAACGACGTTTCCCGATAACTAGAGCTTCTTTTAAAGCAGATATTTCGATACCTACAGTTTTTGCCCATCGTTTGATAGATGGACGGTGACTCAATTGAGACGCTAGACGGTCGTGAACATTTATTAATTCAACGAATTCTCGAATCAGAGGATCTCCTTTTTCAGCAGCTTTTGTGCGCTTTTCTAAAATTTGGATGTGGCGTTGAACTTTTTGTGCTTCAGAAACTTCTTCATCTCTTTCTAGCAAAGGGACTCGACCAATCTCTTGCAAGTATAATCTTACTAAGTCGGTAGTAGGACGATTTCCTCTTCTCGAACTGCTTTCTATATCAATGTTGTCAAGGTCTATTTCTACTAAATCATCGGTTAATTTAGCAGAGCTATAGCTATTTTCTGGTAACTCCAAATCATAAGCTGGAGCAGGGGACACATTATCTTCTTCTGTCTCAACGTATAAAGAACTGGCTAACATAGTGATTTCTTAATAACGACTCAGCGTGAAAATCAGGATTGAATCACTCCTCACTCATTAGATTGCCCAAGTTTGACAAAAAAGCAACATCATTAGCAAGTTTTTTTTTCAATGTTCGGTAATTTGGCTTAGCTTCTTGAGTTTGAATGAGAGAAAAGTATTATCTTCAAGCCATTAAACCTAAAGAAATTGTCTAGATATCTGCGAGTGAGGAATACTTTTGCGCCTTAATTGTTCCCTATACAAAAAAAATATTGGTAATTCTTAATATTTAGTTAATTACTAGTCTTAGTTATTTCTCTCTTGTTTTAACGAGGATAAAGTTTCATCAATTCTCTTACTTGTTCTGCGTGATAAGAACTACGAGTTAGAGGTGTGGAAACAACTTGTAGAAAGCCAATAGATTCACCAAATTTTTGCCAGGCTGTAAATTGTTGAGGAGTAACAAATTCTTGAACACCTAAGTGTTTTGCTGAAGGTTGAAGATATTGTCCAATAGTTAAAATATCGCAATCTACTTGGCGTAAATCCTCCATTACTTGACGAACTTCTGAGTCTGTTTCTCCTAGTCCTACCATAATTCCTGATTTGGTATAAACCCAAGGAGCTAATTCTTTAGTACGACGAAGTAATGAAAGCGATCGATCGTAATTTCCTTGAGGACGTACTCTTTTGTATAACCTAGGTATAGTTTCTGTGTTGTGATTAAGAACTTCTGGTTTGGCTTGCAAAATTGTCTCTAGTGCTGACCAATTACCGCATAGGTCTGGTATCAAGATTTCAATTGTTGTTTTAGGAGATACTTTACGAGTTTCTTCGATGCAGCGTACAAATTGGCTACCTCCACCATCGGGTAAGTCATCACGATTAACAGATGTAATTACTACATGGTTAAGTTGTAGACGGCGAACAGCTTCAGCTAATCGTAGAGGTTCACTAGGATCTAAGGCTTGGGGTTTCTTTTCAAAATCAATATCGCAATAGGGACAAGCACGAGTACAAGCGGGACCCATAATTAAAAAAGTTGCTGTCCCAACATTAAAACATTCACCAATATTAGGACAAGAAGCTTCTTCGCAAACAGTATTTAACTCTAAATCTCTTAAAATTTCTTTAACACTACCAACCCGTTGCCATTGAGGTGCTTTTACCCTTAGCCAATCTGGTTTAACTGTCACTCCGAGCCTACTCCTAAAATCTAAGTCATACCTATCTAATTTTATCAATACAGAGCAAGGCTTAACGAACAAAACAGCTTTAATTTTGCATCATTACTAATTTTCTAAACTTATTCTCAACTAATATTCATTTTGGTTAGTTTGAATTGGAAGTACCAAAACAGTAAAATTACATTTTATGGGGATGAATAACACTATTATCTATGTAACCTTATTGTTGGCTACGATAGCTTTAGGAAGCTGTTCAAATGCTGATTTGTCTACTCAAGCTAACGAAAACAATCCTCAAAATCCTCAAGAAGCGATCGCTCAAGCTGAGCCATTTAGTTATGAAGATTATACTCTTGTCCTTTCTAAATATGTTGACGACAAAGGCTTAGTTAATTACGCTGAACTACAGAAAAACAGAACATTATTAGATCGTTTTAATGCATCTCTAGCTCAAGTAGATCCTAATACTTACCAATCTTGGGACGAGGCAGAACAATTAGCTTTTCTCATCAATGCTTATAATTCTCTCACTCTCCAATCAATTATCGATCGAGAACCTTTAACAAAAAGCATTCGGGATATACCAGGAGTTTGGAAATCTCGTAAATTTCCGATTGCTGGTAGCTCAAAAACTTTAGATAATATTGAACACGATACGATTAGAAAAGATTTTGATGAACCTAGAATTCATGCAGCTTTAGTTTGTGCAGCAATAAGTTGTCCGCCTCTACGCAATGAGCCTTATCTTGCAGAAACATTAGATCAACAATTAGACGATCAGGTTAATGAGTTTATTAACAGTGGTCATGGTTTTCGACTCGATCGTCAAGAAAATAGAGTTTATCTTTCTTCGATTTTTAAGTGGTATGGCAAGGATTGGATTAGTAGTTATGCTATAGAAGATAAATTTAGAGGTAGTAAACAAGAAAGATCTGTACTAAATTTCTTGAGTCAGTATCTGAATTCTGAAGAGAGAAAATACCTCGAAGAAAATAAATATAAAATTAGTTATCTTAACTACGATTGGTCTCTTAATAAGCAATAAATTTAAGACGACATCATATTAATTGTAAGGACGATTCGAGAATCGCCCTTACGGAGTTTTTGTACCTAATTTTCTGACCGCGGAATGCGGTGACTTATATGAAATACAAAAAATAATGCAACAGATTATTTGGTAAAGTTAATTCGCGACGCGAAGCGCGAAAAACCGTTGCGGTGAAGCAGTTCGTTGGTGGGGTTCCCCCGCTTAAAGAAACTGCTGAACCCTTTAGGGGGGTTCCCCCCGTTGAGGTTATTGAGCAAGAATCTAGTCCTTTAGGGCGAATTAACTCTACTACAGAATTTTATTTCGTAGTAAACATTCATTATTTTATGGCACTTGCATATATAGTTAGGATAACTCTACAAATAGATCTTTTCTATTCAAGACTTAGAGCGTCTAAAGTCAATTCTCTAAATATATCTTTCAATTGATTTAATTCTTTTTCTGTTTTTACATCTTCTAATTTCTCTTTAATAATCAAACCTTGTTCTTCTACAATTCTATATCCTGCCAAACTTTTGCCTAGTAAAAAAATATTAGAATTTAATTGAATTAAAACTGTAACTAATCCAAGAATTAAAACAACCATTCTTCCCGCAGGAATTACAAATAATCCAGTTCCTATAAGAGTAATTACAATTGTCGAAACAATTGTTGTAATTGCAGAAAAACTATGAGAAATTTGAACACGAGTTTTTCGAGACTTCCATTCTTCATAACGTTCATCAATTTCTTCTTCTAGAGCTTCTTTTTCTTCTTCAAAAGACAATTCTTCTCCTTCAGATTCGCCTTCCTCTTCAGATTCGCCTTCTCCTTCAGATTCGCCTTCTCCTTCAGATTCGCCTTCTCCTTCAGATTCGCCTTCTCCTTCAAATTCAGCTTCCCCTTCAGATTCGCCTTCTCCTTCAAATTCAGCTTCCCCTTCAGGTTCGCCTTCTCCTTCAGATTCGCCTTCTCCTTCAAATTCAGCTTCCCCTTCAGGTTCGCCTTCCCCTTCAGATTCTTGAGCTAAAATAAATATTCCATTAGTCTGTTTTGACAGAACATCGTAGTCTAATGATTTGCTTAACGCTAACTTTGCTGGGCTGATAATCTTAATAAATAAAGTTAGAAGCATTATTATGGTAGTGAAATAACCAAATTTACTGTGGTTAATTAATCTAAACAGACTTTCTCTTTTCAACGAATTAGAACTTTTTTCTTTGAGTTCCTTGTCATTGTTAAGAGGAAAATTTTTTCTACTTTGCTGATTCATTTTTTGTTCCTCACGCCCCCTCTGCCCTTGCAAGTTAGAGGATACTTTATACATATAGATTGATTTTTTGAGTTATGACAATTTAGATTACCCTAAAATGCTTTGTTTACCACAGTATTTGCCTGTATCTTTAGTGAAAAGTAAAGTGTTTTGAGAAAAGTTTTTGACTAAAATTAGGCAGATTGAAAAAAGCCTTTCTCTATAATCTAAGAAAGGCTTTTGTATTACTCTGATTTAGCATACCCCCAAGGGAATTCGAATCCCTGTCGCCTCCGTGAAAGGGAGGTGTCCTAGGCCACTAGACGATGGGGGCTTGAGGCTTTGCGATTTCATCTGTTTCATCGCAACGTTTCCTAATATATCTATTTTTTTTGTGCTTGTCAACACTTTTTTTGTGAAAATCTGAACGATCGCCCATGTTGCTCTACACCAAACTAGAAAATTCACATGTAGAAACGACATTTATATTTAGCTCGTGGATTACAATCACAAGTAGGGGTCCGCAGCCTTTAGCTGATAAACGCTGATAAATTCATAGATTTTTTTCAGATATGGTCAAGACAATAGCTAAACCAGATAGTAATTTAAATCAAATTCAGTTAAAAACGATCGCCTTAGATGTGGGAGGAATGAAGTGCGCGGGGTGTGTTACAGCGGTAGAAAGGCAATTGCAGCAAAATCCTGGAGTGGTATCTGCTTGTGTTAATTTGATTACGGAAGTAGCAGTAGTAGAATATGAAGTAGGCAATGTAGAACCAGAAATTTTTGCTGAAAAGCTAACTAAGACAGGATTTCCGTCTCAATTAAGAGAAAGCGATCGCTCTATTGCCGAAAGTTCTACTCAAGCAGAGTTGAAACGTCAGCAGCAACAAAGACAACAACTTTGGCAGTTAGTTACTGCAGCAGTTTTACTTGTTTTCTCTTTTATTGGGCATCTTCATCATCTGGGTTTTCCTGCTGTTCCCATATTGAGTAATATCTGGTTTCATTTTGTTTTGGCGACTTTGGCTTTGCTAATTCCTGGGCGATCTTTACTGATTGATGGCTGGCACAGTTTAAGGGGTGGAATGCCTAACATGAATACCCTTGTGGGTTTAGGAACAGTTAGTACTTATCTGGCTAGTAGTTTTGCTCTCTTTTTTCCTCGTCTGGGTTGGGAATGTTTTTTCGATGAACCAGTGATGTTACTGGGTTTTATCTTTTTGGGGCGTACTTTGGAAGGAAGGGCGAGAAATAAGGCTGCATCCGCTTTAGAAGCTTTGGTTTCTCTTCAGCCTCAGATAGCCCGTTTAACCAGAAAACAGAATACTACTGTGGCTGAAAATGTTGGTATTGAAATACCAGTCGAACAAGTAAAAATAGGAGATTGGTTAAGAGTCTTGCCAGGAGAAAAAATTCCTGTGGATGGAGAGGTAGTAACGGGGGAAACAACAATTAATGAGTCTATGTTGACAGGGGAATCTCTTCCTGTGACAAAAAGATTGGGAGATAAAGTTTATGCAGGCACAATTAATCAATCAGACGTAATTAATTTTCAGGTAACTCGTACAGGTAATCAGACAACTTTAGCTCAAATTATCCGTGTGGTAGAAAAAGCACAAACTCGTAAAGCACCAGTACAACAGTTAGTAGATACCGTAGCAGGTTATTTTGCTTATGGAGTAATGAGTATTGCTACCATCACTTTTCTATTTTGGTATTTTTGGGGTACAAAAATTTGGTCAGAGGTATTAGCTACTACTTCTCACTCTATGCAATCTGTGGTAACAGAGGGAATGACTATGAGTACTTCCCCTCTTCTATTAAGTTTAAAATTAGCGATCGCAGTCCTTGTTATTGCTTGCCCTTGTGCTTTGGGTTTGGCAACTCCTACTGCTATTTTAGTTGGTACTAGTATGGGAGCAGAAAAAGGAATTTTAATTAAGGGTGGAGATGTTCTCGAACAAGTCCATAAGTTAGATACTATTGTCTTTGATAAAACAGGTACTTTAACTGTTGATTGTCTAGAAGTAACTGATTGTATCCCAATTTCTACTGTTACCGCAGATCGCTTATTACAATTAGCAGCTTCGGTAGAAAGTAATAGTAATCATCCTTTAGCTAGTGCGATCGTATCTTCAGCCGAGCAAAAAGAATTATCTTTCTTAGAAGTAAACGATTTTAGTAGTAAATCAGGCTTGGGCATCTGTGCTACGGTTGCTGGTGAAACAGTTTGTTTGGGCAATCAAGATTGGTTAACTCAACAAAATATTAGTATTGCCAAAGAAATTCAAGCTTCAGCAACATTATTAGCACAAGAAGGTAAAACAGTAATTTATCTAGCCTTAGAATCGGTATTAGTCGGTTTAATTGCTCTTAAAGCCAGTTTACGTCCTGATTCAGCTACAACAGTTGCTAATCTGCAAAAAAATGGTTTGGAAGTAGTTTTGTTAACAGGCGATCGCCCTGAAGTAGCGAACGCGATCGCTCAACAATTAAATATTACTAAAGTTTTGGCAGAAGTTAAACCTAACGAAAAAGCAGATGTGATTCAATTACTACAACAAAATAATCCCCAGAAAATTACTAAAACTGTAGCTATGGTGGGAGATGGGATCAATGATGCTCCAGCATTAGCGCAAGCAGACATTGGTATTTCTTTGCAGGGAAGTACGGATGTAGCTATAGAAACTGCCGATATTGTCTTGATGCAAGATAAGTTATGGGACGTAGTAGAGTCTATTAAACTAGGAAAAGCTACTTTTAATAAAATTCGGCAAAATTTAGCTTGGGCATTAGCCTATAATGTCTTGGCGATTCCCGTTGCTGCTGGTATACTACTACCAAGTTTCGATTTGATACTTAGCCCAGGTATCGCTGCTGGTGCTATGGCATCCAGTTCACTCATTGTTGTTACTAACTCACTAATGTTACGCCAATATACGTAATTTAGCATAGTTAAATTCATTGATACGGATGAAAATAACCAATAAGCAGTATGCCAAAATAGAATATAGCAACTATTAGCTAGTTTACCGAGTTAAATTGCATTCATTAGGAATGCGACAATATTTTCAATGATTTACTGCAAGATCGACTCGCCAATGGCTTCAAAACCGGCAAAACACCGTGAAGATCATGTTTTGATTGTTACAGACGGCAAAGGACAAAAAGAATTTATCCTCCAAGATAAAACCTATTCTGTAGGTAGAGGAAGACAATGCGATATCCGTCTTAACTCTCAGTTTGTCTCTCGTCATCACGCTACCTTAATTAAGCGCTCGCGTGGAGATGGGAACGATTATTATCGAATTATTGATGGGGATTCTAGTGGCAAAGTTAGTGTCAATGGATTGTTAATTAATGGGCGCAAAGTATTAATTCACGATCTTAAAAATGGTGATAAGGTAATTTTTGGACCTCAAGTATCTGCAATCTATGAACATCGCCAGTATGATGTTTTTCCCACAGTACCTCCAGATGATCCTTTTGATATTACCCTCATCGATCCAGCTATGATCGATAGTGAAATAGAGTATGAGTGATCAATAGAAGTTCAGAAGTTCAGAAGTCCAGGAGTTCAGAATTACATATGTCTAATAACTAATTAACTCATAACTAATGACTAATAATTTGATTGGTCAGGAGCAAGCTGTAAAATTACTACAACGGGCTGTAGAATTAAAACGTATTGCTCCTGCCTATCTATTTGTTGGTGCTGCTGGTATCGGGAAAAGTTTAGCAGCTAAAAATTTTACCGAATTGATATTATGTGCAGATTTAGCAAAAAATAAGCATTTTTCTGTGCAAAAGCGATTACAAACTAGAAATCATCCCGATCTTTTCTGGGTTTTGCCTACCTATCTCCATCAAGGACAACTTATCACTGAAACTCAAGCAGCAGAAATAGGACTAAAACGAAAAGCACCACCTCAAATACGTATTGAACAAATTCGTGAAATTGCTCAGTTTGTTAGTCGTCCTCCCTTAGAAGCATCCCGTCTGGTAGTAATCATCGAAGATGCTCAGACTATGGCAGAATCAGCAGCTAATGCTTTACTAAAAACCTTAGAAGAACCAGGTAAAGCAACTATAATTCTAATTGCTCCAGATGCTAATTCTTTACTACCTACTTTAGTTTCCCGTTGTCAACAGATTAAATTTAACTCTCTTTCCCAAACAAATTTAGCCAAAGTTTTACAGGAAAATGGCTATACAGAAATTTTAGAGCATTCCCAGATAATGGCGATCGCTCAAGGAAGTCCAGGTAAAGCTATTTACTCTTTTAATCAGCTTAAGCAAATCCCAGAAAGTCTCCATCAACAATTATTACAGTTTCCTAATAATGCTCTAGCTGCTTTGCAATTAGCAAAAAAAATTACTCAAGAACTGGATACTCAAACTCAACTTTGGTTAGTTGATTATCTTCAATATTATTATTGGCAATTAGGCAGAAAAACTCAAATACTGGAAAATTTGTCCAAAACCCGTCAATATCTTCTGAGTTATGTTCAACCCCGTCTCGTTTGGGAATGTACTTTATTAAGTTTAATAGGTAATAGGTAAGGCGAACAAAAATAACAATCTTAACAACTAACGACTAACGACTAACAACTAACCATCTTATCTAGTTAAATTGATTCATGTCATTATACTTATCAGAAATTATTAGTGATTTTAAAAAATACTGTAATCGCGATTGGTTAATTGGTTATGATAGTCAACTATTTTGGCAGTTAACGCAAGATTCATTGCTGCAATTATTAAAATTAAAAGAACAATTAACTTTATCTCCAGTTATTTTTATAGCAGAAACAGAGCCCTATAAATTTCTAGCATTTTTTGTAGCGAGTGTTGCTGCTGAAACTCAAGTGTTTCTCTGCAATCCCCAATGGAAAGAACAAGAATGGCAACAAGTTTTTGAATTGGTTGAACCTGATTTAATTTTAGGCAATGATTATTTAAAATCTAACCCCAAAAAGAATGCCATCAAAGAAAATATTGTTTCCGTAAGGAAATCTCATTCTTTAATTATGATACCTACTGGTGGGTCGTCAGGAAAAATTCGCTTTACAATCCATGATTGGTCAACATTAACAGCTTCTGTTACAGGATTTTGTGATTATTTTTCTACTAAGACTGTTAATTCATTTTGCATTTTACCTCTCTATCATGTTAGTGGTTTAATGCAATTTATGCGTTCTTTTCTTACTTCGGGTAAATTAGCAATTTTATCTTACTCTGATTTAAAACAAGGCAAAAAAATCAAGATAAATCAACAAGATTTTTTCATTTCTCTTGTACCAACACAACTACAATTTTTATTGCAATCTCAACCAGATTGGTTAGCCAATTTTCAGACTATTTTATTAGGTGGCGCACCAGCATGGCAGTCTTTATTAGATGAAGCTAGAAAATATAAATTACCATTAGCACCAACCTATGGTATGACAGAAACAGCTTCTCAAATAGTTACTCTCAAACCACAAGACTTTCTTATAGGTAATAATAGTAGTGGTAAGGTTTTACCCCACGCTCAGGTAACAATTATTGATGAAAATGGTAATCTAGAAAATAGCAATCAAATAGGTTCGATCGCTCTTGCTGCCGAATCTCTCTATCTTGGTTACTATGGTGATTCTGTTAGTAATAATCATCAACCGTTAGAAAAATTAATTACTGATGACCTTGGTTTTGTTGATACTCAAGGTTGTCTACATATTGTGGGGAGACGTAGTCAAAAAATTATTACTGGGGGAGAAAATGTCTTTCCCGCAGAAGTAGAAGCAGCAATTTTAGCAACCGAATTAGTGAAAGATGTATGTGTGATAGGATTACCTGATTCTATCTGGGGACAAGTAGTGATATCTGTATACACTCCAGTACAAACAAATATTTCTGCTGTGATGATTCAAACAAAAATTGAGGATAAATTAAGTAAATATAAATTGCCTAAATACTGGATTGAGATCGATCGTCTACCTCGTAATGAGCGAGGAAAAATTGACTACCAAAAAATAAAATCTACAGCTATTGAATCACTTCCTATATCCAAAATATAGAAAGTAATTCAACAAAAATCTATTTCATAAAAGATCAAAATTAACTCTTAATTTAATCGGACTAATCAACCTATTTAAATTTTATCTAAAGCGGGATATTTAGACTAAGACAAACTATTTTTAATATGTTCTCTAATTTTAGTATTGCGTTCTTTTTGTTTTGATAAAGAGTAGCAAGAATTATTGCTGCTTTGCTTAAGATGCTCCATAATTTTCTGTTTACGATCATCAAAACTATTCTCTTTAGCTAATGATTTATCGATCAAAATATTAGTATCTTCAACAGAATCTGATAATGCAGAATTAGTTAATTCTTCTTCTGTTTTCAGAGAAGTAGGAATTGAAATGTTGGCAACAGAAAATGAAGTTTTTGTTTTTTCTCTTTCACTTAAAAGCATAATTTTACTGTTTCTAAAGTATATTTTTCCTATAGTATTCCAGGATACAAACTAAAGGAATAAATTTTGGATGAAGTTATTGTTTCAAAGCGATTTCAAAGACTATTTATTAAGATTTGTTTCTGATAATCTCTACTTTTTTTAATTAAATAAGTCTCTTGGGATATCAGAAAATTGGCATAACGTGTTATCACAGTTACGAGATTGATACAATAACGGAAACTTTCGATGCTCAACAAAAATACACTTTTTTTGGTTTTATTACTATTTATTCCTATTTCTATTGCTGGTCATTTTCTGGAGTGGGAAGCAACTATTGTATTTATTACGGCTGGTTTGGGTATTGTTCCTTTGGCAGCTTATATGGGAACAGCAACAGAAGAAATAGCTGTAGTTGTTGGTCCTAATTTGGGTGGATTACTTAACGCTACTTTTGGTAATGCCACAGAGTTGATTTTGGCATTTGTTGCTCTTAAAGGAGGATTAGTTGAAGTAGTAAAGGCAACAATTACTGGCTCAATTGTTAGTAATTTGCTGCTAGTTATGGGATTTTCGATGCTTTTAGGTGGTTTACGTTATAAAGAACAGGATTTTCAACCGAAAGCAGCCCGCTTGAACGCTTCTTCTATGAATTTAGCTGTAATTGCTATTTTATTACCCACAGCAGTGGAATATACTTCTACAGGTATTGGGGAAATTACTTTACAACAACTTTCTGTCGCTGTAGCTGTAGTACTGATCTTAGTATATGGACTTACTTTACTATTTTCTATGAAAACTCATTCCTACCTTTATGATGTGGGAGTAGCTGAATTTGAAGAAGGGGAAGAAGTAGAATCAAAACACGAAGTTAATTTGTGGTTTTGGGTAGGAATCTTACTACTAGTTACTCTAGCTGTGGCTGTAGAATCAGAATTATTGGTAGATTCTTTAGAGGAAGCTACTAGTCAGTTAGGCTTGACTCCTTTATTTACTGGGGTAATTTTATTACCAATTATCGGTAATGCAGCAGAACATGCTACGGCTGTAACAGTAGCTCTCAAAAATAAAATGGATTTGTCTGTATCTGTAGCAGTAGGTTCTAGTTTACAAATTGCTTTATTTGTTGCTCCCGTGCTAGTAATTGCAGGTTGGCTTATTGGTCAACCAATGGATTTAAATTTTAATCCTTTTGAATTAGTAGCTGTCGCTGTAGCTGTATTAATTGCTAATTCAATTAGTTCTGATGGTAACTCTAATTGGTTAGAAGGAAGCTTACTGTTAGCAACTTATATAGTCTTGGGTTTAGCTTTCTACTTCCATCCAGTGACTGAAGTGATAGTAAGCTCGTTAGGTTAGATAATTAGGACGTAGACTAACTACGTCCATTCAGAAAAAAAATATGGAATTAATAATTGGTTGGCTATACCCTAATTTAATGAGTACCTATGGCGATCGAGGTAATGTCATTTGTCTGCAACGCCGTTGTCAGTGGCGCAATATTGATGTATCGATCGTTTCTTTAGATAGAGCAGCAGGAGTAGAAAGCTTTGATGATGTAGATATAATTGTCGGTGGTGGAGCGCAAGACCGTCAACAAGAAATTGTCATGCGAGATCTTAAAGGAATCAAAGCTGAAGCCTTAAGAACGAAACTTGAATCTGGTACTCCTGGAGTATTTACGTGTGGTTCACCCCAATTACTCGGTCATTATTATGAACCAGCTTTAGGACAAAGGATAGAAGGTTTAGGCTTACTGGATTTAGTGAGCAAACATCCTGGAGTAGAAGCCCAAAGATGTATTGGTAATGTGGTCTTTGAAATTACCGCTTCTCCCTTAGCAGAAGAATTACAGACTATGTTGGGGGAAAAACCTATAGTAATCGGTTTTGAAAATCATGGGGGACGGACTTACTTAGGGAAAGTCTCTTCTTTAGGTAAAGTGATTAAAGGTTATGGCAATAATGGGGAAGACAAAACAGAAGGAGCTTTCTATCGAAATGCGATCGCTACTTATGCTCATGGACCATTGTTACCGAAAAATCCTTTTTTAGCAGATTGGTTAATACAAAAAGCACTACAAAAAAAATATCAAACGGACATTACCTTAACAAAACTTCAAGATGAGCTAGCTCTTGCAGCCCGCAAATCAATGTTGCAACGTCTAGAATTCAATGATTTCAAGACAAAGGTATAATTGCAAGACGTAAAAAATCTTTGCATTAGTTGCGTGCATTGCAACGCAAATTGACGTTAATATTGGCAATTATGAGCAATGCAACTCTTGTGTTGCTTGCAAGACATTAAAATAATTAATTGCAACAAGACTTATGAATGGAAAAGTTTTAGATAATAGTGCTAGTAGTATTTTAGTTCTGATTATTCCTATTGCCTTTGCAATTATTGTTGTCTATAAACTTTGGCCATTTCTCTTAGCTTTAGCTATCTTGATTGCTGCTTTGAGAATTTGGCAAAATTATCAGTGGCAACAGTGGAGTAGACAAGTAAATCCTTACTTTAACCAATTGATCAAAGACAATAGAGGCTGTTTAACACCAGTAGATTTATCCCTCAAAGCTAATCTTAATTTCAAATCCGCTAAAATCTTCCTAGAAAGAAAAGCCGAAGAGTATGGAGCGCAACGAAAAATAGTTAAAGACAGAGGTTTAGTTTACTATTTCCTTACTGCGGGAGCATTAAATACAATTTTTGAAGATAGTGAACCTAGCATTCTTGAAGAAATTCCCAATATAGAAGAAAAAGAAGAATATTCACCGATTAAAACTCCTGAATTTGTGGAAAGTTTAGCAGAAGCGAAAAAACAAAGTAAATTTTCTGTCAAAGGGATAGCTCAATTAGCCAAACAAGAACAACAATCTGCTGCCGTTGCTGAAAAAGCTAAAGCAGAATCTGCTCATTCTTTAAATGATACATCTGAAACTAAAGTAACTTCTAAACCTGAGAAAGAAATAAATCCTTTGTCTGCTCTAATTCAAGGAGACTTAGCTAAACGTCTCGATCTTAACTCTAGTACGGTAGGTAGGCGCAAAAATAAACCTGACTTTCCTGAATGGAGTCAAAGTAAAGATCCCGAAGGAGTTGCTTGGAAATATCTAGCGGATAAAGAGTTATTTGTTCCTGCAGATACAGACTAGCAATTTTTTACAAATGTTTTTTGTGCGCTTGGAGAAAGAATTAAGTTGTTTCATTTCTTGGGCGCACTAAACTTCTTAAAAACTTTTTTTGGCCAAGGTAAGCTGTAACCATCAAATTCTGGTTTCTATTACTTTACTGTTGCCAACTTAAATTTTTAAAATATTATTTTTTCGTAGTAATTAAATTCCGCGCATACCCACACAACCAGATAGTTGCTTAATACGATCGATCCATGTTTGGATATGAGGATAGCTATCTAAAGCAATCTTGCCATCAGGTTCAAGAGCTACATAAGGTAATACTGCAATATAGTCAATGGTAGGAAGATCTAATTCTAGCCATTCTTTTTCTGTTAGATGTTGCTCAATTTGCTGAAGAATAAAAGCAGACTTTTGGGTTGCTATTTTAATATCAATGTTTTTTCGATTCAACAAGTAAAATAACCGTGCTGCTTCTACTCCTTGGCTGATTTCTTCTGCGGTTACTGATAGCCAATACACAATACGACTTAGAGATTCTGCATCTTTGGGTAGCCAATGTTTATCTCCGTATTTCCGAGCTAGATAAACTAGGATTGCTTGTGAGTCTTGAAGTACTATATCTTCGTTGATCAATACGGGAACTTGCCCAAAAGGATTAAGTCTTGAAAACTCAGGAGATTTATGTTCTCCTTTCATTAGGTCAACAATTACTATTTCGTATTTTACATCGAAGAGAGAAAGTAATAATCTGACTTTGTAGCTGTTACCAGATAAATCATAATGAAAAAGTTTAATTTTCATTGTTGATGACGAACGTTTGGTCTGTGAATAACAATACCGATTGTTCGGTATAATGTCAACAAAGCAAAAATACATTTATGTCAGCAGAAAAGGAGCGATCTCTTAGTACTCAAAAGGCTATACTCAAGCTAATTCCCGTTTTCAGAAAATATGGTTATGAAGGCACTACTTTATCAATGCTTTCTCAAGCTAGTGGCTTAGGTAAAGCCAGTCTTTATCATCACTTTCCTCAAGGCAAAGCACAAATGGCTAGGGCAGCTTTTGACTATATTGGCAGTTCCTTTGAAGATACAGTTTTAGAACCCTTATCAGGTAAAGGCGAACCTAGAGAAAGAATTGAGGCTATGTGTTGTAGTCTAAAAGAATTTTATGATAATGGCAGAAATGCTTGTTTCTTAGCAATTATGTCTTTTGGTGAAGCAGATAATTTATTTCATGATTTAGTTAAGCAGAAACTTAAAACATGGATAGATATTCTAGCCCAAGTGTTAATTGAGGCAGGAATTGAAGCAAATCAAGCCAAAGATCGATCGACTGAAGCGATGATGCAAATTCAAGGAGCAGTAATATTAGTAAGGATTTTAGATGATACTACTCTTTTTAAAAAATTAATTGAGAATTTGCCAGCACAATTACTAGATTGAGATGTAAATTCTACTGCTTCTCTACAGGTGGTAGGGGCAATAGCCATTTGCCCCTACGTTTAATACTTTTGTTAGAGAGTATTAAGTACTTAAGCAAAATTAATAGGATGAATTTAAACTTTCTCTAACGTAACTAAAGCATTGTAATCAGGTACGCCTTCAGCAGAACGTTTACTTTTATCTAATAAAATATTACCTTCAGGCCAATGAATTTGCAGATTTCCTGGTTTAATTGGTGCGGTATAAACTTTACCTTTATATTCTCCCAAATCATTTTTTAGGATAACGCGATCGCCCTGATTTAAGCCTAATTTTTCGGCATCATTTTGATTAATTAATACTGCTTCTCTGATCGCTCCTGTAATTTGATCTTTTTGTTCTTGTACCATACTATTAAACTGTTTGCCTCGACGAGTAGCTACTAAGAAATGTCCTGCTGGTATTTCTTTAGTTTGGGGCGAAAGTACTGCAAAGTTGGCTTTACTATCTGGGGTAGCAAAGTTCCAACCAAAGGCAAGATGAGAACCTCCATATTGAAACTGATCCCCTGCTTCTTTTAGATTTTGAATCCCTGCATAACTAGGAATTACTAAGGCTATTTCTTGACGCATTTGGGCTGTATTGTCCCAAGACAATTTATCAGCTATTTCTGGACGTACTCTTCTGGCTAATTCCATTAATACTTGCCATTCTGGACGGGCTTCACCAATTCTTCTGCCAGGAATTTCGGGACTAAAAATAACTCTTCTTTCCGTACTTGTTTCTGTTACTCCCCCAGGAATTTCATAGCGAGTGGTAGCAGGAAGTAAGAGTACTGTTTCTCCTGGTTCTAAAAACATTTGTTGATTTATCATAATATCCATATGCACTCGCAAAGGAATATTTGATAATGCCGATTCCACATAATCGGGATCTGGTAAGACATCTATGAAGTTACCACCAACGGAGAATAAAAAGTCTAGTTTATTTTCTGCTGCTGCATCGATCGCTTCTGAGGTAATTAAGCCTTTGGTTGTTGGTACTTCAAAACCCCAAAGCTTGCTCATTTCTTCAGCATTTTCAGGAGTTATTTTTCTCCCCCCAGGAAATACAGTGGCATAACAACCCATTTCTGCTCCACCTTGTACCCCAGAGTGTCCGCGAATGGGCATTAAACCACAACCTTCTCGCCCCACAAAACCTTTGGTTAAAGCTAAATTAATAATTGCTTTGACATTCTCTTCCCCGCATTCGTGTTGAGTAATACCCATACTCCAGACAAAGACGGCTTTATCAGCTTTGCCTATCATCTCGGCAAAGGCATACATCTCTTCACGGGATGCCCCAGATA
>JASJDI010000278.1 GCA_030065155.1 Xenococcaceae cyanobacterium MO_188.B29
AACGCTCAAAATGTTAGTTGTTCTCCCTGTGGTGCTTGTCGTCAAGTCATCTGGGAATTTGGTCGTAATGCGATCGTCATTTTCCAAGGAGATAGGGACAAACAAACTCTCTCTATCAAGCAACTCTTACCATCCGGATTTTCTTGGTAAAAAAAACTATTTTCAATTGAGACTGAAAGCTTTATCCTATATAGATTGACAGTAAGTAATTTTTTCCGTAATGAGACCATATCTTGCAGCAGCTATTCAAATGACTAGTAAGCCCGATTTAGATAAAAATCTAATTGAGGCAGAGGAATTAATCGATCTGGCTGTACGCCAGGGGGCAGAATTAGTAGGCTTACCTGAAAATTTTGCTTTTTTAGGTAAAGAAGAAGATAAATTAGCTCAAGCTGCCGATATCGCTACAAAAACACGCAAGTTTCTTAAAACGATGGCACAACGCTTCCAAATTACTATTTTGGGTGGTGGTTTTCCTGTTCCAGTAGAAGCAGCACCGACTAAAGCCTATAATACTGCTTTATTAGTCGATCCTAATGGTGCTGAAATTGCTAGCTATCAAAAAGTACATTTATTTGATGTTGATGTACCTGACGGAAATACTTATCGTGAATCCAGTACTGTCATGGCAGGGAAAGATTTACCTTCCATTTACTCTTCTCCCAAACTAGGTAATGTTGGTCTTTCTATTTGTTATGATGTCCGTTTTCCAGAACTTTACCGACATCTTGCTGATAAAGGAGCAGATGTGATGTTTGTTCCTGCTGCTTTTACTGCTTTTACTGGGAAAGATCACTGGCAAGTACTCTTACAGGCAAGAGCGATCGAAAACACCTGTTATGTTATCGCTCCCGCTCAAACAGGAAATCACTATGAACGGCGTTATACTCATGGTCATGCGATGATTATTGACCCTTGGGGCGTAATTTTAGCTGATGCAGGAGATAGACCGGGTGTAGCTGTTGCCGAAATCAATCCTGAACGTCTGTATCAAGTTCGTCAACAAATGCCTTCTCTACAACATAGGGTATTTGTTTAGCATTGTTATCTTACTTAATTAATTTTAACTTAAGTTAATAATTGTCTAGCATTTCTTATCTTGACGAAATATCAATTGTGAACTAAAACTTGATTGTTCAGAAATCTTGGCTTTTTAGCATCCTCTGAGCCACGTAAGCCGATCCTCATCTTGCTTTTTGAGATAACTAGAGTATGAACAAACTTAGTTCTTGTTGGAAGACTATTATCGCCGTCGCTTCTATTTTGACCTGCAGCAATTTTGCAACGACAAGTAAACTTCTTGCTGCTCCAACTACTGGATTGAAAACCATTGAGCCAATAGAAATTTATGTGCCACCTCCAGAAAAAAAATCTCTAGGAATTTGTTCTCGCTATATTAATTTAGTAGTTAACAATGTTATCGATCGCCCTCCACTAAATAGGGGTAAGTGGGGGATTTTAGTTCAAACTCTTGAGGGAAAAACCCTATACTACCGCAATCCTGATTCCTACCTGATTCCGGCATCTAACCTTAAATTATTAGTTACTGCTGCTGCTCTACAAAAGTTAAACCCCTCTGGGCTAATTCGCTCTAAATCTATTCGCGAATGGATTTTAGAGACTAATCTGAGAAGCAATAATCAATATGCAGATGTTTTACTTAGGTATCTTGGTGGTTCTCACTCAGTCCAGAAAATTCTAACCGATCTAGGCATAGACTCTAGGGGTTATCGACTCAGAGATGGTTCAGGTTTATCTCGTAAAAATTTGGCTACTCCTAGAACTATTGTGACTACTTTACAAGCTATGCATTCAGCACCTAATAATGACATTTTTTTGGCTTCCCTTCCTGTGGCAGGAACGAGAGGTACTTTAAAAAATCGTTTGCGTTTCTCCACTACTCAAGGTCATGTTTATGCCAAAACAGGTACTTTAAAAGGAGTAAGGTCTTTATCTGGATATCTAGAACATCCTGATTATGAAGCCGTAGTTTTTAGCATTATTACTAATCAGCCTACTAATCAATCGGGTTCAGTTTTAGTCGAGGCGATCGACAAAATTGTTTTACTTCTAAGCTCAATGATTACCTGTTCTTAGGTTAAGCTTTGTTACCTATTTTCCCTGTATTGTTAACGAATGTAACAATTATGCCGTCATACTGGCATAACATCTTGACAGAGACCTATAAAGCAATTAAATTGATTTACATACCCGGGTAATTATTAAAGTTAGTTATATGCAAAACAAGCAAAAGGTCACACTATATATTCCGCCCGAATTGCATAGGCGATTAAAAATCAGGGCTGCTATAGATGTAGATTCCATGTCTTCGTTAGTGGAGAAAGCCATCGCCTTTTATTTGCAGCATCCTGAAAAAGTAGAAGAGATAGAATCCTCTACTCAGGGAAATACTCACCAAGTTCATCTTTGTCCTGAATGTGAAACTCCCATGGTAATGCGTAAAGGCAAAATGGTCTCCCTGATGGATCAGCCAGGTGCAATAGCCGAAGAGCTACCGTTAGAGGTAAGAGGAAATGTTAATCCTTCCGACTTATCCCAAGGAGAAGAGTTGGTTCCTTGTCTGAAATAGGGTAAACCTCACAAAGGGTCAACTGGTAAAACCGTAAACTGAAATAGATGGTCGATGTTATGAAAGAAGAGCTAAATATCCTCATACAAGCTCAATATCCGCTTATATATCTCGTTACTCCAGAAGAAGAGCGAGCAGAGCAAGCGATCGCCAAGATCGCTCAATTGAAAACTGAACATCGACGAGTATACGTCTGGACAGTTACCCACGGAATTGTCGAACATGGTCAACCTCGTCAAGTTACCCAGCATAATACGGTTTCTCCAGAAGCAGCTATTGAGTGGGTAGTAAGACAGAGAGATCCAGGCATATATATATTTAAAGATTTACACCCATTCATAGATGCGCCAGTAACAACTAGATGGTTGCGAGATGCGATCGCCTCTTTTAAAGGGACAGAAAAGATTGTTATTCTGATGTCTCCCTTTCAACAAGTCCCTATCGAGTTAGAGAAAGAAGTAGTAGTTCTCGATTATCCACTACCTAATCTATCCGAGCTCAACCAAGTTCTTTCTGCTCAACTACAGAAAGGTAAGAATCGTCGTCTTGATACCGAAGCGAGAGAAAAGCTGCTTAAAGCTGCTTTGGGTTTGACAAGAGACGAAGCAGAGAAGGTATATCGTAAAGCCAGAGTAAAAACGGGTCATTTAACTGAAGCTGAAGTAGATATCGTTTTATCCGAGAAGAAACAATTAATTCGTCGCAACGGAATTCTCGAATACATAGAAGAAGATGAGACCATCGATTCCATCGGTGGTTTGGAAGAACTGAAACGCTGGCTCAGGCAACGCTCTAATGCTTTTACCGAAAGAGCGAGGGAATACGGTCTTCCCCAACCGAAAGGAATGCTTATTCTTGGGGTTCCTGGCTGTGGTAAATCCTTAATTGCCAAAACCACATCCCGTCTTTGGGGTTTACCACTACTACGTCTAGACATGGGTAGAGTGTATGATGGTTCTATGGTTGGTCGTTCAGAGCAAAATCTCCGTAACGCTTTGAAGACCGCGGAATCTATTTCCCCAACAATTCTCTTTATTGACGAACTAGATAAAGCCTTTGCCGGAGGTGCCGGTTCAGGGGACTCTGATGGAGGAACATCTAGCCGTATTTTTGGTTCTTTTCTTACTTGGATGCAAGAGAAAACATCCCCTGTGTTTGTAATGGCAACAGCCAACCGAGTAGAAAGACTTCCTGGAGAGTTTTTACGCAAAGGGCGTTTTGATGAAATCTTCTTTGTAGATTTACCAACCCCTGAAGAAAGACAAGATATATTTAGAATTCATCTTGGTAAAAGGCGTTCAGATATCACTCGCTTCGATTTAGAACAATTAGCCAAGGTTTCTGATGGTTTTTCCGGTGCAGAGATTGAGCAAGCAATCATCGCTGCTATGTACGATGCTTTTGCTCAAGATAGAGAGTTTACGCAGTTAGATATTATTGCTGCAATCAAGGCTACTCTACCTCTGTCACGGACAATGACTGAGCAGGTAACTGCCCTGAGAGATTGGGCAAGACAAAGAGCAAGACCTGCCTCAGCCTCCGTTGCTGAATACCAGCGATTGGAGTTTTAACAGGCTTTCTCCTGTGACTTACGTTGTTTGCAGGAGCGAAGGCTAGCATTGAGCTAGCAGTTTCTCAAAAAATCCGTCTACTATCCAAACATAAGTTTAGAGCCGGCGGTAAATTACTTAAAGTTGTTGTTTACTTCTCTTCTTTCTGGAGGATATCTTTATGTCTCACTTTAGCACTTTACGTACCAAAATTACTGAAGCTGAAATTCTTAAAAATTCTCTTGCCGATCTCGGCATCACTGTAAAAACTGAGGCTGATGTACGTGGTTACAACGGTCAAAGAGTTCGCGCTGACATTGTTGCAGTATTAGATGGTGAATACGATCTTGGTTGGTCTGAAAATAGCGATGGTACCTTCGATCTAATCGCCGATCTATGGGGTGTTGCTAAAAAACACAATCAAACTGAACTAATCAACTCCATTAACCAAAAATACGCTGTTAACAAAACCTTAGCTGAAGTTAAACAGCGTGGTTTACAAAACGCCAACGTAAAATTAGTTCTTCAGTAACAAAATTTACAAGCGCGTTCCCAAGCGTAGGGGTTGACTATTTCTAGGTCAACCCTTTTTTGCTTTTTTCAATCAAAACGCTATCAAGTTATCAAGCTGGCACGGCTGGCTCTAATCCTAGACAAGTCATTAATCGCTCGAGGTCAAAATATTTAGCAATTAATTCTCTAATACAGTTAACTTTAATCGGTTCATGGATAGGAACTTTGCCAAAAGAACGATCGACAATTTCTACAGTAGTTAAAGTATCAAAATCCACTGAAAGAACAGGAATTTCTAAATCTTCAGCACGACTAAGGATAAGCTGTTGAGGTGGAGTATGACCAGTAAGAATGAGGCAATGAGTAGAAGTTTCTAAGGCTGCTAACTGTAGATCTGTCCGATCGCCCCCGGTAACTACTGCCATGTTATTACGTTGCCGAAAATATTCTAAAGCAGAATTCACATTCATTGCGCCAATACTAAGGCTTTCTACCATGAGATCTAAGCGATCGCGACGACACAAAACTTGAGCGTCTAATCTGGTAGCTAGTTCCCGTACACTTACACTATGGAGAAGATTATCTTGAGGCAACATGCCCAATACAGGGATACTTTGTTGTTCTAGATAAGGTTTAACCACACCAGATACAGTTTCTATTTCTGAAGGGGGAATATCATTAATAACTACACCCACAAGGCGATCGCCCAAAAACTTTTTAGCAGCTAACAAACTAGAGACTAGTAAAAGGGAATCATAGCGGGATACCAAGAGAATAGAAGCATTAACTACTTCCGCTATTTCTGGAACAGACAAATGAAATAAACTTCCTTCAGACAAATTGCCAGGTCCTTCTAGTAAGACTAAATCTTCTTGAGTATTTTGAAGATAATCTTGTAGCGCAGCCGAATAATCTGTGGTGTTGTGTCCTTGCAAGCGTTGATTAATAGTATCTCTATCTAAATACAATAAAGGAGGCTTTATTTGGTTGCTACTCAACTCTAGAGTATTTGACAAAAAACTGACATCTTCTTCTTCAATTTTGGTCGAATCATTAATCAAACATGTACCTAAAGGCTTTCCGTAGGCAACACTGATACCTTTTTGAACTAATTGATGGGTTAGACCCACAATAGTTGCTGATTTACCACTGTAAGCTTCTGTTGAACCAACTAATAGATATTGGGTCGATTTAGCCACATCAACACTCCTTATTGTCTTATTGGATGCTTCTCACTGATCGAAACGGAGTAATTTGCGATAAAATCCGCCAGGAAAATCCGTTAAATGAGAGCGTTTAAAATTTATAATGACATCAATTAAGTAATCAATAAACTCTGAGTTGGATAATGTTACTTCATAACTCAAATCTGCCTGCCCTTCAAACTGTAAACGGCAACGAGTCAACTCAGACGGAAGTTTAGAAATGTACCAACTAGCAACAAAAGCGATACCTTCGCCACCTTCAATGATACGATTTCCTTCTAAAGAACCCTGACGATATAAAGAAATAGCGAAAGGAAGCCAATTATGTTTATTTTTAGAATAATAAGGCATATATAAAACAACATCTGCTCTGCCTGCTGGCTTTAATTCTTCAATAGTAGACATAGATAATAATTAGAACAATTAAGTTTTAGCCTTAATTGGATTAATAACTTACTACTTTATAACACCAGTTTTTAGACTTGGCAGTTAGGGAGCTAAATTTGTCTGGATTAGGATTGGAGTAAAAAATTAACTAACCAATCTTTAAGATGAAAGGTCGCTCTACAGTCATCTTCGTTGTAGCGTAAGATAGAAGTGAGGGAATCTCGATCGCTCGTTTTTAGCCAGCGATCGTACCAACAGACACATTGATCTCCACTTGCACCTTGTTCGCGCCATTCAAAGCCAATCCAGTTGGCTAAAGATTTTAAGGAATAACTTTCTACAGGTAAAAAGATTGATTTGGTTACTAGTTGATGCAGATCGACAAAACGAGTGAGTAAAGCTTGAATTTCTGTTTTAGGAGTACCATACAATTTAGCTAGACGGTTAATAGCATCTACTTCATACTCTGAAAAATGAAAAATAGGTGCATCTTGATGAGAAGCGACAAGATTTAAAAATTGTTGCCAAATAACTCCTTCATCTTCTGGTTTTTCTGCTAGTAAAGGATAAAAAACTTCTGTGTTGGCTTGACGATCAACCAGTAAAACCCCCAGAAGATAATCTAGATTGAGTTCTGGTTCTGCCTCAATATCAAAGTATAATTCGATCGCCTTAGTAGGAATCTCTAATTTGTCTTCTGAGTTATGAGTAGATTTCCAGATTGCTTGATTCTTGATAATTGAATGAGCTTGCTCTTGTAATTGGTTAATAATTTCTTCAGTGATCGTTTCATTAACTAGAGAAGAATTAATTTCAGCCAGAGATTCTACTGTTTCTATTCCTTGTTCTGTTAGATATTCGTAACGTTTGGGGGTAACGCCAGGAATTAAAGATAAATGTTTTTGTGATTTTGCTGTATTATAGCAGTGATTATACCAGTGACAAAGACTACATCGTTGGCGAGAGATAAATACTTCTGGCTCATCTAATTCTGTTAGCATGGTTATGCAATCTGTGATTGTAGCTTGCATCTTAGGCAACCAATACTCTAAATTGACACAATAGCTATCGTGTTGGCGGAGAATAAGTTGTGATTGAGGGGGGAAAACGCCTTGAATACCAGCTAAAATTTGAGCGTGAAAGGCAGCAATTAATTTATATTCTGGTTTGGGACGACGACCTAATTTAATGTTTACTGGTAAATATGCCCAATCACCAAAGTTAGAGTTTCCTGCTGTTTTGATTAGTAATGTCGGACTAGCTAGAAAAGTTAAGTCTTTGACTATTGCGTTGGTTGAATTAGAAATTAATTGTAGTTCTTTGTTTGCTTCTAAGTCACTGTTAAACAGACGTGAAACAAGGGTTTCTGGGTTAATCAGTGTTCCTCGTTCAGCATTTACCAGCTTGCTGGATAGTTGCCAATCAGCGAAATTAAGAGCCAGCATTCCTCCATAGATACAGTCTACACCTTGCTGCATCATGGTCTTAGTTTGTTGGGCATTAAGAGACCAATTTCGCCGAGAAACAGATGGTCTTTGATAGACGATCGATTGTCCTAGTAAAACATCTTTGATGTGAGCTTGACTTTCTCTGCGTAGTTTCCCTAGAAATTCTTTTTCCGCATCTCGTTGTTGCAGATTACCATGAACATCCAAATAGGTGCGACGACGACAACGTTTGTAATTGAGCAATAATTCATCAGTTAATATCATTATGGTCATCTTGATGAATTTTGCAAAAGTTTCCGTGTGTCCACATATACTAAGAAACGAGGATAAGTTAGATGATTATAATCATCGGGATGTATTAACAAAAGCTTAGTTGGCATTATACTTATGTTTACTAGTTTACCGAAGATTAAACTTCTTGCCTAAATCTTTCATGTTCTAACTTTGTAAATTAATGAAATCCATAATAAATAACTATGAAAACTGAAGATTACTTGGGTAAGAAGTCGAGCGAAATCGAAAAACACCGAGAAAAATTTCCTGGGCTGGCTAATAAAGCTTATTTTAACTTTGGTGGGCAAGGTACTATGCCTCAATCTTCATTTACAGCAATTAGGAAAACTCACCAATATATACAAGAAATAGGCCCTTTTTCCCTAGAAATCAATGCTTGGATTACCCAAGGAGTAGATTCAATTCGTCAAGATATCGCTACAGAATTAGGAACAACTCCTAATACTATTACTTTGACAGAAAATGTTACAGTTGGCTGTAATATTGCTCTTTGGGGTATAGATTGGCAACCAGGCGATAGCATATTAATGAGTGATTGTGAACATCCAGGGGTAATTGCTGCTGTGGGCGAAATATCTCGTCGTTTTGGGATAGAGGTAATTATATATCCACTTTTAGCTACTTTAAATGAAGGCGACCCAGTAGGAGTAATCGAACAGCACTTAACTCCTAAAACTCGCTTAGTAGTATTAAGCCATCTGTTATGGAATACAGGACAAGTTTTACCTTTGGCAGAAATTATTAATATTTGTCACAATTACACTAAGAGCAATCGCCCTGTCCAAGTTTTAGTTGATGCTGCCCAATCTACGGGTTCGTTGCCTCTCAACTTAGACGAATTAAAACCAGATTATTATGCTTTTACTGGTCATAAATGGTTGTGTGG
>JASJDI010000279.1 GCA_030065155.1 Xenococcaceae cyanobacterium MO_188.B29
AGACGAGGGGCTGTCTGCGGAGGTCTCCTCCGCAGTTTATAAGCTCCGTCCCCACCATAATCTTTGATTTGGTGGCTTATAATTAGTGGCGAGTCCAATCTCCCACTAATTAATAACTTTGAACTAACAACTTTGAACTAACAACTTTGAACCTGCTTGACGGGACTGTTGAACCCTAAAGGCTAATTACTACTTGAGATTTCTATTAATTAACCCTCACAAGTTCTTCAATTTATTTATCTATTTTGGAGGCAGAAAGAAAAAAAGACAGGTCTTTATTGCTCATTCTATCTTGATAAGCTTAGGGTATTTTTTCTGTCCTAGTAATGGTAGGAGGGTAAATTTAAATTATGAAACTACATTTTCACGGTCAAGATTATGAAGACCCTTACTTAGAATGGAAAGTAACTGAAGGTAAAGTAGGGGGAAAATATCGTGGTGTACCTTGGAAAGTCTATCGTATGAGAGAACAACACCATATTTCAACTCCTCATGTTGAATTAGTTTATCGTGGCGTTCACTATATTAAATAGTAAAATCGGTTTGGAGGCAATGAAAGGCGATCGCTTCGCTGCTACTTCATAGTCGCGCAGTGCCACAGCGAAGCCCGATCGCGCAGTTATTACTTATTCCTTCCGCGCAGAGGTATTAGCCTTACTAACAAGTCACAGAGGAAAAATAGTTATGAAAGCATCAGATATTATGACCACCAATATAGTCAGCATCAACAGCTTGATGACTATTGCCGAAGCAGCTAAATTCATGAAGCAGCATAATGTAAGGGCTTTGATTGTCGATCGCACTTCAGATCAAGATGCTTATGGCATTATCACTGCAACTGATATTTCACAAGCAGTTGCTAACGCTAAAAATCCTCAAGAAACTTATGTCTATGAGGTGATGACTAAACCTTGTATTGTTGTCAATCCCGATCTAGCCGTAGAACACATTGCCAATCTATTTACTAGAGCTAAAATTCATACCGCACCAGTAATTAAAGATAAACTACTCGGCATTATTTCTATGACTGATATCTTGACAAAAACCAATGGTTTAATCGAAAATACAACTCAATTAACTCCTCAAAAAATAGAAGAATCAGTAGAATCAGCAGAAATTTCTCTCGATCGATCGAGGGAAAATGAATGGGGTCTCGACTATGACAATTGGTGTAGTGGATAGGGCATGACCTAATATCTCTTTCATTTTTAATCATCTATTCTTAACCTTTAATTTACTTACCATTAACGGTAATTAACTAAGATTACTCAATTGGTTAATACCCAATCAAAACTTAGGGTGATAACTCTGTAATCTAGGCGATAAAAAAATGCAATTAAAGCAAGATAGTTGGAAAATATTAACAGGAGTTGCTAGTGTAGCTGCCGTGTTAGCTCTAGCCGTACCTGTTGTTAAATCTCAAGGTAGAACTCTTATTAAAATTGACGGCTCTAGTACTGTTTATCCCATAACCGAAGCAGTAGCCGAAGAATTTCAGATTGACAAACGTGGGGCAGTTCAAGTGACTGTGGGTATTTCTGGTACTGGCGGTGGTTTCAAAAAATTCTGTTCTCAAGATGCTTCTGTCCGTACAGATATTTCTAACGCATCTCGCACTATCAAAGATTCAGAAAAAGAAGCTTGTAAAGCTGCTGGTGTAGAATACATCGAACTTCCTGTTGCGTACGATGCTATTACCGTAGTTGTCAATCAAGATAACCCCATCGACAGTATGACTGTTGAGGAACTCAAAACTATGTGGCAACCAGAAGCTGATGAAACCGTTACTCAATGGAGTCAAGTCAACTCTAGTTGGCCTCAAGAAGAATTTACTTTGTTTGGTCCTGGCGCAGATTCAGGTACATTTGATTATTTTACCGACAAAATCACTGGTGAAGAAGGTGCTAGCCGTACAGATTATACCCCTAGTGAAGATGACAATGTTTTAGTTCAAGGTGTAGCTAGCGATCCTTTTGCTTTAGGTTATTTTGGTTACTCTTATTACGAATCTAACCGAGACAAACTCAAAGCTGTAGCTATTGATGATGGTACAGGTAACGCGGTATATCCCTCTTTAGAAACTGTACGCAATGGTGATTATAAACCTCTTTCTCGCCCTATCTTTATCTATATCAATGCTGAAGCAGCAGAAAAACCAGAGGTAAAAGACTTTATTGAGTTTTATCTCGCTAATGCTAGTGAACTAGTTCCAGAAGTAGGTTCTGTACCTCTTGATGACTCAGGTTATGAAGAAGCTCTTGCTCGCTTCCAAAACAAAGTGTTGGGAACAGCTTCTGCTCAATAAAAGATAGCTATAAGCTTCAAGCTATAAGTTGGCAGTAATCAGTAAATCGCTGATAAATGTAAATTTTTAATCTACATTTATCAGCTTTTAAGTTGTCGATATTAGCAAGGTTCTCTAAGGACAATCACAATTAATTGCAATTAAAATACTTGAATGGCGCAAAGATCTTTTAAATTGGTTCGTAAAAAAAAATTATCTTCTAAAGTAGTTAGAGAATTGCGAGAAAAAGTAATTGAATTAATCTTATTTTTAGCTGCTTTTTCTTCTGTGGCAACCACCATGGCAATCCTCTATATTCTGATCACAGAATCAATCTTGTTTTTCCAACAAGTACCATTAATAGACTTTCTCACAGATACTCGCTGGACACCCTTATTTAGAGATCGTCACTATGGGATTATATCTTTATTATCAGGAACATTAGTAACTTCAGGAGTTGCTTTATTAGTAGCTATTCCTGCAGGAACAATTGCTGCTATTTATTTAAGTGAATTTGCTTCTTCTAGGGTTAGGGAAATAATTAAACCCGCTCTAGAGTTGTTAGCAGCAATTCCAACGGTAGTTTATGGTTATTTTGCTCTTTTGTTTGTTACTCCTTGGTTACAAACTATTTTTCCTAAATTACCTGGTTTTAATATGCTTAGTGCTGGGTTAGTAATGGGTTTGATGATTATTCCTTTTATTAGCTCTATTAGTGAAGATGCCATGAGAGCAGTACCTGTCGGTTTGCGAGAAGGCTCTTATGCAATGGGAGCAACTAAGTTACAAACAGCCCTAAAAGTGGTATTTCCTGCTGCAATTTCTGGTATTAGTTCTTCCTACATTTTAGGCACTTCTAGAGCAGTAGGAGAGACAATGATTGTAGCCGTTTCAGCAGGATTAAGACCTAATCTTACTTGGAATCCTTTTGAGCAAGCAGCAACAATTACGGCTTATATTGTTCAGGTAAGTTTAGGAGATTTACCCCACGGAACTTTAGAGTATCAAACAATTTTTGCTGCGGGATTAACTCTAGTATTGATGACATTAATGTTAAATATTATTGGTCATTTTCTCGCTAAAAAATATCGAGAAATTTACTAAATTTTTTTTGCCTTATTACCTAACTCTATGTCCTCAGCAAACTTACAAAAAATTAGAGCAGATATTCAGCGTCGAAAGCTAATTAATACTATCTTTGCTTTAGTTGGTATTTTAGTGATTATGGTGGCAATCTTGACGCTGCTTGGACTAACTATACAGATGGTTATAGAGGGTTCATCTCGTCTCACCCCAGACTTCTTTACTTCTTTTCCCAGTCGTAGAGCCGAGAGAGCAGGAATTCTCTCTGCTTGGGTAGGTACAAGTTTGGTAATGCTAGTTACTGCATTAACAGCTGTGCCTTTAGGCGTTGCTGCGGGTATCTATTTAGAAGAGTATTCCCGTAAAGACTGGCTGGCAGATCTGATCGAAATTAATGTAACTAATCTGGCTGGTGTTCCTTCCATTATCTATGGTTTACTTGCTTTAGGCTTGTTTGTATACAAACTGCAATTAGGTCAAAGTGTTATATCTGCGGGTTTGACTTTAGCATTACTCATTTTGCCCGTAATTATAGTTACCACCAGAGAAGCTTTGAGGGCTATTCCCAATAGCTTGAGGGAAGCAGCCTATGCTTTAGGAGCGAGTAAATGGCAAATGATTTGGGATCATATTTTGCCTTATTCCTTTGGTAGTATTCTTACTGGAGTAATTATCGGTCTTTCTAGAGCGATCGGTCAAACAGCACCATTAGTCACAATTGGTGCTTTGACCTTTATCGCCTTTTTACCAGACTCTCCCATCAAGTCAGAATTTCCCTATATTTCTTTTGATTGGTTACAAGCTCCCTTTACAGTTTTACCCATTCAAATGTTTAACTGGGTATCTCGTCCTGAAAGAGAATTTGAAATGAATGCTGCTGCTGCTGGCTCAGTCTTAATTGCCATGACTTTGACCATGAATGCTTTGGCTATTTATATCCGCTATCAGTTAAGAAAAGATGTCAAATGGTAGAAGAAATGTATTCTAATTCACAAACAATTACTGCAACTATTCCTAAAGCCGAAGTTGCCGATCTTCATTTTTATTATGGCTCGTTTCATGCCCTGAAAAATATTAATATGGTAGTACCTGAAAAGCAGGTGACTGCATTGATTGGCCCTTCAGGTTGTGGAAAAACTACTTTCTTGCGCTGCTTTAATCGGATGCACGATCTTTATCCAGGTAATCGCTATCAGGGGGCAATTTGGCTAGATTCTGATACTAATATCCTCAGTCGCAAAGTCGATCCGATCGAAGTACGAATGCGGATTAGTATGGTATTTCAAAAACCTAATCCTTTTCCCAAATCTATCTATGAAAATGTAGCTTATGGCTTAAGAGTGCGAGGAGAAAATAATCGTCAGGTAATTGCCGAAAAAGTAGAAACTGCTCTTACTAATGCAGCTTTGTGGGATGAGGTGAAAGATCGTCTTAAAGATTCTGCCTATAATCTTTCTGGTGGACAACA
This sequence comes from Xenococcaceae cyanobacterium MO_188.B29, assembly GCA_030065155.1. Taxonomy (GTDB): domain Bacteria; phylum Cyanobacteriota; class Cyanobacteriia; order Cyanobacteriales; family Xenococcaceae; genus JASJDJ01. Next base: position 4,836 of record JASJDI010000279.1, read on the forward strand.
GCAACGTTTATGTATTGCTCGTGCTTTAGTTGCCGATCCAGAAATTATTCTTTTTGATGAACCTACTTCTGCCCTCGATCCTATTGCTACTGCTAGTATCGAAGAATTAATCAGTACCTTGAAACAAAAAGTTACTATTTTAATTGTTACTCATAGTATGCAGCAAGCTGCTCGTTTTTCTGACTATACAGCTTTTATGTATTTGGGTGAGTTAGTAGAATTTGGTTCGACTAAAGAAGTTTTTGCTCAACCAGCGAAAAAACAAACTAAAGACTACATCAGTGGTAGAATTGGCTGATTTTAATCTAATTAAATAATAAATGCGCTATTTGGCAGATTCAAATAGCGCGATCGAGATAATCAAGAGGAAAAGTTTAGTTACTGTAAATATATGTAGGCGATCGATCTTTTATGCCTGTTTATCTCGGCTATTACCTAAGTTTAAGATTAAAGATTAGATGAATTTTATTTGAAACTACTTTTAATTTGCTTTTCTACTGTTTTCTTCATGGTAATTTATCAAATATATAGCATTGCTCAAATTGATTAGGTAGATCCAATCAACCATAAAAAACGAGAGTCTTAACTTTACCTCGTTAAAATAAGAACTGCTATAAATTCTCAGTAGACAAATTAATTGATTAAGTTTTATAGTAATGGCTAATAATAAAGATAAAGATCGTTTAGAAGCATTAGTATTTGTTGGTAGTGGTTTACTTGCAGGTGCGAGTGTATCTACTGCTGTTGGTGGTATAGGTTTAGCAGTAGCAGAAATTGCTGTAGGTATTGGTTTAATTCCTATCGCAGCAGCAGGAGCAGTAGTGGGATTAGCTGCCTATGGGTTAAAAAAAATTATCTAAATTAATCAAGATTAAAAATAAGTGTTTTTACTCGTATTACTAATTGTAAAAAATATGCAAAATTTACGTGCAATTACTTAGATACTTAATTAACATAGTATGGAAAAAGCTGACCTTTATAGCAAGTATTTGTCTAAGTAATCTATGATCGATATTCTTATTGTTGACGATCAAAAAACTATCCATACAATTCTAGAATCTTATCTTAAGACAGAATCCGATTTAAATATAGTTGGATTTGCTCTTAATGGAGAAGAAGCGATCGAGCAAATATCCCATCTACAACCCGATGTAGTTTTGATGGATCTAGAAATGCCCGTCATGGATGGTTTAACTGCTACCAATATAATCACAGATAGATTTGTTAATACCAGAGTTTTGATCCTGACAGTTCATGACAATGACCAACATTTAAACCAATCATTAAAAAATGGGGCTAAAGGATATCTACTCAAAAATGCTCCTGCTGAAGAATTAATTAATGCTATTCGGCAAGTTAATCAGGGATATTTTCAACTAGGACGGGAGTTAGTAGAAAAATATCTTTACAAAATTATTCAACTAGAAGCAGAGATTGATGAAGTCTCTCGGTTAAAAAAAGAAGTAGAAATACAATCACAAACTCTAGAAAAAATCAATAATCAGTTTGGTATCGTTAAAAAAGAGATTGAACGAGAAACTATCAAGGAAGTAGAAAAAACTCTGGATAGACATAAAGGGTTTTTAATCACTGGCGATCCTAATCTACAGTTTGAAGTTGATGGCATATCCCATCGTCTCAAAAAACTAGAAAAAAATGTCTATCATGTTTCTAGATTACAATTAATTTGCTTCTTAATTCTTTTAGCTTTAGCGACGTTTTCGATCTTAATTAACCTTTAATCATAAGAGAATTCTGGCATAATTACTATAGACCTCGTTTGAGTCAAGGGAAAAGGTAAGAATAGCCATGACTACTGCTAAAGCTAGTGCTAAAGAAATCGATCTTAATGACCCCAAATATTACTTTAATCGTGAACTAAGTTGGCTAGAGTTTAACCGTAGGGTTTTACATGAAGCACTAGATGAACGGACACCCTTATTGGAACGTCTCAAGTTTATGGCAATATTTAGTGCCAACTTAGATGAATTTTTTATGGTGCGGGTAGCAGGATTAAAGCAGCAAGTAGAAGCAAGAGTAACTAAGTTGACTGCTGATGGTCGTACCCCAGAACAACAACTAAAGGATATTAACGATCGACTGCTTCCTTTGATTCAAGAACAACACCAGCATTTTGAACAAGTTTTAAAAACCAAATTAATTAACCATGGTATTAATTTCCTAGAATACGTCGATCTTAATCAAGAACAAAAAAATTATATAGATCGGTTTTTTGAAGAACACATCTTTCCTGTTCTCACTCCTCTGGCTGTCGATCCTTCTCATCCTTTTCCCTATATTTCTAATTTAAGTCTTAATTTAGCTGTAGTAGTTAAAGATCCAGAAACAGAAGAAGAATTATTCGCCAGAGTAAAAATACCTAGAGTTCTACCGCGTTTTGTGCCTCTCCCAGAAGAGTTGCGTCAACGACAAAAAGGAAAAGTAGCAGTGTGGACTGGTGTACCCCTAGAACAAGCGATCGCTCACAATTTAGAGTACCTCTTTCCTGGGATGAATATTATGGAGTGTTATGCTTTTAGGGTGACTCGGAATGCAGATTTAGCCGTAGAAGAAGACGAGGCTGACGATCTGCTCCTGGCGATCGAACAAGAATTGTATAAACGGCGCATTGGTGGCTCGGCAGTAAGATTAGAAATTCAAGCAGGTACTCCTGATGATGTGCGCTCTATGCTCAAAAGAGAGTTAGCCTTAGCAGAAGAAGATATTTATGACATTGATGGGTTACTAGGTTTAGGGGATTTAATGTCTTTCATGGGATTACCTCTGCCAGAATTAAAAGACCGTCCCTGGTCTCCTGTGACTCCTCCTAGACTACAACGATTACAAGATATTGACCTAACCAATAATTTGAATAATTTGGAAGACGGAGAAGATTTTTTTAGCATTATTCGTGACGGAGATCTATTAGTTCATCATCCTTATCATTCTTTTAGTGGCACAGTACAACGTTTTCTGACTCAAGCTGCTTACGATCCTCATGTTTTGGCAATCAAAATGACTCTCTACCGTACTTCTGGAGATTCACCAATTCTCAAAGCTTTAATTGCAGCAGCAGAAAATGGCAAGCAAGTATCAGTACTAGTAGAATTAAAAGCCCGTTTTGATGAAGAAAATAATATTATTTGGGCAAGAAAATTAGAAAGGTCTGGAGTACATGTTGTCTATGGTTTAGTAGGGTTAAAAACCCATACCAAAATCTCTCTAGTTGTTAGGCAAGAGGAAAACAAAATTCGCCGTTATGTTCATATCGGTACAGGAAACTATAATCCTAAGACTGCTAAACTCTACACTGATTTAGGACTGTTAAGCTGCCGAGAAGATTTAGGAGCAGACTTAACCGATTTATTTAATTTCTTAACTGGCTATTCTCGGCAAAAATCTTATCGCCAATTATTAGTTGCTCCTGTTAGTTTACGCGATCGAACAGTTGCGATGATTCGTCGAGAAATAGAACACTGCCAAAATGGTGCTACAGGAAGAATTATAGCCAAAATGAATTCTTTAGTAGACCAAGAAGTTATAGCGACTCTCTATGAAGCTTCTAGGGCAGGAGTAGAAATTGATTTAATTGTCAGGGGAATTTGTTGTTTGCGTCCTGGTATTAAAGGAGTAAGTGAGAATATTCGTGTAATTAGTATTATTGGTCGTTTTTTAGAGCATTCGCGCGTTTTCTATTTTCACAACAATGGTGACGAAGAAATATATATTGGTAGTGCAGATTGGATGAAACGTAATCTTAGTAGGCGAGTAGAAGCTGTCGCACCTATCAAAGACTTAGAACTTGCTAAGGATTTACAGGAAATTTTGGGGATAATGCTATCTGATAATCGTCAAGCTTGGGAATTACAATCAGACGGTAATTATATTCAGAGAAAGCCCAAAGAAAATAGCCAGATACAAAGTTCTCACTCTGTCTTAATGGAAATGAATATGCAATCTGTGGGTATTGCTTAAAACAGACATTGAAATTCAGCTGTAGGGACGATCTATAGATCGTCCCTAC
>JASJDI010000280.1 GCA_030065155.1 Xenococcaceae cyanobacterium MO_188.B29
GCGGTCTTGTGAAACAGTTGCGGTGGTGAAGCATTGCGGTCTTGGGGGTTTCCCCCATGAGCAAATGCTGAAAGGGTTTCCCTCAGTGCGCGTTCCTTTGCGGATTATAAATTCCGCAGGGTCGCACTGCTTAAAGCAACTACCGAACCCGAAGGGCTAATTGCTGAATCAAAATAACTCACTACTTACTACTTACTACTCACTACTAGGGCGCAAGCCTTGCGCCCCAACTTCCCCCGATATATCAATCCTGACATTCACCAACAAATTAGTTAATCCTGCTACTTTTTGGCTAGATTCTTTGTCTAGCATGACTTCCACCTCTACTACTTTGGCATCAATATTAGCTGTGGGATCGGTATTGACTACTTGTTGTCTTTCTATTTCTAGACCAATATGTTCTACTGTTCCTGTTAATTCTGTTGATATGGCACTACTGGTAACGGTAGCTTTTTGTCCTAATTTTACTTTGCCTATATCGCTTTCGTAGACTTCAGCGATCGCATACATCTGGTTAATTTGTCCGATTCTAACTATCCCTTCCTCACTAGAAACTACTTCCCCAGGACGAGTTAGGATTTTAGTAATTGTCCCTGCTTGGGGAGATTTAATATAAGCGCGATCGAGATCTGCTTGGGCGGTTGCTACTGCTGTTTGGGCTTCTCTAACTTCTGCGGTTGCCACTTCTACATCTACAGGACGCACTTCGGCTATTTTGTCTAAAGTGGCTTTAGCTTCGATGATTTGTTTTTGTTGGGCAGTATAAATACGACTTAGGTTGGCTTTGGCTTCGGCTAGTTGTTCTTTGGCTGTCTCTAAAATTAATAGTTTGTTATCTTTTTCTGAGGCAGAGATTGCCCCCTGGCTATGCAGTTGTTGATAGCGTTGATATTCTATCTGCGCATTTCTTAATTCGGCTTCCATCCGCGATACCATAGCATTTTGTGCTGCGATATTGTTGCTGCGTTCGGCTTCAAGACGAGCGATCGTAGCTCGCTGTGCTTCGATTTCTCCTGTTTGCGCTCCTGCTTTTACCCTAGCTAAATTGGCTTGAGCTACTATAACTCTGGCTTCTGCTTGTCTTAAGGCAGCTTCAGCGCGATCGCGACTGTCTAAAACAGCAATCACTTGTCCTCGGTTGACTGCCTCTCCTTCTCTGACTAATAGTTCTTCAATCTTATTACCTTCTGCGGAGGAAGACACAGATACTTGTATGATCTCCCCACTGGGTTCTAATCTTCCTAAAGCTGTTACTGTTTTGATTTCTGGTATGCTGGCTTCTGGAGTTTGCTCGACTTCAGAGGGGGAAAACTGCTTTGGACTGTAAGCAATGATTCCTCCAATACCAATAATTGTTGTGGCAATAACCATTGTCAAAGGAAGAACACGAAGTTTGCCAGATTTGAAATCATGGATTGTTATTTTTTGCATATCTATATCCTCTTTATTTTTTTCTAAACTAAACGGTTCAGTTACTATTATAATAAAACTAAACCGATTAGTTTAGCAAGATCCATGAAACAACTAAATAATTTTCAAGGATTATCAAAGCGTCGCTTACAATTAACAGGCTGCCTTAGTTTGCTTGATGTAGGTGGTTATGCTACCTCTAATGGTAAATTTATTCGTTGGCGTACCTTATTACGTGGATATAGTCTGCATCGATTGTCACCAGCAAGTCAACAAGCGATTATCGAATATGGAGTAAAAACGATTATCGATTTGCGAACTCCATTAGACGTAAACAGGGAACCCTATGTTTTTAAATCATCAGAGGTTAGGTATTTTAACTTACCCTTACTAGAAGAAAAAAATTTTCCTGAGTTGAGAGAAAAGAAAACACTGTTAGAATTTGCCCATTTTATGTTTGAAGAGCGAGGGCAGCAGATCAAAGAAATCCTAGAAGTAATTACCACTAATCAAACAGCATTTTTGATTTATGGTGCATCAGGAAAAGATCGAACTGGAATCATTATTGCTTTGTTATTAGCTATAGCTCAAGTACCAGTGACCACTATTGCTCAAGATTATTTTTTGAGTGAAAAGGACATTGCGCTCTCTTATCCTACAATTCAACTGCAAATAGATCGAGAAGAATTAGCTCAGAAGTTGTTATCTTCAAAATCGATTATGTCTCCATTTATCTATTTAGATGAGCATTATGGAGGGATAAATGGCTATTTACAAGCTATTGGTGTCAACCAAGAAACAATAGAACATCTTCAAACTATATTAGTCAATTAGAATAGATAAAAAATGATCGGCACAGAAACCATAAATTTAGAACGTCCAAAATCAAAAGAAAAAGCTGAAGCTATTCTTGAAGGAGCAATGCAAGAATTTCTTGCTCATGGATATGCTGCTACTAGCATGGATCGAGTTGCTAAAGCAGCAGGAGTCTCTAAAGCTACTGTATACAGTCACTTTGGCGATAAAGAAGGATTATTTAATACCCTAATTAAAGTTTTAGCTGAGGATAAATTTAAGACAGTAATGGCTTTGCAAGAGTCTCCATCTTTGGAACAAGATCCTCAGTTATTTCTCCAACAGCTAGCCAATCAATTAATAGAGAATGGAAGAAGCGATCGCACTTTTCAAAACTTTATCCGCATCATAATTGGTGAATCGGGACGCTTTCCCGAATTAGCCAAAGCCTATGTTAATAATTTAGCCAAACCAGGGATTGAGATTTTAACTAAATATTTTAAATCTCATCCCGAACTAAATTTACCTGATGAAGAAGCAACAGTAAGAGTATTTTTGGGAACATTGATATATTACATAATGCTTCAAGAACTATTACATGGTAAAGATGTTGTTCCTCTGGAGAGCGATCGCTTGATTAACACTCTTACTCATCTAATTACTGTTGCCAAGGATTAACATTACTTACAACTAAAAACTACATAATTCATCGCCCAGGCGTTGTTGACAGAAAGCTTTTTCTGAAGATTTTAAATCTTTTTCCTTTAGATCTCTTCTGAGTACCATCCCATTTTGTCCTGCCAGAAAACGAGGAAGTCGATCGTAGTTGATTAGTGCAAGAGTTTGCATATCGTAAGTTGTATAGGTAGATAGTTCAGTGGAATCGAAGTTAATATCAAGGACAGTGATTGTTTTGCGGGGTGGCAAGTCGCTATCAATTAATGTTCTGGGACCAGAACCCAGTGCACCTGTCTGTAATAATTGCAATTTACCCCGATAACCAGGATAGTAAGCATGGTGATGACCACTAATATAGGTATGAACGTGATATTTTTCTAACATTGCTCGCAATTGTTCACTATTGTTCATCACTTCTCCTGGTTTATTGCGTCCTACTGCTACTCCATACAAAGGTAAATGTCCTAGTAAAATTCGCATTTTCGCCTGTTGTGCCTGAGTACTAGCCAAATTTTTCTCAACCCAAGCTAATTTTTCTGCGGGAATATTACTAGAAGAACCGTCCCAAGCCATAAAGAAGATATTGTTATAGGTAAAAGTATAGTAAAAAGGAAATTCGTCGCGATCGATAAATTGAAGACCGGGATTATGTTGGGGATTATGCCAGTATTCCCTTGCTAAATCTCGCTCCTGTTGGAAACGATATTTTCCGTCTACGCCTACAGCACTAGAAGCATCATGATTACCCACAGTAAAGCCATAGGGTAGTTTAGCCTCACGAAGAGGAAAAGCTATATGTTCGTCAAATGCTACCCACATAGCTCTAATTTGCTCAGGAGTTAGGCTAGGTTTTTGACCTGCTATCATATCCCCACTACACAGTACTAAGTCTGGTTGCCAGAAGGGAAGGAGATTAATAGCTTTGTCAACTTCAGGCTCGTAATCTGTAGAACCATAAGCAGAATTAAGATCGCTGATTACTACAATTCTGACATCCCCACGAGAGGGGTTATATAAATCCTGAGAACCTAAATTATTAATAATAGCTACTGTTTCAGGAGGTAATAAGGTCAAAGAATTATTTTGTTCTTGTGTAGTAGCAAGCAATTGATTATTCGGAAGTTTAGTAGCTTCACCATTGCTATGAGCTATCTGTGTACAGGCAAAACAAATACTAAGAAGAATGCCAATTAAGAATAGCCCAAAATACCGCCATCTACCCATTTTTATTAATGCTTAAAGTGTTAATCAGCCTTGGTAAGATTATAAATCTACTTTGTGTGAGCTTCTTGTAGCGGTGACCAAATAACCTTTTCTTATATTTAAGAGCTAATAGCTAACAGCTAGAATCTCCGCTCAGAAAGGGCTAAGAGATTCAAAAAATAGGTGTTTTCTTTTAGGTAATTTTTGCATAGGTGACTCAATTAAAAGATATATAAGGTTAGCTTCTAGGTAATCGAGAACTCTTTGTAAAAGTAGACAACAACCATGACTTTCGGACAAGCAACACCAACAAGCAACACAACAGCAACTGGAATCAATAATATAGATAGTTTACTTGCTAGCAGTAAATGGGCATCTGATACAGTTACTTTTAGTTTTACTGACAGTTTTTTCAATGATTATGAGTCAGGCTATCCCTACTATTCTATTCATTCGAGTAGTTTTGAAAATTTGAATGATAATCAAAGGTGGGTTACACGCTATTGGTTCGACATGTACGAAGATGTGTCTAATCTTAATACTTTTGAACTAACAGGTGGTAGTGACCGTGACGCTACAATTCGCCTAGCAGAGTCAGACGCTTTTTCCACAGCCTATGGCTATTATCCAGGTGACACAGTAGCCGCAGGGGATGCATGGTTTAATCTGGATGATTACAATAGCCCAACTATTGGCAACTTCGCTTTTCATACCTTTGGTCATGAAATTGGTCATGCTTTGGGCTTAGAACATGGTCATGAAGCCAATGGCATCTCTAATGTTCCTATGGATTATAATCGTGACTCGATGGAATTTTCGATCATGACCTACAGATCCTATGTAGGTGCGCCGACAGATTATTATAGGAATGAAACCTGGGGCTATGCTCAGTCTCTGATGATGTATGACATAGCAGCAATTCAGCAAATGTACGGTGCTAATTTTAATACTAACTCTGGTAACACAACTTATAGTTTCTCTACTAGTACTGGAGAAATGTTTGTTAATGATGTTGGAGTTGGTACTCCTGGTGGTAATCGTATTTTTCGTACCATCTGGGATGGTAATGGCATAGATACCTACAACTTCTCCAACTATAGTACAAATCTAACTATCGATCTTGCACCAGGTAGCTGGAGTAATCTCGATTCTGATGGCATTTTCCAAAAAGCTTATCTTGGTGATGGTAATTATGCTCGTGGTCATGTCTTTAATGCTCTACAATATAATAGTGATAGTCGATCACTGATCGAAAATGCGATCGGCGGTTCGGGTAACGATACGATTTTTGGCAACGATGCTGCTAATGAATTGTTGGGATTAGATGGAAATGATTATCTTTTTGGTGACGGGGGTAGCGATATTCTCTTAGGTGGTTCTGGGAGTGATACTCTTACAGGAGGTTCTGGGCACGATCGCCTTGTTGGTTATGCAAATGGCACAGAGTATGATACCTTAACTGGGGAAAGTGGAACAGATACTTTTGTTTTGGGAGACTCTTCTAATGTCTTTTACCAAGGCGATGGCTATGCCACAATTACTGACTTTAATTATTTGGACGACTATATCGAAGTTAGGGGAACTTCTAGTCAATACTCCCTAGAAGTAGGTAACTGGATTGGTGACTCTGCTCAGGATGTTGCTATTTTCTATGGTAATGATGCCATTGGTGTAGTGCAAGATTATACTAATGTAAACTTTACTAGGGATTTTCTGTTCGTTTAAGTGACGTTCTCCAGACACCTATCCTAACGGATAAGGTGCTGGCTTCCCACTCGCCAAGCTAAAATTTTTAAGTTATTAGATAGCTAAATCTTAGTACAAGTAAGAAAAAATATTCAGCAATGAGAACCAATCGTGTAAAATCCCTCTTACTCTCACTACTTCTGTTTTGCTTTTCTCTGGCAATACCTTTGATGAGCGCGAAAGTAACCTTTTCCCAAACTTCAGGAATGGCATTAGCGACAGAAGCGCGATCGCTATATACTAATAAAGATTATCAGCGTGCAGTCACAGTATGGCAAGAGGCAGCTAAAATTTTTGAGCAACAACAAGATCCACTCAATCAAGCGATGGCATTGAGTAATCTGGCTCTAACTTATCAGCAATTGTCGGAGTGGCAACAAGGAAAAGAAAGTATTGATTCTAGTTTAGCTATCTTAAATCAGCAAGCAGAATCTCCTGAATTATTAAGTGTTTTAGCTTCTAGTCTAGAAATCCAGGGAAAATTGCTATTGGCCACAGGAGAAGCAGAATCCGCATTAGATAGTTGGCAAGAAGCTACGGAAATTTATCAACAAATAGAAGACTCCAATGGAATTAGTAGAAGTCAGATCAATCAAGCCCAAGTAATGCAGAATTTGGGTTTATATCCCAAGGCTTGTAAAACTATTACTAAAGCTTTAGCATTAGATGTCAACAATTGTGAGATTACCGAAGCAGCACTAGAGAAGTTAATAGCTTCAGAAAATACATCGGTGCCAATATCTTTGCAAGTGAAAGGGTTAGCTAGTTTAGGTAATATTTTACGGGTGATAGGAGAAAACGATCGATCGCTGGATGTTTTGTTAACGGCTGAAAAGCTAGGTAATACTACAAATCTTAATTTAGCTTCAGTTTATCTAGCTTTGGGTAATACGGCTAGTTTTTTAGCCGAAGAAAATGCTTACTTTATCAGAGGACAAACAGCTACAACTCAAGCAAGTGTTAATTATGAGCAGATAGTAAATCAGTATTTAGCCGATGCACAAAACTATTATCTACAAAGTATAGATTTAGCAACTGAACCGATTACTGTTCTTCAGGGAAAAGTCAATCTATTAAGTTTATTGATTCAAAACCGTAGGACAAGGCAAGGTAGTTTAATCTCAGAAATTAATTTACTACTGGCAACTTTACCCACAACTCCTGAGAAAGTCTTAACTCAAATCAATTTTGCTCGTAGTTTACTGGAATTAAAACAAAAAAGAATTGATACTCCTAATATTACCGATATTGCCCAAAATGCGATCTCTCAAGCCAACAGTTTAGGTTCAGCAAGAATGCAAGCTTTTGCTTACGCTACTTTAGGACAATGGTACGAATTGGAGCAACAATGGTCACAAGCAGAAACTACAACCAAACAAGCTCTCAGTTACACCATTGGTTATAATTCTCAGGATATTGCTTCCGAGTTATTCTGGCAATTGGGGAGAATTGAGCAAGCTCAAAATAAACGCCAAGCTGCGATTCAATCCTATACTAGAACTTACGACTTACTCCAATCTTTACGTCGTGATTTAATTGCCACTACCCCCAATACTCAATTTGCTTTTCGTGATCGAATTGAACCAGTATATCGTCAGTTAGTAGAACTATTATTATCCCCAAATGTAGAACCTAATCAAGCAGAATTAGCCCAAGCTCGTCAAGTTATCGAGTCATTACAACTAGCAGAGTTAGATAATTTCTTCAATGAGGCTTGTATCCAGGCTAATCCTGTCCAAATCGATCGAGTTGCTCCTAATACTGCGGTTATCTATTCGATTATTCTACAAGAACGCTTAGAAGTAATTATATCTTTGCCTGATGGTACTTTATTACATAAATCTACCCAGACAGGCGATCGTATTGAGCAAGTAATAGGAGAATTAAGAGATACTATTGCCTTAGACTCCCTTTTTGCTAATCGTTCCGCAACCCCAGAAGTAGCCAGAAGCAGAGATGATAACCCTTCACGGGGTATCCAAGTAATCCGCAAAGAAACTAACCCTAAAAACAGTAATTTTCGTCCTCCTGCTCAACAATTATATAAGTGGCTTATTGAGCCTTTTACCCAAGAATTAGAAAGTAATCAGGTACACACCCTAGTTTTTGTTCTCGATGGAGTGCTGCGGAATATTCCCATGGCAGTATTACAGGATGGCAACCAATATCTGATTGAAAAATATGCAGTAGTGTTAACTCCTGGTATGCAACTATTAGACCCCCAACCTCTATTAAGTTCTAGAGTTACCACGCTCACAGCAGGACTCAGCGAACAGTCTCCTAATTTTCCTGATTTCCCTCCCTTACCCAACGTCCAACAGGAGTTAGAAAGTATTGGAGCTAAGATTTCAACTAAAACCCTTTTAAATAATACTTTTACCGAACAGAATTTAGAAACCAAAATAGACAATGCACCTTTCCCCATCGTGCATATTGCCACCCATGGTAATTTTAGTTCGATCGCGGAGAAGACTTATATACTAGCTTGGGATGAGCGTATCAATGCGGAAGAGCTTAATCAAGTTTTACAAGGAAAAGCACGCTCAGATAGACCCATTGAACTATTAGTTCTCAGTGCTTGTCAAACTGCTTTGGGAGACGATCGAGCCGTATTAGGATTGGCAGGAGTAGCCATGAGAGGAGGAGCAAAAAGTACTTTAGCTTCTCTGTGGTTAGTAAATGACGAAGCAACAGCCTTGTTAATGGAGCAATTCTATCAAGAAATTGCGCAAGGTGAAGTAACTAAAGCAGAAGCTCTTCGTCGAGCGCAAGTTGCTATTCTTAAATCAGATAAATTTAACGATCCTTATTTTTGGTCAGCTTTTGTGTTGGTAGGCAATTGGTTGTAACTAAGTAGGGAGTAGGGAGTAGCTCACAAGGGTAGGTTTTTAACAAAGAGGCGAGTGCTTACTATAATCTGAACGAAAAAATCAGCATTTCCCCCTTGTCTTCCTTGTCCTCCTTGTCTCCCTTATCTT
>JASJDI010000281.1 GCA_030065155.1 Xenococcaceae cyanobacterium MO_188.B29
CTTTTCCTTAGCTGTAAGGGATTAATTTCTTCGACTTCAAGCTTTTCGGGCTTCCACATAGAGTAAGCTTCGGGATTTTCTGCACTGCCTTTTTCATTCCTGGGGATGTCTTTTGGTGGAGTAGAAGATGCTACTCCCTCGCTCCTTTCTGATGGTTGAGAAGAATCTAGAGGATTAATCCCATCCCCTTGTTTATCTTCTGTTGCTGGGAAGGAAGAATTATTACTTGATGTCACACCCACATTATTTGAGTTTATAACGGGTTTAACTTCTTGATGACATTCTATTATATTTTCTTCTTTTCCTCCCTCTATTTGAGTCAAATAAGTAGGATTCGTGACATCTACAGCCACAGGGTTCATCTGTTCATCCATCTTCTCACTCACAGCCCTCGAACGAGATAAAAGCTGTTGTTGTTCCTCTGGTTTAATTTCCACCTCATTGTTCATCCTCAGTGCAGCATTCTCATACCGATGTCTGGTTTCAGCTTCATACTGAGTCCAAGCGATGGCTATATTGGCAGGATCTTTTTTGAAGTGCCTCAGCACATCAGCCCTCTTCTTATGGATATCGCCCCCATAAGCCTTTTGCCAGTCTTTAGCCAACCAATCTACAAAATTTGGGTCTAACTTGCCATTCACCTTCCATATGCCCTCTGGAATCCAGTTAAATGCTCTCTGCTGTAGATTTTTCTGTTGGTCTGGTGGTTTAATTCCCAAAGCAGAATCATAAACTCTAGTAGTACGTTGTACTGAAGTTTGATTTAATATTACACCGCCCCCCTTATTCTCTCCTCCAAGACAAGATTTATTAGCCAACGAGGTTAAAGTTACATCCTTTTGGTTATCCGAAGTATTTGTACTGCTTGGATTTAATGGGGTTGGGGATGAACTGGAATCTTCTTTTTTCCAGTAGTCTTCAGGATCTATCGGTTCAACCGAGATGTTTGTATTGCTGGCATTTTGTTCTTGAGTTAAATTTTCTTCTTCTTCTTTCTCTTCCTCTAGATTTTCATTTTGGGAGACTATAGAGGGAGAAATTATTAAATTCTTTCTTTGTTGAACTTCTATATTTATTTGTGTGCTGTTTTCAGACGGACGACTTTCTCGTCGGGCATCTTCCCGACAAGCACAAAACGTGTCTGTCGGGGAAGGTGCTTGACTATCAATGTTTTCAGACTTCCACTCCAGACAATCCGATGGTGTTTCAAAGACAATACTTTTCCACCCATCCATTAGTCCTGTTTCTGGATTGTGGTAGGGATATCTAATTAAATAATTGGCTTGTTCTAGTTCTTTTGAGGTTGACTGGACTGCTCTTCTACCATCACTATCAAATGCTTGAGATGGACTTAACAAAAAGTCAATTGGATTGGGCGAGAGGGGTGTCGAGGTTTCCTCGGCATACCCAATCGAGCCGTTGGAGATTTTTATTTGTTTCTCCCGTCCCCAAAAATGACTGATGAAGACAACTCTACCAGTTTGCAGAGACTACCCACAGAAGAATGTCTTGAAACATAGCCACAAATTTTTGCAACACTGGAGAAATATCAAGAGAACGCCATACTGCTGCAAACTCTAATTTAGATGGTAAATCTGACATGGGGATACAAACTAAATCTTGAGCGATCGCTTTTTGCAATCCTGCGGGAATAAATGTTATCCCCATTCCTGCTGCCACCAGACAGATGCGACTTTGATGGCTATTTACTTCTTGGACGATCTGAGGTTCAAATCCAGCTTGACGACACAGTTTGAGAAATCCATCGTAGAGAAAAGGTCCTTCTGTGCGGGGATGTAAGATGAAAGACTCTTGCTTTAAATCTACTAAAGATAATGACTCTTTAGCGGTCAAAGGATGATTTTTGGGCAATACTGCGACAAATTCTTCTGATAAAAGTGGATAGAGTTCCAAGCCACGAGAATCAATTGGAGGATGCAAAAATCCCAGATCGATTTCTCCTTTATTTATTGCCGTAACCTGTGCTTCTGTAGAGATTTCTAACATTTCCACTTCTACTTGAGGATAGCGGGAGCGAAAACGCCGAATTAATTCAGGTAATACCGTGTAGGTAGCGGTAGCGGTAAAGCCAATCGTCAATCGTCCTACTTCTCCTAAAGCGGTTCTTTTAGTTAATTTAATTGCTTCCTCTGATTGCTGTAAAAGTTGCCGTGCCTGTATGAAAAAAACCTCACCTGCTTTGGTTAACTTAACCGTGCGTTTGGTGCGGATAAATAACTCGGTTTCTAACTCGGTTTCTAAAACACGAATTTGTTTGCTTAGTGCGGGTTGAGTAATTTGTAAGCGTTCTGCTGCTTTGCCAAAGTGTAACTCTTCGGCAACTGTCACAAAATATCGTAGCTGTCGCAATTCCATATTAATAACTTTTAGTTATTAATTTAGCATCAAAAATGACTTGGACAATCTGGTTTGGGATGTTCTACCCTCGATTTAGAAGCTTCAAAAAACACAACATTAATTAACTTTCTTTAATGATGATTCAAAATAAGCAAACTACAGCATTTCCTAGAAGTATAACCAGTGACATTAGTGAGGTTTATGTTTTTGGCGATTTACTTTCCGATACGGGGAACTTATTCGAGATTACATCAGAGGCTTTTGGTGCGGGTTTTCCTGCCGAACCTTTTTTTGAAGGACGTTATGCTAATGGAGAACTTTGGATCGAGTCGGTAGCCTCTGAGTTAGGCATCGAATATAATTTCGATACTAATTTTGCTCTTATTGGGGCAACTACTGGATTAGAAAACGTGGGGAATCCTTTTGAACCTAACGATGTTGTCGAACAACTGCAATTACCAGGAACTTTAGCTCAAGTTAATAACTTGATTGCCTCCACACCCAATATAGACCCCAACGGACTTTACACTATTTGGGTGGGAATCTACGATTTTGGCTTGGGAGTCACCGATACTACAGAGTTAGTAGTTAATATCGTTACGGCGGTGGAAAATCTCGCTAATGCAGGAGCGAAAAATATTGTCGTTCCCAATCTCCCCGACTTAAATCGTTTTCCTGGTACGTCCGATCTTCCTGGAATAGAAAATACAGAAGAAATTATTGCCATTTTCAACTCCGATCTGTCTCAAGAGTTAGACGAACTAGATACGAGATTAGATAGTGATGTCAATTTAATTCAGCTAGATGCTGACGACTTATTCGAGCGTATTTTTGACAATCCCGCGCAGTTTGGTTTTACTAATGTTAGCGATCGCTTTATTGCGACTACGGCTGATGATTCGGGTATTCGATATGAAGTAATCGCTCCAGATGCTAACCCCGACGAATACGCTTTTTTTGGCGGTACTGTACCTGGCGTTCCCGCTCAACCTAGTGCAGCAACTCATCGCCTGATTGCGGAAGTGGCACTATCGGCTTTGGCTAGTGATGGTATAGATGCTACAGAACAATTTGGCACGGTTAATAGCGAGCGCATTTTTGGCAGTCATGATTCCGATAGTATTTTAGGATTGGCTGGTAATGACAGAATTTGCGGTCGTCGTGGTAACGATGTTCTTAATGGCGGAGCGGGCGATGATACCTTGAGAGGGAATAAAGGAGATGACTACTTATTCGGTGGAGTGGGCGATGATATTTTAGTAGGCGATAAAAATGACGATTTGCTCAATGGTGGTGCGGGTGATAATTATTTGCGAGGTGGTTCTGGTCGAGATACTTTCGTTTTAAATTTTAATGGCAACGCCGTAATTGAAGACTTTAATCTCAAACGAGATCGGATTGATTTAGCTGGTTCTTTAACTTTTGCTGACTTGAATATCGTACAACGAGGCAACGATACGGCGATCGATTTTAACGGTATGGAAATAGGAAGATTGTTGGCATTTGAGGCGGATTTGTTAGGCTTCGTCATTCATTAGTCGAAAATACTGACGATTCTTTGCCCCATGAAGTTTGGAATTCAACCGATGAAACCAGAGTTGTCTTGTTTGTGGACATTGTCAGACCGTGTAAATTTCCCGTTTTGTTACTCAATCAGCTTGCAATCTATTTAATTCGTTGCTCGCCCTTCGTTCGGGATGCTTGCAGAAATCAACAAAAAGGGGATCGGCGTATGGCGAAAATATTGCAGAATTAGCTGAATTAATGACTTTTGTTTTGATTGACTAATTAATTAATAATGTGATGAAACATATAAAGATTAAAAACCTTAAAAAAATTTTATTGGCTTTAATTGGCTTTGTTTTAGCTATTTTACTCTACGGAATCGTACAACTCAGAGAACCAGTTGCGATCGCCAAAGTTTCTCCATCCCCACAACCAATTACCTTTACAGGAGATAAATTACTCATTGCTTCCGATGCAGACATGGTAGCTACTGCCTATGCCGATGCCAAACTAGATCGAGTAGCTGGAATTGAAGATACTCTAACGGTGATCGATTTACCCCTCAACTCAGAAAATCCTCAAATTGCTACTGTCCAAATATCCAATTCTGTCATGTCTTGGCCCCAAATTATCGCTACTTCTCCCGATGGCAAACGGGCTTACATAGTAGAGGTGCGATCTCGTCCTGAAGATGGGATTCAACAACTAGAGACTATAGACGATATGCCTGAAGGGAAGTTAATTACGGTAGTGGATTTAAGTAATGCCCGACAACCTAAAATTATCGAATCAGTCCCAGTAGGACGCAATCCCGAACATATCAGTATCAGTCCCGATGGTAAGTTACTAGCAGTCAATTTAGAAGACAAAGAGCGAGAATTATTAATCGTCAAACTGCAACCCGACGGAAAATTAGGAGAACGTTTTTACTTTCCCATGTCCAGTGAAGGAACGCGCACCGACAATCGTACTGCTATATGGCATCCTTCAGGAAAGTATCTAGCAATGACTCAAGATATCAACAGTAATATTGGTTTTTATGAAGTTACCACAGTTTCCAACGGAGATATTGAGGTCAAACCATACGGTAAACCTTTAGAAGTAGGCAATCATCTCGGTCATCCTCGCTTTACCACCAATGGTCGTTTTTTATTAGTCTGCGATCTTAAATGGAGTACCAAATCTCTACCCCTACTAAATTATTTAGCCAATCCTCCAGGAAAAGCGATCTCAATTAAATTTGAACCAGAATCAGCACAACTGCCTCAAATTGTATCGAAGGTAGAAGTAGGCTTAAGCCCCGAAGGTTTTGCTATTAGCCCCGATGAATCGTTAATGGCGATCGTTAATATGCGTCGCACTTATTTACCTAGTTTCATTCCTGCTTGGCGCGGTAAGCCTTATAGTTCTCTATCTTTGGTCAAGTTTGATTCTGACTCAGGACAATTAACTAATATTGATGAGTACGGTTTTGAAGGATTGTTACCAGAACAAGTTACTTTTGATGCAGAGGGAAAATCTTTAGCAGTAGTTATTTTTAACTATCGCGAACCCAGCCCCAAAACTGGTGCGGTAGAATTTTGGAATGTAGTATCGGGAGATAAACCAAGACTAGAAAGAACGGGCTCTAAAATTGATGTAGTTCGAGGCGCACACGATCTTGTTTTAGTACCTTGAGTATTCATCGGAAATATTTGATTTTCAATTGTTTTAGGCTCTTGATCTCTTTTTAACCTAACATGGTAGGTAGAGAGAGCTAACTTTTCCTTCGGTGTTATGACAGCGACCAGGAGTCAAGAGTATGGCAGATGAAAAAAGGAAAGAGGCTGGTAAATCCTCTAGGGCTTCTCAACTCCAAGCCGATGAGACTCAAGGGGGAGGAGGGAGAAATTTTATCAACGCAGAAGAAGCTGAGCTGAGTTTTGAGGAGCTGGCGGAGTCGAGCAAGTCAGAGGAAATCAGCCTAGAACAGCTAAAAAGGAATAGAGTTGCTAAGGCTGAGGTGACGGGAGGAGATGTTGATGATAATGTCTATCAAGCGGAAGTAGTGGGCGAAGAAGCCGTAGGGGGACAGACTCCCACTCCCGACCAAAATGTGAGCGAGCAACTGCTTGAGGCGATGGGGATTGCTTCAGTTGAGGGCGAATCAGTCCACACCAGAGAAAAGTTAGAACGGCGCGACCAATCTCGTTGGGAACTAGACCCCTTGTCTGCGGAAGATTACCCAGAGCATGATGGGTGAAAAGGGACTTCAAGCCAGCAGCGTTAGATTAATTGGCAAGCATCATCTTCATGGTTAATTTTCAGGGCAACCGCTCTGAGCTCTTGAGACTAGTTCATTCACTTACTGACTTACCGAGGTCAAGATTGATCTATCATTTAAAGAGGAGGTAGTTATGACAATCCCTCGACTACACAAAGGACAAAAATCGATTAAACAACGTCCACCTAAATTAATTTACAATCCCGCTCAACAATTTAAACATCGAGATCGTGGTACTCAATCAGGACGAGTCAAAACTAGTCGTATCTTCTCAAGCTTGACAAAATAATTATTCTGGCACTAAATAATCTTTTTCAGTCCTCAAAACTACTTTTCAAACACCCTTTAAATCAAATTTATAATGAAATCCTACGACCTAGAGTTTTTTATTCTCAATAATTAAACGGACTATATATTATTAGCTTTTATTTTTCTTACACTTATAATTTTAGCTCAAAAAAATGAAAATAGAACGCAATTAGTTAAGAGAATGTTCGTAAATTTATATGATGGTTATACTTTTGTAGTTTTTTGTCTGAAGTTGTAAGTATAAAGACCTAGGCAATAATTCCTAGGCAGTGAAACTGATTTTAACTATCAGCAATGACATCATTATAATGAGGAAAGAAATACCAAATTGCTCCGATACGATTATCGATTTCTTTAGATAAAGAGAGACTTTTACTTACTAGGGTATATAACAATCAACGATTTCTCTAGTTATTATATCTAGGGCCTTGCCTTACCCAATATTCATTATATAGTTAATTTACTTCTTGGTTTATCTGAAACTTACATAAGAATTATCACTCTTAGTTTTAAGAAATATAAGTAAATTAATTTCTCAAGACTTAATTACAATTATAATTGTAAGTAATTATATTAGGCGATAATATCTAAAGAGTTTCCGTCGAATAAATAGTTAAGCGACGCGGAAATGCTCCTAATGAAAACTATTGCAAGAAGTCGGCTTCGGTTATACCAATATTGCTCACCTATCGTGCAATAGGAAAGAGCAAAATAACCAAGGAGGCACAAATTATGATTGATGCGAACGAAGTTCTCAGGGTAATGTGTAAGAAGTATTCAGCAGCCGTTAGTGCCAACGATTCGAGTGCCTACGGTAAACTATTTGCTGCAGACGCGATTCGGATTCCACCTGGTTCAGAGCCCGAACACGGCCCAGACGAGATTTTAAAGAGCGAACAGAGAGACTATGATGTCGCGAAATGGACTTGCCAATCGACACTCCTTAATGCTCTACGAATCAACGATGAATGGGTATATGGAATTGCAGAAGCTAATGTGAACACTGTCTCTTACGCTGATGGAACTACGAATTCATTTAAAGTTTATAAGACCTGGCTTCTTCACAGAGAGGACTCAGGAGAATGGCTGATTAAGAGGCAGATGTGGAATATCAGTAATACTTTAGAAGTATAGATTCTTCTATTAAAGGAAATAGAAAGTGCCGACTTCCTTTTGCCCAAATCTAGTAATTGAGGAAGGTTAACCCATGAATAATTGCTTTAACTGTACGACTTTGTTACCAAGTTCCGCTCATAGGCTTAAGAGAGATAAAAATCTACGAAAAGCAATTAATAAAAGGTTTTATTCTTGCTTGCCAACCATAAAAAAACTGCTTTTAATCACTACATTATGTCTCTCCCTTACCCGTCCTACGATTGCCCAAGAAAAGAATAAAGATGAGGCAATAGGCACTGTTAACTTTGCCATTTCTTGTGATACGGAGGTTGTCGATGACTTTAATCGCGCTCTGGCTTTTCTTCATCATATGCAGTACGAAGAGTCTCGCTCCGCCTTTGAAGAAATTACACGACTTAACTCTGGCTGTGCCATGGCTCATTGGGGTATTGCGATGACCCTGTTTCAACCTTTATGGCCATCCCGTCCTAGCCCAGAGACCCTGCAAAGAGGTTTAAAAGAAATTGAGAAAGCTCAGACTATAGGCTTAAAAACCGAGCGCGAAGCCGATCTAGTCGCAGCAACAGCAGCCTTCTATCAAGAGCCTACATCAGCAGATTGGTGGACGCGGATTGAGCGTTGGAGTGAGGGCATGGAGCAAGCTTATCAAGCACGACCAGAAGACGTGGAAACATCGGTATTTTATGCCTTATCCCAACTGGCGATCGCTCAAATCCAACCAAATCGCCTAGACTATCATGCCCGTGCTGCTGATATTCTCAAGGAGGTGTATAACAGTAATCCAACCCATCCTGGTGCAATTCACTACACTATCCATGCCAATGATGTGGATAGTCGAGCCAATAAAGACCTGGATATAGTTAGAAGTTATGGAAAAATTGCTCCAGCAGTTCCCCATGCCCTCCATATGCCCACCCATATCTTTGTCCGTTTAGGCTCTTGGTCTGATGTATTGGAGTGGAATCGTCGCTCTGCTGATGCTGCTTTGAATTTGCCAGCAGCAGACGGAATTTTCCATCACTATCCCCATGCCTTAGATTATCTAGTTTACGCCTATCTACAACAGGGAGATGAGCAACAGGCTCAAGCTGTTATTGACGAAGTATTGACCCAAGAACAACCTTTCCAAGGCACTTTTGTCAGTGCATTTCACCTGGCATCTATGCTAGCACGGTATGCCGTGGAACGACGGGATTGG
>JASJDI010000282.1 GCA_030065155.1 Xenococcaceae cyanobacterium MO_188.B29
TTTCTTATTATTCATAATTATCCATAATACGATCCCTAAATAAAACTCTTTTCACCTAACCACTCAGTTTTCTCTGTTTTAGTTTCTAATTTGTACTGGCATTACTAAATAAGTCATTTTTACTCCTCTTGGGGGGCTACAAATGACTTATTTAGTAATGCCAGTACAAATTAGAAACTAAAACAGAGAAAACTGAGTGGTTAGGTGAAAAGAGTTTTATTTAGGGATCGTATTATGGATAATTATGAATAATAAGAAATATCTCAAACCTGTTTCCAGAAGTATTAAAATAGATGCAAATACCACTCAGATCTGGGAGCTCATATCAAAACCAGGTAATTTGGAGCTTTGTCACCCATTTTGTGAGTCAAATCCTGTTGAAAAATGGCTGGGAAATAATTCAATCGATTACGTTAATTATTATAATGGTGTGAAATTTCAGAGAATATTCACTGACTGGATTGATGGACATGGATACGATTTACTCATCGGAACACTAAACGGATGCAAATCAAAGGTGTTATGGAGAATTCATAACTCAAATAAATCATACTCCGAATTGCAAATTACTATCTATTCTCATAGTCATAGTATTAGTAAATATCCATATTTTCTCAAACCTTTCATTTATTCATTCTACATCAAACCTATGCTTCGCAAATATCTATCTTCAGTGTTAAAAGGATGCCAATGGTATATTATGCAAGGGAAACTAGTTCAAAAAAACCAATTTGGTGTACATAAATGGTTCTCTAATTAGTATATTTTAAGTATTAGATGAAGAATGAGAAATCTATAATAGATATCTAAGAACTAATAACTACTATAAAATTAGTTTATTGTTACTCCTATGTCTTCTAAATCAAATATAAATAATTCATTAAATAAACTAATTAGACCAACTCAAATTGCTATTTTTCTCTCTTTAGCAATTCACTTTTTCCTATTAAGATACGGGTTTCCCAAATTTGCGATCGAAGACAAGAAAAAGATAAATATTCAAGAGACTGTACCCACTATTGAATTAACCCCTCAAGAGCAAAGCCGTCTACCTAACTTAACTCCTGAGCTAAACATACCCGAATTAAATCAAACTCCTCTGGGTGATACCCCTCCTCCCTTTGCTTTATCTCCATCTATTCCCCAAAATCCCAATCTTTTTCCCGACTTACCTCCAATTTCTTTACCACCACCACCACCAAGTTTAGCTGTACCTAATTTACCTCCCTCACAAATTCCCCTACCCCCCATACCACCAATAGCACCACCTTTACCTTCTTTACCACCTCTACCTAGCACAGATATTACCTTACCACCCATTGGTGATGCTTCTTCTTTACCCTTACCTCCTCCTGTTCCTTCTGCACCAGTAGCTCCTCCAGATAAACCAGCATCCCCTCCTACTGCTAAAGCACCTACACCTACACAACCTGCACCACCAGAAGCAAAAAAACCTGAAGAGAAGAAACCGCCTAATCCTCCTGTCAAACCTCAACCTAAACTATCTCCTACTCAAATTGCTGCCCAACGTCAACAAAAATTAAATCAAGAAGTTCGCGATCTAAGCAGTAGTCTACGAAAAAATACGGCTCCAACTACCAATGAAGAAGCCAGAAAAAATTATGTAGCTTGGTTAAATATCATAAAAGAAGTCGAACCAGAAGAATTGAATTTTCAAGGAACTTATCCTAGAGATGCGTGTATCAGACGTTTAAAAGGGACAAGCGTTTATGGTGTTTTAGTAGATATTCAAGGTCAAGTTACTAATTTGGAGTTAATTAAGGGTGCTGAATATCCTATTTTTAATCAGCAGGCAAGTAAAGATATTTCCAATCGTGAATTAAATAATGATACGGAGAAACTTAAGCCTTATCGTGTAACGGTTAACTTTGAGTACGATCCAGAAATTTGTCCTTCTTTGACTCTTCCTTCTCTGAGACGAGATAATGAACCCAAGACTCCTTAAATGTCTTGCAACTTTTTATTTATTATCGTGAGAGTACTAGTACTAAATCATCAACAAGATTTAGACTTCAGTTAATCTAGGAATTAATTGAGCTAAATTACAAGGACGATTACGGGAATCGAGTTGGTCTTTAATAATACTCCATCCTGTTTGACAAGCACCAGAAGAACCTGGCAAACAAAAGATATAAGTCCCGTTGGCAACACCAGCTAAACAGCGAGACTGAATAGTCGATGTTTTGATCTCCTGATAGGAAATCATCCGAAATATTTCGCCAAATCCCTCAATTTCTTTGTCTAATAAAGGTTTAATTGCCTCTGGAGTGCCGTCTCTTCCTGTAACTCCTGTACCACCAGTAGTTAAAATTACTTGGATAGATTCATCAGCAATCCAGCGGGATATAACTTCGCGAATTTTGTAAATGTTGTCAGGAACAATTACTTTTTCTGCTAGATAATGACCTGCTGTATTTAAGTTATCAACCAATATTTTGCCAGATTTATCGTCAGCAGAGCTTCGCGTATCAGAGATAGTCATTACCGCAGTTTTTAAAGGAAGCAAAGATTCGTTGTTATTCATATTCTATTTATGGTTGCTACAAATGCTTGATGGTTGAGATAAGTAGTGAGTAGTGAGTGGTGAGTAGTGAGTAGTTAGTAGTTAGTTTCTTACGTGATTATGCTTGCGGAGGAAACCTGAGGGGCTGTGGTCTGAACCAAGTTCAGACCCTTGTACGCCCCGTCCGCGCATCTCACGCGCTTTTAGTTTTATTTATCGATCAGACCTCAGACCGATTAACCAAGAACTAAGAACTAAGAACTAAGAACTAATAACTAGAATCTCCGCCCTTCAGGGTGAAGAGATTCAAAAATAGCGAATGATCAATAACTATTGACATTTCTTATAATTTGACTCTTTTTGCTGTTTTCGTTGTCTTTTCTTGTCTAGCTGACGAGCTTTCTTTTCGGGAGTAAGTTGCTCATAGCAGTGAGGACAAGAAATATCTTCCTCATAATAAGGTGAAGTTAAATCTGCGGGGGAAAGGGGATGACCACAAGCATAACAAAGATTATAGCTACCTGGAGCTAATCCTTGTTTCACTGTTACTCGCTCATCAAAAACAAAACATTCTCCTTGCCATAAACTTTCTTCGGCAGATATTTCTTCTAGATATTTGAGAATACCTCCTTTAAGGTGATATACCTCTTTAAAGCCTTGATTTAATAAATAAGACGAAGCTTTTTCACAGCGAATTCCCCCTGTACAAAACATGGCTACTTTTTGATGTTTTTGGGGGTCTAAATTTTGGTCTGCATATTCAGTAAATTGACGAAATGAGTCTGTTTGCGGATTCACTGCTCCTTTGAAAGTACCAATATCAACTTCATATTGATTGCGAGTATCAATAACTACAGTTTCGGGATCGGAAATTACGTGATTCCAGTCGGATGGCTTAATGTATGTACCTACTTGTTGACTAGGATTAATATCAGGCTTACCTAAACTAACAATTTCTTGTTTGATTTTGACTTTTATCCGCTTGAAAGGTTGAGATTCAGCCCAAGATTCTTTATGCTCCAAGTCTGCTAGACGAGCATCTTTTCGTAGCCAAGCTAAAATAGCATTAATACCGTTTCTATCTCCAGCGATCGAACCATTAATGCCTTCTGTTGCTAGCAGGATAGTTCCCTTAATATCTTGTTGTTTACAGTATTCTAGCAGGGGTTGTTTCAGCTTAATGCAGTCCTCTAAATGAACAAATTTATAAAATGTAGCAATAACTTGACTCATAACATATATATTAATCTCACCTAAGACATACTTCTCCCCGTATCATAATCTCTTCCTCTCTCAAAATTTGAGAAATTATTTATAGTCTTTTAAGCGTAGCCTGAAAATAATCTTGTCGAAAAAAACAAAAACTTCCCTTGACATAAGGGAAGTAGGTTGATTAGCAGTAAGCCGATTAAGAAAGGATTAGAGAGCAATGAGAATGAAAATTAAAACTCAAATGGTGTTTATGAACCTTGTTAGAAAGCGTATAAGCCCATCACTATTTAGTTTAGACCTGTATCTCTCGTTACTTTCATTTCTCTTGACTGTTTAACTATAAAATTTAAGATAATCTAAAATAGTGACCAATTCGGGACAGAACAACGTTCAAAGCTACTTTTTTTGTAAATTAACCTGAAGAAAAATTCAGAATCGATACTTTAACACCTATATGTATTGGTATGAAGGTCAGTTAATCGAACAAAATCAGCTAGAGTTAGATATTAGTGACCCTGGTTTGCTTTATGGTGCAACAGTTTTTAGTACAATGCGGGTTTATGATCGATCTTTGACTCATCATCTCACTAATTGGCAAGCTCATTGCGATCGTCTCTGTGATAGTATTAAAGCTTTCCATTGGCAACAACCAGATTGGCAACGCTTAAAAAAGGGTGCAGAAATATTATCCTCTCATTTTCCTGTTCTCCGTTTAGTGGTTTTTGCGGATGGTAGAGAATGGATTACGGGACGTAATTTACCGACAGATTTACAACAAAGACAAAAACAAGGTATTACTGCTTGGGTTGCAAATGATTCTCTTTTTCGTCGCGATTTAGCTGCCTATAAAACTGGTAACTACTTAGGTGCGTATTTGGCTTTACAAAAAGCTTATAAACTAGGAGCAAAAGAAGCCATCCTAATAGATAGTAATGGAAATTGGCTAGAAACTAGTACAGGTAATCTTTGGGGATGGAGAGATGGTTGTTGGTATACACCTTGCTTGGATGGAGGAATTTTACCAGGAATCGCTCGATCGCGCCTTCTTAATTCCCTAAAAAGTAAAAATATCCCTGTAGAAGAAAATATCTGGACTCCTGAATTTGTCCAGGGTTCAAGGGCTATCTTGTATAGTAATTGTGTAGTTGAGATAGTTCCTATTCAAACTATTATTAGTCAATTCAATTCTCTTCATTTTGACATTGATAATTTTATTCTTAATCAATTACAAAGTTGTTTCTCTAGTTATTAACTCAAATAAGATTCAAATTACTATTAAATAGTGACTGAGATCATAATAGAAGTGTAATCATTTGCACTTGAGTTTTTATAAAGTTAGCCACAAGAAAAGCCCAGCATCTTTAAATTACTTTTATCAATAAATTCAGTATTTTTAAGAATTTACTAATTGTCCTGGTATTGGTTACTTTGGAAAAGACTGGACAACAAAAAATACTCTTAAATTAAACGTCATATATAAAACAATAACTACCAAATAAACGATTTTTCAAGGAAGATATTGAATGTTTAACTCTATTAATTTTAAAAAAATTACGGCAACTAGTTTTTTAGCTATCTTGATGTCAGGAACTTTAGTAAATCAACCTGGCAACAATAAGGCGGTTGCTGAGTCATGTAGTAATAATGGTCATGGCAATAATTTACCTTCGACAGTTACTTTTGATTCGGGTAGAAAAACTATCACAATAAGTGGTTTCGATCCTAGTAACCCTAATGATCAGAAAGCAAAGCAATTAATACAAGATTTAAAAAAAGGGAATTTTGGCAAACGAAATCCTTATACCATTACTTATAGTGGTTCTGCTTTAACATCAGCACAAGCTGAATACGTTGTCGATAATATTGTAGATATAGAAAAAGCAAAATCGGGTTGTGACCAAGATGGAGATGGAATTGATGATGTTACTGAATCAGGAACTGATCTTAATAATCCCTTAGACACTGATGGTGATGGTCTTCCCAACCATGTAGATACTGATAGCGATGGTGACGGCATTCTCGATCAAGATGAAGTTCAACAGAGTTATTCCACAGATACACAAAGAAGTAGTCGAGGTCAACAACAACAAAATACCTTATTATCTACAGCAACATTTGAAGGAAAAGTTAATTATGCAGTTACTGGAGGTACATTAAGAAATAAGTCTAATAAGAACAATGCTTGTAGTTTGAAAAATACCTCGTCTGGTTCATTATCTGGTATTCCGTCTAACGCTACTATCCTGAAAGCTTATCTGTATTGGGCTGGTTCTGGATCAACTATTGATAAGACAGTAAAGTTTAATGGCACTTCTATAACAGCAGATAGAACTTATACAGAGACGACAAGTTCAAAAAGCTTTTTCCAAGGAGTTAAGGATGTAACTACAGTTGTTAGTAGTAACGGTAATGGAAACTATACTTTCAAGGATTTAAGTGTAGATGATTCCTCGAATTATTGCGATACAGAGACCGTTCTATCTGGCTGGTCTTTAATTGTTATTTTTGAAGACCCCTCAATTACTAAGTTAAATACTATTGAATTATATGAGGGTTTTGAAGGGTCACATAATGAAACCAAAAACTACACTTTAGATGGTATATCTGTGTCAGCTTCTCCTGTAGCTAAATTTTCTATGCTGCTATGGGAAGGGGATAAAACTTTAGGTGGTGAAAACGAGTCTTTTAAGTTCAACGGTAATGTTCTAAAAGATAATTATAATCCCAAGAAGAACCAGTTTAATTCCTCCATCAACACTCTAGGTTCTAAAAACATATTTGGGGTAGATTTTGATACTTTTGATGTATCTAACTATGTGAGTGAAGGAGATACATCTATTACTGGAAGCATTACTACTGATAGAGATCTAGTAATTCAAGGTGCTGCTCTAGTTATGGTTACTGATGACCTTGCTGTCATTGGTGGCGGTTCAGGTTCTGGTAGTGGTTCAGGTTCTGGTAGTGGTTCAGGTTCTAACAATGATTCACCCATAGCAGCAAATGATGATATAACAACCACTTATGGTACCAATATCAGTGTTAGTGTTTTAGATAACGATTATGATCCAGACGGGGATACAATCTCCATTCAAAGTATAGGTAATCCTGGTAATGGTAAAGCAGAAATTCGACAGGATTCAGTAGGAAATGACATCGTAGTCTATCAGCCTGACCAGTTTGAGGGAGCAGTTTCCTTTGATTATACGGTTGCAGACAGCAAAGGGAATACAGACTCAGCTACAATTAATATCACGGTTCAACCTAATCAGTCACCTGAAGCAGAACCTGATGTTGTAACCACTCCTTATGGTACTACTAATATCAATGTCTATGTTTTAGATAATGATAGCGATCCAGAAAACCATACACTTTCAGTTAAAAGAGTGAGTCAGCCAAGCCAGGGTAGCGCAAAAGTTCAAAACAATGAAGTAGTTTATACTTCTCCATCCTCTGATTTTGAAGGAACGGTTTCCTTTGATTATCTTGTTGAAGATAGTGAAGGGAAGACCGGTTCAGCAACAATTTCTATCACAGTAGAAGAGAATCAAGACCCTATTGCACAAGCAGATGATGCAACAACTCCTTATAGTAGTCAAATCGCTATTGATGTTTTAGCCAATGATACTGACCCAGAAGGAGATGTATTAACAATCTTAGATAATATAACTACTAGCAATGGTGGAACTGTAACAGTCAATAATAATATAGTAACTTCCACTGATGGCACAGCAGAAATCAACCAGGGGAATATTGTATACACTCCCAAGCGTGGTTTTGAGGGAACGGATACTTTCTCTTATAAAGTTAAAGACATTAAAGGAAATGAATCTGAAGCTTATGTTACTGTCACAGTCCAACCTAATGGCGCACCTAAAGCAGCGGATGATACAGCTACAACATATGCTAGACAGAGTCAGACTATTGATGTTTTATATAATGATACCGATCCAGAACAACATGATATCTCAATTATAGGCATAACTACCGAGCCAACTTCTGGCACAGCAACCATTAAAAACGGTAAAGTAGTATATACTCCTAATGAAGATTTTGAAGGAGAAGATTTATTTACCTATACAATTGTTGATAGCGAAGGAAAAAAAGATTCCGCTACAGTTAATGTTACTGTGAGTCCTATCGTATATGCTGACTAAAACAAAACAAATCAAATAATTAAAAAACGATCGCGCAGCGCGATCGTTTTTTCTGTAATTTAAGTATATTTAGAGATATTAGAAGAGAATTACATGAAGCTCAAACACCTTTTGATAAGTAGCTTGTTTAAGGGAGCAAAGATAAAATATTTTAAAAACTATAATAAGGAGAGAAAAAAATATATATACAGGCTTCTATGTGAAAAAATCATCAAGATAAGAAGATGGAAGAACTAATACTATTACGAGAAAGTATAGAAAAACAGGATTATGTCAAAGCACTGCAAATTGTCGATGAACTAGAAGAAATGTCAGTAGAAGACAAACTAAACAAAATCTATAGTTACATGGTGGTTTTACTTCTACATTTAATTAAAGAAAATGCCGAAAAAAGACTGACTAAATCTTGGAAGCTTTCTATTAATAATTCAGTCAAGCAAATTAACAGAACTAATAAAAGACGTAAGTCTGGAGGTTATTATGCCCAAAAAGAAGATTTGGTTGAAATCATTGATGATGCTTTCGATCTTGCTTTAGAAGGAGCAGCAATAGAAGCTTTTGGAGGTGCTTACAACGAGCAGGAACTTTTGAACAAAATCAATGTAGAGGAAATAAAATTAAAGGCAATGTCTTTACTTGAAAGTACAACCAATAGTTAATTATTAGAATCAATATTGAATTGATTTAAAAACGATCGCCCTGCGCAATCGTTTTTGCTATTTAGGGCTTGCTGAATAAATCTAAAAGCTATATCTGACAGGAAGTTTGAGATTTTTGTCTGACATAAAGTGCAAGGTTTTAGCATCCTCTCACTCAAAATCTTGGTACTTTTGAGAAAATTTAGG
>JASJDI010000283.1 GCA_030065155.1 Xenococcaceae cyanobacterium MO_188.B29
GTTAAAAAAATCTGCAATTTCAGTTTCTGGTATAAAGCGATCAACAACAACTATTTTTTTACGATCAATTGCTATATCAACAGGATAATAAT
Organism: Xenococcaceae cyanobacterium MO_188.B29; assembly: GCA_030065155.1. Classification (GTDB taxonomy): domain Bacteria; phylum Cyanobacteriota; class Cyanobacteriia; order Cyanobacteriales; family Xenococcaceae; genus JASJDJ01. The sequence goes on from JASJDI010000283.1 coordinate 93, forward strand.
GCTTACCAACAATTGATAATTGATTGTATAGATTTGGGTCTATTTGCTTTATTGCTGTGATTAAGTTCTCAACTCCTTTAGAGCGAAGAACTTTACCAAAAAAGAGTAAATTTGGTTTTTGAGTATATTTTCTGGTAATTTGTTGTAAACCTATTGGCACAATTGAACCATGGGGAATAACAGAAGCAGAGCCTTTGGGATGAAGTTGTTTTTCTACACCTGTTTTTACATATTCAGATAAAAAGATTAGTTCGTCTGCCATCAAAATACATCGATCGATCAGAATTTGAATTATTGGGATACCGTTTTTACGATGTAAGACTCCATCATGAACAGTAATTACTGTTTTTTTGCCAAACAGTTTGAACAAGACAATAAAAAATAAGCTCCAAAAATGGATATAAGGTAGATATAAAGCACTATATTTATTAATTGCTAACTCGTAGGTTATTTGAATTAAATAAATAGGCAGTACTGTTACAGATAACAAAATAAACTCTGGCAAGCTGCGATGAGTTTTCCATTGACGATGAAAGTGAGGTCTTTTCACTAAGGAGTCAGAAGATACAATTACTATTTTATCTAGGTTCAAGCGATCGATAATTTCTTGAGCATAGACTAAAGAACCACCACGGGTTCCTAAAGACAATATTAATACCGACATATATTTTCCAGCTACTTTCTCAAACCAAACTATTTATAACGCCATTGACGATAGATAGAAACAGGCGTTCCCCCAAACAATTTTTGAATTATTTTTTTGCTTAAATCCCACAAAAATAAATGCAAAAAGATATAAATATTACGGATTAAACTAATTTGATTACTTCTGACTAGAAAATTTTCTTTTGCTCTCAGCAGAGCAGTAGTAGGCTTCTCTGATAATCCATCTAATCTCATATATGCCAAACAAGCTTCTGTAAACAAAAAATCTACTTTTTTAGAGTAATAAGCACGATAAATAAAATCATAATCTCCAGCAATTTTATACTGCTCATCAAAAAGTCCAATTTCTGCATAAACTTCTCGATTAACAAAAGTAGCAGGATGATTTACAGGCATGATTCTATTTATTTTTTGATCTAAAAAACTAGCAGGTTTATTTAGTTTAAATAGTATATTGCCTTGACTATCTGTTCGATAAATAGCACCAGTAATAATTACGTTAGATTTTGAATTATTCAAGTAAGCTTCTACTACTGTTTCTACTGCATTTTCCCCGTACCAATCATCACTATTTATCAAGCCAATTAACATGCCTTGTGATAATTTGATACCTTTATTCATCGCGTTGTATATTCCTTTATCTGGTTCGCTCACCCAGTAATCAATTACTTTTTCGTAATTGCGAATAATATCTAGTGTGCCATCTATAGAACCACCATCAATAATAATGTATTCAATATTATCGTAGGTTTGATTGATTACACTTTTAATGGTTTGCTCCAAATATTTTGTTCCATTAAATACTACAGTTATTATTGTCACTAATGGAAAATTGGAAAAGTCTTTATTTGGGTTAGTTTTGCTCGATTTTTTGAGATTAGTATCATGCTGATTACGCTTAAAATAACCTTTAGTTCTCAGTCCGCCTTGTCCTTGGCGTTCTGGGTTTGGAGGTAAGAATAACAGATTTTTTACTTTAGAGGATGGATGGTTTTCAATTTTTCGGAGTTCCTGGGTAAATCCACAGGTGGTAGAAAATTTTTGATTTAAGTTAATGATTTCCATAGTTAATAATAAGAAATAAGCTATATGTCTATTTACTTTTTACTTGTCTAAGACTGAAATTAACTACAATTATTTTGTTTATTTACTCAAGTTTTAACTTTAAAATTGATTATTTTTACAAATACCACTCGACCACCTTCCCAAATAGTAATCCATATCAAGTAACTAAACATTAAATAAATAAAGATAAGAAACTGATCGTAAAAGCTAGCTCTCATCATTTTCAGAAGATTTGATATTAAAAAACAAAAGAAAATAAAACCAGGAAAAGTTTTATAAATTCTAAGTCTATTCAAGCTATAAAAAATGCTTCCTATAATTAAAGGACTAACTATAGCAAAAGTTATACCGCCATAGAACAGTGCTTCTGAAACAAGATTGCCCGCTAAACCACTAAAGGTAGCTCCTGGAACTTTAGAAGCTGCAAATTTTCCTACTACAACAATGTAGCCTGGTTCGCTATCAAGTAATAAATCAGTTATTGAATTTGGCAAAAGTCTAAATAAAGATTGGAATAAATAGATTACTAAATCTCCAGAATTCATAAAATGATCGTAAACCAAAATAGTAGTAAAGCGAGTCAAAATAACTTCAGAAAATAATCTGAGTACAAGTCCATCCCAACTGAAAGAAAAATTATGACGTAAAATCCCAGTAGCAATTATACCCAGTAATAAGATAGTAATTTTAAATATACTAGCTTTTTTAGTTATGATTACATAGTTAATATAGGCAAAAACTAGACAGACAAAAGACATGGTTCTACCTTTGGCAAGTAGATCTAAAATAATAGGAATTAATAAGACTATATACCATCTAAAGTTTTTAGTACGCCATACTATCACTGCAAGAGAGCCAAGTAGAATATTGATTAACAGAGCTATCTTGTATTTGAAAAATATTTCATCTACATAGAATCTAAATACATCTAGTCTGGTAGTAAAAGTAATTAAAGTTGGTGCATAAGCTACAGTTACTATTAATAAAATAAGAGAAGTAAGCATAGTAAAACCTATCGCAATCTGATAGGTTTTAGCCTTGGGTTTAAATCTTGATATAATGTTTTTTGGTTCGACAGAAAATATGTAAAATACAAAAAAAACTAGCGTAAACCAATTACAAAATAAATTAGTAATTTGTATAGACTCTGGCTTGAATCGAAACAGATCTATAGAAGAATAAACAGCGAGATATCTTTTGAGTAAAAAGCTTGATAAAGTCAAATAAACATATGAGCCTATCAATAAATAAAAACAAGGATTTAGCAAGCTTAAATATTTTTTTTTCTTAAATCTGTAAAAGCAATATAAAGGTATAGCTATTAAATTAAAGTACAACAAAAAGTCAGACATTTCTCTCAAAAATTCTCTACGATAAAAACACCTTTGTGGTTATTATAAATGCCTAGTTAATTTTTAATAATTGCAATCTCCAAATTATGGATATTGAACTTGTCTTATCCTATTTAAGTATTTCAATATAAAGTTTTAAATATGAAGAAGTAAAAGTTTCTAAGGTAAACTCTTGCTCGACTTTTTCTCTAGCTTTCCAAGATAGAGACTGCCAACAAAGCTCATCTTCTAGTATCCAAGCAATTCCTCTAGCCAAGTCTTCTACTTCAAAGGGTTTAGCAAGATAGCCATTTTGTTTATGCTCTATCATATCAGGCATACCGCCGATGTTAAAAGCCACACAAGGAGTACCACAAGCTAAAGCTTCCATTACTGTATTCGGCAGATTATCTTGAATTGAAGGAGCGACAAAAACATCTGCTGCTGCATAGAGTAAAGCTAAAGAAATATCATCGTTAAGTTTACCTAAATAGTGAACTTTCAAGCCCAAATCTAATGTCTCGCTAGGTTGAGAACTGCCAAAAACGACTAGCTCGATCTGATTTTGTTCTTGGGAATAACTAAGTTTTTGCAAAGCTGGCATTAATAAATTAAACCCTTTTCTAGGATCGCTGGTAGCATTCATAGCTCCAAACAGAACTAGTTGCTTGTCCTGTGGCAAATTTAGAACTTCTCTTGCCAGACTTTGGGAGAGCGGTTTGTATCGAGTTGGATCAATACCATTGGGAATAACTTTTATGGGCAAATCCTGAAAGAGAGAACTAGCACTAGCGCATTTAGCTAACCAATTACTAGGAGTCACAATAGTCAGATTGAGATTTTTCCAGGCTTTTGTTTTGCGTCGCCACACCCAACGAGATAAATCCCAATCCCTGCTGCTGTGTAATTGAGGACAAGTTCCACAAGATTTAGTGTAGCGATCGCAGTCTCGGCTATAGTGGCAGCCTCCAGTAAATGCCCACATATCGTGAAGTGTCCAAACAATAGGTTTATTGAACTTAGCGAGGGTTTCAATCTGCAGGTATCCACCACATATCCAATGCAGGTTGATAATATCTGGACTGATATGAGCTATTTTGGGGGCGATTCGCTCTGGAAACCATTGTACAGAATAAGGAGTGCGATCGCGTTGTCGATAGAACTCTAAGGGAATGGAATTTACAGTAGGTCTAGCTTTAGCCCATCCTTTTTCTAGCTTTGTTTGTGGACTAATTACAGTGCGATCGTCACTTGTTTTATTCTGCACCAACATCTGAGAATCTACACCTATGTTAACTAATTCCTTATGTAGTCTATAAGCTGCTCTTGCTGCTCCACCGTTAACATCAGATGTATTTAAATGCAATACTTTCATGTTGCTAGCTTTTTCAAGCCCCTATAACCTTCATGTAGAGATTTCAGTATAGGGTATATAGATTTTGATAACGTTTCTACTTGTCTTATTAGCCTCCAATTTAAAGATTTTTCCTTTTCTTTAAGGTACACAGTAGCATGAGTTTCTTGACAAGCTCCAATCAATTTTAGTCCCATTAATTTAGCAAATATCTTAAATGTGTAACGCAGATGAAATGTACTGGGAAGATGACACTTAATCACTGGAGCAAAACAATTAGCAATTATTAAAGATCTGCCTAGTTTTACAGAACTTATCATCTGAGCAAATATGCCAAGAGGATCGGCAACATGCTCCAATACATCAGTACTAATAAGACAATCGTATTGGAAGTTTTTCAGCTTGTCAACAAATTGAATATTAGAATAGCTTGTTAAGCTTTTAATTGCTACCTGACTCGGATATGGTTCATAGATATCTATACTAAGACTTGGATTACTTTCTGCTATTAATTTGGCTAGTGTTCCCATTCCTCCACCGTAATCTACAACGTATTTTATTTGTTCACTATTAAGATTTATCCAGTTAGATATAGACTGACGATGTTGCATTGATAGATCGTGCTGTTCAATAAATAAACCATTTAATATCCAAACTGGATGATTATAGAAAGCAGATATTTTTTCCCAATTAAGATTTTTGTTATCGCAACCCAGTGCATCCCACACATCATCCATCATTTGCCACATTTGTTCTAGTGATGGTGAATTATTAGGATAAGATGATAGTAATTTTTTAAGTTCTTGTATTTGCGCTTCAGTGCAAATATATTTCTTATCAATAAGGAGTTGGCTTATATCGATCATTAAATATTTATATTAAGCTTTCACTAATTTACTCAATACCCTCTGAGTCTTGTTAATTAAACGCTTGGCTAAGGCTTGGCTAAAGTTAGTATTTTGGGTAAACTTATCTGCTTCAACATCTCGAATTATAAATGGTGGATGTTGGAGAGGAAAACACATCTTTTCTACAGGGAGATTAGCAAAAGGATTTTTGATATCTGTTGTGTGAGTACCTTCTCTCCCAAAACCAATGTTACTAACCAAGTTGACATTAGGAAGAATCGTCAAACCACTCTGAAGCCAACAAGCAAATGTCCATCGGAATGCCCAACTATTTATATTATCCTCATAGGTAGCTTGAAAAATTTTGCTCCAATATTTTACTGTCCTAGGTTCTTCTAAGATGAATTTAAGCCAGTTACCATCCCGAATTTTTGACCAGAGTTTCATATCAATATCGTAATACTGCCAAGCCCTTTTCCAAGTTGCCCAGCCCCAACAGTGATTGTAGCGGGAAAAATAGTAGCTATATTCTGTGCGCTTATGTCCAAACTGAAAGTTATCTCCAGAAATGACTATTATTCTTTCGTCATCTCGATAATAATCAAGTAGTTCCTCACAAAAACGGAAGAAACTAGGGTGAGGCAGGCAGTCATCTTCTAAAATAATTGCTTCCTCAACATTCTTGAATACCCAATCTAATCCACTAGAAACTCTCAGCTTACAGCCTAAGTTTACTTGTGAGTAATTAGTTAATACTTCACATTTCCAATCAACGCGATCGATAATTGCACGGGCAGCTTGACATTTTTCTGCTTCGCCAGGGGGATCGCTCCTTGGTCCATCTGCAACCACTAGTAGTTTTGGTGGTTTAGCCTGGCGAATGGATTCAAACACCTTTTTAGTGGTATCTGGTCGATTGAAAATTAAAAATGCGACAGGAGTTTTCATCCACAGTCAAGGATATTTAAGAAGATTAACGAATACTATACTAGATATTCATCGCAAAATTCACGCTTGAAAACCCTCAATACCAATCCTTTCGATCGGAATTTGTTTTAAACCTAGTTGTTTGACTATATCGGAATCTCGATCGAGCTTAAAGTCCTCTTGTGTAATTCGGTCAATATTTAGTTTGAGTGGAGTTAGAAATGGTGGCTCAGTAATTAGAGATTGAATATCAAAGCCAGCAGCTTGCCATTGGTTAAAAGTACCTTCTGGTGTGATCGCTCTTTTGGTTTTTTCTAAGTTTAAACCACCAGTGTGCCAATAAAGATTGCGATCGCAATCTTTCAAGCAATCGCGTTGCCAACGATCCTGATAGCTATACCAAAGTATCGCCTTCGGATTTTTGTAGATAACGATGTTACGTCTGAAAATATTACCTGCCATAAACTTATCCCGTGGCTGCAATCTAATTTGCATTTCTGAGCCATTGATAAAAATATTATTTTCAATACGGTTATCTTTGCCAGCGTGAATACAAATAGCACCTAGTACTGTACCAACAACAATGTTTCCATAAACTGTCGTACCACTGCTGTAGTCGTCGAGATAAATTCCCCAGGTGAAGTGAGGGGAAAGAATTTTCCCCCTCGCTGTTGTTCCTATACCGACAACATTACGGATAAAGTTAAAGCGAATGATATTGCCACTTGCTTGCTTGTCTCGCCCCAAGGTTGCAATTGCCCCTGTATCGCTTGTTTCTAGATTTGTATCTACAATTTCATTGAACTCTACGATATTTTTGTGTGAATAGCTGCTAATATTGTCTGACCTGAGAAGTATACCCTTGCGGGGCATACGATAAATTTGGTTGTGAGCAATGCGGTTTCCACTTCCGCTACTGATATCCACCCCTGAGGCATTTTTGTAAACCTTGCTACAATCATGAATGTCGTTAGCAGCGATTAAGTTATTAAACGGTTGAGTAGCTTTATCACCTAAAAGGATCACGCCACCTTGTCCTAACTGGCTGACCCTGTTGCGAATAATCCTATTTTCGTGACTGTGTTGCTCTATCCGCAACCCATAGCCACCCAGTCTAACAAAGGTGCAATCTTCGATCCCACAATGTCGGGCTGTTGACAACCAGATAGCTGCATCCGCAGGAGAGGAGTAATTATCTGTCAGAGTGTAGTCGGTATCTGTGAAGGTTAAGCTTTGAAAATGAATGTTTTCCACGAAACTTTTCTTCTTCCCATCCCCCTGCAATACAATCAGACTGTTCATTGCTGGGGCAACAACTTCTACACTATTAGGAAAGTCAGGTGTTGTCGGCCAATAAAATAACTCACCAGTCTTAGCGTCTAAATACCACTCGCCAGGACTGTCCAATGCTTCGCGGACATTCTCAATGAAAAACCGATTGCCGAGAGCAACACGATAACCACTGGCGTTTTGGAAATTTCCTAAAAGGGTATAATTTTCTTTGTTTACTCTGGTGACTGGCAAAATTGAATTACTCCAATTTTTTCCCATAAATGCTTGTAATTCTGCTCCTTCCCAGTTTTGCCAATTTGGGAATTGTTCTGGGTCAACAACAACATAATCCTTGCCAAATTGTAAGCCAGGACGAGTAGATTTATCTTTTCGGGCAAAAAGCCAACCACCTCTCAAAGGATTCTTGGGGTCAAAGTTGGGATAACGAGCGCGGATTGCCCAATCATTTCTAACCCGCAGTAGGCGAAAATACCATTTTCCTGCTTTCACCTCGGGCAAGTTGGCAACCCAGAGATTGCCTTGTCGTCTCCAACTATTAATAGGTCGACCACCGCTGATGATGGGCTTTTCATTTGGGTAGGCTTTGTAGGCAACAGGGAAGTCTGCTGTCCCAGAATCTTCAGGGGTTAATACTAGCGGTTCTGGCAAAAAGTAAGTTCCACCGCGTACTAGAACAGTCACGGGTTGCTTGAGATTTCCACCTTGCTGATTCTTGAGTTGGCGGATAGCGTCCCGCGCCCGATGGAGAGTAGGAAAAGGTCCATCTGTCTTAGTCCAATTGGCTTTTTTTTGTTTTCCTGACCAGTCATCGTTGCCGTTGGGAGCTACATAAAAGAGAATAGCTTCCAAACTATTCGCTGGAGAAGCGGATACTAGCTGCTCCCGATCTTGGGCTATGCAAGCACCAATTACTATAGGAGAAGCACTAGCTAACCAACCTAAACCAATCCAGGTTAAAAAAGTTCGGCGGTTCATAATTATTCTCGTACTTTCAGTAGATCACAAACTTTTCTAGAAGGTTTATGGAATGAGGTTTTCAGCCGATATTCCTTAGGGCTAGAAACTAGAGTGTATCAGCGAATGCACGCGATCGCTTTTCCCATTGGCGATCGCCAATGGTTAGTCAGCAACTCGAGCGCGTCGGCTGAAA
>JASJDI010000284.1 GCA_030065155.1 Xenococcaceae cyanobacterium MO_188.B29
GGAGAAATTGGCCCTTCGGGTTCGGTAGTTGCTTCAAGTCGGTGAAACCGCCCAACGCACTACCTCACAAAACTGAGAATGGAAATGTAGTAGTAACAACTCATCTATATGATGGTAAAAAAAGCTTGCCTTTAGACATAGAATTATATCAGCATAGTGATTCATTGCCAGAAGGAAAAAAAGCGCACCGCCCGCTCGGAGGTTTCCTCCGAGTAAGGACGGAGCAAGCAGACCGTGAGTTTAAGAAAAAACCTACCTTAGCTTTGGAGTTAATTGATAAAAGTTTGAGGCGAGGATATAAACCAGGAATAGTTTTAATAGATTCATCTTATGGTAACAATACATCTTTTTTAAAAGACTTAGAAGAAAGGAAACTAAAGTACGTAGGAGGAATAGCTAAAAATCGGAATATTTTAGTTCAAAATAAATCAGGAAAAACAGAGACAATAAGAATAGATGAATATGCTCAATGGCTATCATCAGATGAATTTAAGGAGATTCAAATACCAGGTAAAAAACCCAGAACTGTGTGGGTAGCAATTATCGAAGCAGAAATATCTCAACTAAAAGGTCAAAGAAAAATAGCTATCGTCATGAGTGCGCCAATCTTTGAAGAAGCTGAAGATATTGACTATTTAATCACAAATGTTAAAGGTGAAATAGTAACGCCACAATGGATAGTTGAAACTTATTCAGTGAGAAACTGGGTAGAAGTTTTCTATAGAGAAGCTAAGGGATGGTTAGGACTAAGTGAATACCAAGTGCGAGAAAAAAAAGGTTTAGAAAGACACTTTATTCTCGTATTTTGTGCTTATACTTTCATTCTTTGGCATAAGCTAACTGGAGGGTTAAGAAGGCGTTGGGCAAATAAACCTTTGGATACCTTTCCTGAAGCTTTAGAGGCATTTCGTACAGCCATATCTTATCGTTTTGTCCAATGGCTGAATCAGAATCATCACGTATTTACTGCTTACAAAAAGAGTTTAGGCTTTGTTTGGGCATAATTTTTGTTTAAGTCTTGGCGATCGCTTTATTTATCAATGTTAAAGTCAGTTATTAAAAGCATTATACCTTATTTTGACTAGCAAAATTGTTTAAGTCCCGTTAAGTTTAAGCCTGTATTGAGATAAAAAGGCATCTTTCTCTGTAAAAATCTGACGATCATATCTCCTGTAGGGGTGGGCTTGAGATCCCAAGCACCAATAGGGGTACTAGGATTAACAATTACAATATCTTGACCCAATTTAACGGCTTTGATAGCTTCTTGTTCAGCCCAATATTTAGATTTTTTATAATCACCAATTAATTTCTCAACAGGACTTTGATAAGTTTCATCGATGGCTTGACCATATTCCCCTGCACCGATCGCAGCTACGGAACTAGTATGTATGATCCGTTCAACTCTTGCTTGGGAAGCTGCTGCTAGAATATTGCGCGTCCCCAATACATTATTAAGATATAGTATAGTGCTTGCTTATCTTTCTGCCAGAGAGAATAGTGAGCAGCAACATGAAATAATACCTGACATCCTCTAATTTTCTGAGATAAATCTGCATCATTTAAATTTCCTTTCACTATCTCTACATCTAGAGAATTGAGATTATCTAAACAACTAGTAGGACGGGCTAAAACTCTTACTTGATAACCTTGATATAGTAGCAAGCGAACTAGATTTGCTCCCACAAAACCACTACCACCTGTCACAAAAACACGCATTTAACATTTAACATTGAGCATTTAAGATGAGCATTTAACACTGATCAATAGTAATAGATAAATGAAATAACAATCTACTCAGTCTACTTATTAGTTTCTAGTAATCTAGTCCCGCTTGTCTTTCACAAGTAAAACCCTTCTTGTACCACATTGGCATATCTGTAGCTGATAACTTATCTACTTGAGAACAAGGAGGTTGAATTATTTGACTTCCTAAAGCCCAAAAAACGCTACGAATTAAATCCACTAATGTTTTAGCAGGAGATTCGTAATTACCTGGTACTCCTTTTTCTGGGGCAATATCTAACTCTAAGGAGATGCCATGAGAACCTAGTAAAATATTAGCTAACCATTTAGCCCTAGGAAGATGGGTAGCAGAAGTAATTAACTTGACTTTATGAACATTCCACTTAGTCAGTAGGGGTAGACTAAAGAAAAAATTACCGAAAGTAGATTCTGCACATTTTTCTAGCCAAACACGATTTAAGGGAGCTTGTTCCCGTTGAAAAACCAAGAAAATACAAGGGTCGTCAGAGCCATGAGAAATTAAAATAGGTATCTCAGGATGTTTTTTAGCTAGTTGCGCCACATAAATTTCTCGATTGATACTTCCTCCCAAGACAAAGAAAGCATCTACAGGCTTGCTGCTATTGTGGGGAAGTTTCCAGAGCAGATTAAACAGTAAATTGATTGTGAGAAGCAAGCAACCAATTAGTAAGACTTGTTTGAGAGATCGCCTAATCTTTTTAGTTAATTTAACTCTAAAATTATCCTGTCTCATCAGCTTAATTGTCTACTCTTGAGAGATAGCATCACACATATAATTCGGAAAACCGTATTTTACGGAGACTTTGACCTTGACTTACAATAAAAATCAGAATAAAAAAATTTAAATTTGTTAAGTAAATTAACCATAATTTTAGGCAGATATGGGATTTTTCGACTCTGAGGTAGTTCAACAAGAAGCTAAACAACTGTTTGATGATTATCAATCTCTAATGCAGTTGGGTAGTGAGTATGGTAAGTTCGATCGCGAGGGCAAAAAAATGTTTATCGATCGAATGGAAACTCTAATGGAACGTTATCGCATCTTTATGAAACGTTTCGAGTTATCTGAAGACTTTATGGCACAAATGACGGTACAGCAACTAAAAACCCAATTAGGTCAATTTGGTGTTACACCACAGCAAATGTTTGACCAAATGAATACAACTTTAGAAAGAATGAAATCTGAAATAGAATAGTCAATCTAGAGATTATCACTAAAACGAAATAGAGTCAGGCATCTTATTGATTATCAATGATTTAGAGTTGTTCTGCCGACGTATATTTTGTTGGTGAGCTATACAAAAATCTCTTTAGGGCTTATCAAATTGAGAAGCAGCAGGAAAATGTTTTACAGGTTCTTTTTCTAGAGCTTTGAGCATAAAAGAACGCCAGATGGGAGCAGCATGACTACCACCAGTAACTCCTTTACCAAGAGTTTTATAGTTATCATTACCCACCCATACTGCTGTTGCTAACTGAGGAACATAACCAACAAACCAAACATCTCTTTCTGAAGATGTAGTTCCTGTTTTCCCTGCTGCGGGACGACCTATATCAGCATTTTTACCTGTTCCTTCAGCAATTACCCCTTTCATAACTGAAGTTAGAGTAGCTGTTGACCATGGATCTAGAAGAAGTTTAGGTTTAGGTCTATTTTCGAGGATAGTATGACCCTCACTGTCAGTTACCTGAAGAATAATAGTCGGTTCCGCATGCCACCCGTTACTAGCAAAAGTAGCATAAGCCCCTGCCATCTCCAGTGGTGTTACGCCAATTGAACCTAAAGGTAAAGAAATTACTGGCTGTAAGGGACTTTTAATACCAAGAATACGGGAAATTTTGATTACTCGATCTAAACCTACTGCCTTACCTAGTTTGACTGCTGGTACATTACGGGATTGAATTAGAGCAGTCCTCAAAGACATTTCCCCAGCAAAATCCTTACTATAATTTTTCGGACTGTAGTAACCAGAAGGAACACGATATTTTACTGGAGAATCTTCAATTGTAGTATCAGGTGTATATTTACCGCTAGCAAAAGCTGCATAGTAGACGAAAGGTTTAAAGGAAGAGCCTGGTTGACGACGAGCTTGGGTAGCACGATTAAACTGACTTTGATCGTGATTAACACCACCTACTAAAGCTTTAACAAAGTGAGTTCTAGGATCTACCGCTACTAAAGCTACTTGCTCTGCACGAACACCCCAACTTTTGATTTTACGGTGTCCTTCTTTGACACTCTCTTCTGCCATTTTTTGAAAATAGTAGTCGATGGTAGTTTGAACTCGCATACCCCCTTGAAGAACTTTATTATCACCAAATTTTTCTTTTAACTCTGCGGTAACTGCTTCAGTAATGAAGGGGGATTTACTGGCACGCCAGGCGGTAGGTTTATTTACTAGTAAAGGTTCTTTTCTGGCTGCTTCTTCTTCGGCAGGAGTAATCCAACCTAAATCTCGCATACGCCTAAGTACTAAAACTTGTCGTCTTTTGGTTTCGTTGTAGTTAATAAAAGGACTATATTGTTGTGGTGCTTGAATTAAACCAGCCATCATTGCTGATTCTGCTAAACTTAACTCCCTCGCACTTTTATTAAAATAAGTTTCAGCAGCAGTTTGCGCCCCATAGTTATTATGCCCCCAATAAATATTGTTGAGGTACATATACAAAATTTCTTCTTTGCTAAAAACTTGCTCTACCCTCATGGCAATAATCGTCTCTGCTAGTTTACGACTAAAAGTACGTTCTTGGGTCAGAAAAAGATTTTTCACTAGCTGCATAGTTAAGGTAGAAGCCCCTTCTGTGACACTACCTCTTTGCCAGTTTACCCAAGCAGCACGACCAATACTATAGGGATTAATTCCTTGGTGTTGATAAAAATGACTATCTTCTATGGCGATGACTGCTTGTTTAAGTTCTGGAGCAATTTGTTTGAGGGGAACAATTTCTCGATTAGCTTCACCATGAAGACTGGTTAATAATCTACCTTTAATATCATAGATATAACTAGTTTCAGAAGGAACATAATTATTCAAAACTCTCACGTCAGGCAGATTCCGAAAGCTGATGGCTAAACCAACTAATCCCCCAGCTACAATTGAGCTAGTAATCATGGTAATACCCAAAATTGTTCCGCCAGCAGTTTTAGCTACTCCAGTCACAAAAGAGTAAATCAAATTAGATTGCTTTTCAGGTGAATGTTTTTGCTTAATAGTTTTAGACGACACGATGCATTTATGTCCTTTTTTCTAATACACAGTATATCGGGAGACAATAAAATAGAATCTTAATTATACTTTGGGCTTTGTTGTTCTTGTTGAGCGATCGCTCAATAGCTGTCCGAAATTAGGGTAATTTATAACTAACTACTCTAACTGATAATCCACCCAAGGCTGGATTACGAGTGAAGATAAATGTGCCGAAGCGAACTTCCCCTGCTGATCAAAAATCAATTTGAATTTGACCTGTTTCGACAATTTTTCCCTCGATCGATAACTCTGCTAATAGGTAAGTTATTTTTGCGCGACTCCTAATATGGGTGGTTTATCTTGGATTGTTGCCCAACTATAGATAACTAGGACAACTACAATACTGAGTATGATCGAAGCAATAGTAAAACTAATCCATTCAGCTAAAGAACGAGGTGTAACTTCAGGGCGATCGTTTTCTGGATAATTCATACAGCTAATCGTCCTGCTGCACCACCAATAGTTATTGTAAGCTCAGCTAATTCAATAAAATAAAGGACGTACGATAATATACGTCCTTTATATATTGTATGTTGTGACTGGTTAGGTCATGGGTAAACAGAAAGCTATAGGTTAGCGGTGAATTACATCATGCCCATGCCACCCATGCCTGGCATACCGCCCATACCGCCCATACCGCCCATGCCACCCATGCCACCGCCAGGAGCAGCAGGGGGTTCGGGTTCAGGCTTGTCGACTACTAGAGCTTCGGTAGTTAAAACCATACCAGCGATGGAGGCAGCATTTTGTACTGCTGAACGCACTACTTTGGCGGGATCGATTACTCCAGCAGTAATCATATCTTCTATCTCACCAGTCACGGCATTGTAACCGACATTGAATTCAGTACTTTTAACTTTCTCGACAATAACAGTCCCTTCTACTCCTGCATTATCGGCTAGCTGACGGAGAGGAGCTTCTAAAGCTTTAGCAAAAATGTCTGCTGCTACTTTTTCTTCCTCATTGCTGTCTAGTTCAGCTTTAAAATCAGCTACTTTACTAGCTAGATGAATTAAAGTTGTACCACCACCAGGAACAATACCTTCATCTACGGCTGCTTTGGTAGCATTGAGTGCATCTTCAATTCTTAGTTTACGGTCTTTGAGTTCGGTTTCGGTAGCTGCACCAACTTTGATAACTGCTACACCACCTGCAAGTTTGGCAATACGCTCTTGTAACTTTTCTTTATCGTATTCAGAATCAGTTTCTGCTAATTGTTTGCGAATTTGAGCAATACGCTTTTGCACATCATCGCTATTGCCACCACTAGATACAATGGTGGTATTTTCCTTGGTCATGGAAATTTTATCTGCTTTCCCTAGCATATCTAAAGAAACAGCTTCCAAACTTAAACCAACTTCTTCAGAGATTACTTGACCACCAGTAAGCACAGCGATATCTTGTAACATTTGCTTACGGCGATCGCCAAAACCAGGAGCTTTGATCGCAGCTATATTTAAAACACCTCTTGCTTTATTAACAACGAGGGTAGCTAAGGCTTCTCCTTCCACATCTTCGGCAATAATTAGGAGAGGTTGACTGGCTCTAGCTACTTTTTCTAGGACTTGAACTAAATCGGCGATCGCGCTAATTTTTTTATCAGTAATTAAGATAAGAGGATTATCAAAATCAGCTACTTGTCTTTCTTGATCGGTAACAAAGTAAGGAGAAAGATAACCGCGATCGATCTGCATCCCTTCAACTACATCTAATTCTGTAGCCAAAGATTTAGATTCTTCGACAGTAATTACACCATCTTTGGTTACTTTATCCATCGCTTCGGCAATCATGGTGCCTACTTCTTCGTCATTACCTGCCGAGACAGTAGCTACTTGAGCAATAGCATCTCCAGTTACTGGTTTAGCTACTGATTCAATTTCTTTAACTAGATAAGTGGTAGTTTTGTCTAAACCCTTTTTGAGAGCAACAGGGTTAGCTCCTGCTGCAACGTTTTTCAAACCTTCTTTAATTAGAGCTTGAGCGATAACAGTAGCAGTAGTCGTACCATCTCCAGCAATATCTTTAGTTTTGGAAGCAACCTCTTGAATGAGTCTTGCACCAGTATTTTCTAGAGGATCTTCTAATTCAATTTCTTTGGCAACAGTAATCCCATCATTAACGATTTGGGGTGCGCCAAATTTCTTTTCTAACAAAACATTGCGACCTTTAGGCCCTAGGGTAATTTTAACTGCATCAGCTAAAGCATTAACCCCTTTTTCTAACGATCTTCTTGATTCTTCCTTGAAAGAAACTATTTTTGCCATATTGATGTTGCCTTAAGTTACATCATATTTTCTATCTGCCAATTTAGCACTCTTACAACGAGAGTGCTAACTATCAAAATTTATCAGAAGAAGATTACTCATGGTAGTAGGGTTCGATTTACGGTTTACCGTAATTTAGCTTATAAATAGTGAGCAAACTTAATCAGATCGCTTTTGTCCAGATGGTACAATTAAAGTACTCAAATGAATAAAAAGCCATGTCAATCAATGCCAGAGATACTGCCCAGATGCTAGGAGGCAGAATAATTTTGGGAAGAGAAGTCAAAAGCGATCGCGACTTAGAAAAAATCATTTTAAATGGACTACCCGCTAATGCAATTACAGAAATAGTCGATCGCATTTATCCAGGACAAACAGATAAATACTATCAGTTAATACCTCGTAGCACTCTTATTAGAAGACAAAAAGATGGTTCCCTACTGAGCGTGGAAGAAAGTCAAAAAGCGGAAAGACTAGCTAGGGTTTTCTCTTTTGCTGTGGAGGTATGGGGAGATGAAAATAAAGCCAGAGAGTTTATGCAAAAAGCTCATCCTATGTTAGACAACCGTACTCCTTTTGAAGCTAGTTTGAGCGAACTTGGTGCTAGGCAGGTAGAGCAAATATTAGGCAGATTAATGTTTGGTATTAGTGCATAACTCGAACCATAAAATAAATGACCGCTTCAATTTTAGATCGTACTCTCAAAGCCTATCGAATTGGTATTCATAATAATCGCTATCCTATCTTTAATAGTACGGGAGCAAAACTATATCCAGGTCGTTGGAATGAAAATTACCCAGTCATATACTGTAGCTCAAATTATTCTCTGGCAATGTTAGAGAAACTAGCTCATAGCAATACTGGAGATATTCCCAAAAATCAACAATGGATTGAGATTGTTCTTCCAGTTGGCACAACTTATGAAACTGTCACAACCTACAGTTTGTCTAATTGGAAAGAATCTTCTGTTAGCAAACGTTATGGAGATGATTGGATAAAGTCAAAACGTTCTTGTATTTCGATCGTTCCCAGTGTAATTGCACCTGTAGATAATAATATATTAATTAATGAATCTCACCCTCAATTTTCCAACATCACTACCAGTCTCAATCAACCCGTAATATGGGATCGCCGATTATTTTTTCCAGGCAATTAACTACCATGATTTGCTAGCGAGGCATGCTGTCGCCGATCGCACTGTTTTTCAAAATCTTTAAATTCCCACAAGTGGAAACTTTCTTTTTCAGTGGGTCTTAATCTGTTCGACTGCTTGAGCTACCATCATTTTGAGCAGCACTTGTTGGAGTCGATATCGACTCCAAGTTGACATTTGAGCGTAGATTTTTTGGGGTGGAACGCCCAAATAATCAGCCCACTGATTGGGATTATAGCAGCCAAAAGCATGGC
>JASJDI010000285.1 GCA_030065155.1 Xenococcaceae cyanobacterium MO_188.B29
AGTACCAAGATTTTGAGTGAGAGGATGCTAAAACCTTGCACTTTATGTCAGACAAAAATCTCAAACTTCCTGTCAGATATAGCTTTTAGATTTATTCAGCAAGCCCTATGTAGTTAAGAATAAATATGTAGTTAAGAATAAATGACATCTTTTAATTTGCTACATCTAACCGACTTTCATCAAGGAATGAAGGAACAGGAGCATCTCTGGCCTAGCGTAAAAGACAAGTTTCTCAGAGATTTAGATAGTCTAAGTGAACAATGTGGGGAGTGGGACATAGTGTTATTTACTGGTGACCTTACTCAAAGAGCTACAGCAGAGGAATTCAAGAAAGTCGACGAATTTCTAACAGAAATGTGGGAACATTTTCAACAACCGCAACCTCCAATACTCTTGGCAGTGCCAGGAAACCACGATTTAGTTAGACCGAGGCAAGATGCTCAACTAAATTTGCTTGATAAATTTCCAGAAAATCCAACCGTCCGAAACATTTTTTGGAACCAAGAAAATTCAGATCATCGTCAGCTAGTTTCTCAAGTATTTACAAACTACACTCAGTG
This sequence comes from Xenococcaceae cyanobacterium MO_188.B29, assembly GCA_030065155.1. Classification (GTDB taxonomy): domain Bacteria; phylum Cyanobacteriota; class Cyanobacteriia; order Cyanobacteriales; family Xenococcaceae; genus JASJDJ01. The sequence goes on from JASJDI010000285.1 coordinate 561, forward strand.
GTGGGAGAAACAACTTGATAAATTTCAAGACATACAACTTGGAATGTTGCCGGGTGATTTTTCCTACTCTTTAAAAAAAGACGACATTAGTTTGGGAATTATTGGTTTAAATACAAGCTTTCTTCAACTCGCTAGTGGGCGAGACTATAAAGGAAAACTAGCTCTCAACATCCGTCAATTTAATGCAGTTTGTGAGCAAAATGCATTAAATTGGGCTAACCAACATTCTGTTTGCCTGTTGCTGACTCACCATCCGCCATCATGGTTAATGAGAGATTCAGACCTTGATGAAGCAACTATACCTGATTATATTCAATTTCACTTGTGCGGACATTTGCACGAATCACATTCTCAACTGCTCTCACAAAACGGTGGTAAATCTCAGCTTACTATACAGGGACGCTCTCTTTTTGGCTTGGAGAAAGTTGGAGATGGAATAGATCGATCCCATGGCTACTCCGCTATTAAAATCGAACTGAGCGAGAATGAAAGAAAACTAATTATCTGGCCTCGTGCATCTTACAGGCAAGGAAATTTTCGAAAAATCTTACCAGATTATGCCTTTAACTTGCATAAAGGCATAGATAAGGAGATAGTCGAAAGCATTATTGAGCAAAATAAGCAACTGGAAAGTTGGAAAGGAATACATAAATCTGTACAGCAATTAAGCAATCAACTTATATCTCTTCGATTTGAAATAAACTCCTCAAACCTAAAAACATTACCAGGGATGATGATTAAATCAGTAGTGGAGAAATGGGGGTTAGACAAAAATCAAGAGGGATTAGATCCGAAAAAAAATACATTAGAAACATGTATGACATACAAAGACTTGATTTTATATATAACTGAGCTTGATAATATTGATAGCGAGGAAGTCAAAAGAAAAATTGAACGCAGTGATTTCTTCGACAAAATAAACTACAAAAGCACAAGTGTAAATGATAATGTTAAGAAATTCTACGATAGTCTTAACATGTACATACACTTCAAAAACAAACATAGTACACAAAGTGGACAAAATCATAGTACAAACTCACTAGAAACTCAGAAAGATTATTTCAAGAGGTTGGAAGAATGCGCAAAGGATCTTTTATCTTATCTTCAAGAGTTAGAAAAGATAATCAGTAATTACTTAACATATATCGATTTAGAGATGCAAAATCTTATTACAGCTTTTCAAGAAAATTTTATAGAGCTAGAAAAATTATTAAAGCTATCCGATTCATATGAGCATCCACTATGAGCATCTGCTAAGATCTAGAATAGGACTTACGCATTGACAGAACAACTCAAATATGCAGTATTGGTTTGAGGATTCAATTTTAGTTTTTCAAAGCTTTTTAAGCGATCGCTATAACTCAAAGGATGCTTGAAATAAGACTGAAACCACGTATTTTCGTTAATACCTATATAGTAAATTTGTACGATGCGTAAGTCCTATAGAATATAACTAGCTTAATTAAGCTAACCAACAGGAGGTTATTGCTTCTATGCATTATCCAAGTGAAGAGTTCAAGAATTTATGGTCAAAGCATCTAAAGCTGTCACAAAAACGAGATCGGTTACGAAAACAAAAGGATTCAAAAAAAGATGAGTCCCTAGTTAAGGAGGCAGAAACTCTTCTCGAAAGTATTCGTTCAGCAGGAAAACATATAGGAATAAGATCTGAACGCCAGCAGCTCGAAATTTATGCAGAGTACTGGGGTCTTTATATTTATGAACTTACGAATCATTATCCTGATACATTTTTAGAGAAGGCTGAGGTTGAGGAAGAAGAAAAAGACCAAAACTTTCAAGATTGGGGAACAGCACCTGACGATGACCCCTTATTTATTGGGCGTGAAGAAGAATTAGATCAGTTGAAGAAGTTGATTATTGATGATCGCTGCCAAGTAGTTGCAATTATAGGCATGAGAGGCATCGGTAAAACAAGTTTAGCGGTAAAGCTAGCAAAAAGCCTTGCTGCCGAAAACGAGTTCGATTTTATTATTTGGCGAAGTTTACTTAATATTCCACCAATTACAAACATCCTGGCGGATCTAATTAGTTTCCTATCTGAGCAACAGGAAATCTACTTAGCAGACAACATAGACAAGCAATTACAAACATTGCTCTTCTATTTAAAAGAGCATCGTTGTCTACTGATTTTGGATAATGCAGAGGCGATTTTACAACCTGGTAGCCCCTCAGAGCAGTATTTAACGAAATATGAGGGATACGGTAAACTAATCCAACAAATTGGGGAAGTTCCTCACCGAAGTTGCTTGCTACTGACCAGTCGAGAGAAACCTCAAGACATTGTCTTACAAGAAATAAAGACCAAAAAGGTTCGATCGATACGATTAGATGGGCTTGAATTGGCAGAATGTCGCGAAATTTTGGCAAGAAACACAAATATTGATAAATTTTCTGACTCTGAGGAAGAATGGAAAAAACTTATTGCTTTCTACAATAATAATCCTTTAGCTCTGGAAATCGTTGCCAAACATATTGAGGAGGTATTTTTAGGTGATATTTCTGAGTTTCTAAAAGAAGGAAATTATGCTATTGAAGATGTGCATCAATTATTAAATTGGCATTTTAAACGCTTGTCAGATTCCGAAAAAGAAATTATGTATTGGTTAGCGATTAATCGTGTTCCAGTTTCAATTGCAGAACTAAAAGAAGATATCCTATCTCCATCAGCAAGAGAAATTCCGTCAACTCTGCAATCATTACAACGAAAATTGCCTCTCAAACGTACAGAAAAAGGCTTTACAATTCTGCCTGTACTCATGGAGTTGATGACTGAAAAATTCATCGATAATATTTGCCAAGAAATTAATACTAGCAAAACTTTAATGCTAAATAATTATGCACTAATAAAACTTCAATCAGAAAGAGTTAGTAAAACTCAAGTTAATATCTTTTTAAAACCAATTCTAGAGCAATTACAAAAAAGCCAAATTGATATAAAATCTAAATTAAAAAGTATTTTATCAAAATTACAAAAAGATTCTATTAAGGTAGGTTATGCAGCTGGTAATATTTTAAATTTAATGAAAAAAAAGGAGATAAAATTTGCCGACGGAGATTTCTCTAACTTAGAAATTAGACATTTTTCATTTACCGATACTATTTTTCATAATAGTAATTTTTCTAATTGTACATTTATTAATTGTTTATTTTATCAGCATTTTGGGAATATTCTCACTGTAAAATTTTCTCCTGATGGAAAATATTTCGCCACGGGTCATGATGACGGAAAAATTCGTTTATGGACAACTGATAATACTAAATTAGTTAATATTTTTGAAAATAATGATTGGGTTCGCTGTGTTGATTTTAGTCCAGATGGTCAAACCCTGGCTACTGCTGTAGATGATGGAACAATAAAACTTTGGAATATAGAAGAGTCTTCTAAACCTGAAGTCTCTTCTGAACCTTTGGATAGTTTAAAAATAGAAGAAAATGAGTCTCATGTTTGGTCAGTAGTTTTTATTGATGATAAAACCTTGGCTAGCGGAGGAGGTAATAAAAAAATTCAACTATGGAGAAAAAAAAATGAAAAGTACGAATGTCTAAAGTGCATATCAGAGCATAAGAACTGGATAATTTCACTAGCATATCATCGGGAATTTAATCTACTTGCTGGTGGAGATTATGATGGAAAAATTGTTCTTCTAAATATAAAAGACAACAAAGAGTTAGCCAAATTTGAAGCGGACAAGGAATGGGTCTGGTCAGTCAGCTTTAGTCCTGATGGTAAAAAGCTCGTTAGTGGAGGTAAAGAGGGAATAGTAAAACTTTGGGATATCTCAAAGATCATTGCAAATGAAACTGAAAACTCTATATATAAAACTGAGAAATCTATAATTGATGGTTCATTTCTGGGTTCTTTTTTTATTCCTCAAGCGAATTCTAAAATTGAACCATGGATTCTTTCAGTTGCTTTTAGTCCTGATGGTAAAACTATTGTCAGTGGTAGTGAGAATAAGATTATAAGATTATGGGATATAGAAAGTCGAGAATGTCTTCAACCTCAACCCTTAACAGAACATGAAAAGCGAGTGTGGTCAGTTGTTTTTAGCCCTGATGGTAAAACTTTTATTAGTGGTAGTGATGATAAAACAATAAAAATTTGGAATAGTACATCTCGGCAGTGCATAAAAACTTTGAAAGGTTACTTAAATGCTATATGGACAATTGCTTTTAGTCCTAAAAACAACTTGTTAGCCAGCGGTAGTCAAGATAACAATGTTCGGATTTGGAATATAGATTCCGATCGTACTGGTGCAAAACCAAAAGTTCTATCAGGACACAAAGATCAAGTTTGTTCCGTGTGCTTTGCTCCTGATTCTAACAAGAAAATGCTTGCTAGTGCCGGTTATGACGGAACTATAAAATTTTGGAATGCTGATAATGGCGAATGTTTATTAACTAGAGAAGAAGCTCATGGGAATTGGATACGAGGAATTACTTTTAGTCCTGATAGACAATTGTTAGCCAGTTGCGATGATGATGGGATAGTTAAAATTTGGGACATTGATATCGATAGTAAAAAAATAAGAGAGCTTAAGACCTTAAAAGGTCCTACTATCTGGGTCTTTTCGGTAGCTTTTAATCATGATGGAAACCTGTTAGCTAGTTGCAGTGGTGATGGGACAGTTAAAATTTGGGACGTAAAGAGTGAAGATGAAAAGCCTCTTAAAACTTTGACAGGACACAAAGGCAAAGTCTCTTCGGTAGCTTTCCATCCTAAGAAAAATCTGTTAGCTAGTTGCAATGATGATGGGACAGTTAAAATTTGGGACGTAGAGAGTGAAGATGAAGAGCCTCTTAGAACTTTGGAAGGACACGAAGGCAAGGTCTCTTCGGTAGCTTTCCATCCTGAGGGAAAACTGTTAGCTAGTTGCGGTGATGATGAGACAGCTAAAATTTGGAACGTTAAAAATGGAGAGTGTATTAAAACTTTGGAAGGACACAAAGGCAAGGTCTCTTCGGTAGCTTTTAATTTTGATGGAAACCTGTTAGCTAGTTGCAGTGATGATGAAACAGTTAAAATTTGGGATGTTAAGAGTAAATCTTTGACAGGCAGTCTTCAACCAAGAAAACCTTATCACAATATGAAAATTTCTGGGGTAACTGGAGTTCAAGGAATCGAAAAAGATTCTTTAAAATCTTTAGGAGCTGAATAATAAGGAGTAGAACTAGCAAGACTCAAACACCTTAACTACAACTTAATAAAGTTGCCCATCCTTTAATAGTAGGTGTTGATAATGCATTTTCAATTGAAAATTCAACATTAAACTCTTTCTCGACTAGCGATATAAGAATTGTAACACTAACAGAATCACCACCTACTTCAAAAAAGTTATCATCAATCCCTATGCTTGGTTGTCCTAACACCTTACTCCATAAACCAAGCAATTTTTGTTCTGTATCAGAAATCGAATCTATAATCGAATTGTCGAATTTATTTTTCCCAGGCATTAATGATAAGCTTACAAAATCGATTTTGCCATTATTGGTCAATGGTAATGATTCCACTTGAATAAACCTAGCTGGAATCATATATTCAGGAAGTTCTTTGAATAAATATTCGCGCAACTCGTTAATGTTAACAGTAGAGTTAGCAACGAAATAAGAACATAAAAAAGGTTCTCTACACCTTTCCTGCTTCAAGACGACTGCTACATTTTGTATGGGTTTTGTATTTTCTATTTTAGGTATGTACTTGAGTTGCGATAATATTTCATCAACTACTGGTGAGTTTACTTCCTCTTTAAGTAATTTGAATCCTTCATTTCTTTTTAAAAGTCCTAATCGACAGTCCCAACTTAAAGATGCTGCATAATTATGAAAACCTTTCTCAGTCTTATGAACAAAAATTCCTACATCGTTAATTCTACAGTTGCTAGAACATAATCCAGTATCTTGAGGCTTTTGCCAGTAGTTGTCTTGACTAGATAAATAGTCTTTTATTTCACTAACAGTACTATTATCAAATTGAAAATAATCTAAAAAATACATATTTTCTAGTAATGATTCATCAATAGGAATATTAAGCAAATTAGAAATTTTATCATTCTGAAAATAATACATTTTACGGTGTAGAGAAAGTCTCTTGTCGATTTCCTTTAAATCATCAATTCCAGTTTCCAAAAGAGGTTGCAGTTTTGTTTCAAGTATTTGACCCCGTGATAGGCCTGTAATAATAACATTTATTCCTTTTTCCTTTGCTACACGATTACTAATTAAAGTTAAGGCTCGGAAACATCCACTGCACACCGTACTATCAGAATTTAAGCTTTCTAAAAAAATTTCATTCATGTTTTCAGTGCTACAAGTGATATGAGGAATATCAAACTGATTAGTTATTCGAGAAATATTTTTAAAGGCTGTTTTTGAAATAAATCCATTATCAAAGGTTAATGTAAGGACATTAAAGCCCATTTCAAGAAGACGAAATAAAGTATAAGTGCTGTCTTTTCCGCCACTAAAAAGTAAAAGACAATCGTAAATGCTGGATTTACTTGTTTTAGCTTTTTTCATCAAAGCTTTGAAATCAGTAAGAGACTTGAAGTAAGAATGAAAATGTTTTTTATACTTTTCGTATTGACGACAAACACTACAAATTCCCCGTTCAAATGTAATTCCTGGATATCTAGAATTCAACAAGCATTTCTCACATATAACTAATTGCGTTTGATTCTCAGTATATTCGGGACGTTCTTTTTTTGAGTTAGCTAGAGAATCATTTTTATAACGATACAAAGCAGATTCAATTTCTTTTAAATCTATTCGATATCCCCTTAACTTAACTTGCCTGTCTCGCCTACCTAAAAATTGAATATTTTTGTCTGGTAGTAATCTACCTATATCTCCAGTTTTATATAGTTTTTCACTAGAGTTAAAAGGATTCTGAATAAATTTTTGCTCGGTTAAATCTTTTTTATTGATATACCCTCTGCCTACTCCTGCTCCTGCAATACAAATTTCTCCAGCTTCTCCGTTTTCAAGAGACTGAAGCTGTTCATTTAAAATGTAAATACTAATATTGGATAGTGCTTTTCCAATTGGAACAAAACCAAGTTTTTTAATTGTAATAAGATCTATTTGGTAGCTAGATGAATCGACACAGCACTCTGTAGGACCGTAAACGTTTGTGATTTGGGGTGGAGAATCATCAAATTTTGATAAAAATTCTATAATTACCTCTGCTCTCAACTCTTCTCCACCAATCAGAAAATGACGCACACAAAGTTTTTGATTTGTAATCTTTAAGGTATAATCAAGTATTCTTATATGTGCGGGCGTACCATCTGAGATATCAATTTTATTATCATTGTAAAATTGAACGAGCTTTTTGCCATTGAGTCTAACATCTTCTGGAACAATAAATAATGTGTGACCTAGTAGTAAAGAAGAAAAAATTTGTTGAACTGAGGCATCAAAAATATAAGGTGATACCATCGCAATATTAAGAGAATGATAAAAATCTTTAAATACAGTTTTCTCTAGAGAATTGACGAGATTGATAACATTCTTTTCCTCAATAATCACCCCCTTTGGTTCACCAGTAGAGCCTGAAGTAAACATTACGTATGCAAGATCGGTATCTTTTTTAAAATTTGGAAGCTGTTTTTTTAAAAATGACGATTGTGATTGTGATTCTTTATCTTCGAGATCGAGATAAACTATTTGATTATCCTCAAATTTAAATCTAGTATTTTGAGAATTACAGATTAGTTGAGATGTTGTAACTAATAAAGTAGCCCCGCTATCATTTAATATTTTCTCGTTTCTTCTGCATGGATGACTAAAATCAAGGGGTAAATATGCTCCTCCTGCTTTTAAAACTCCCATTATTGCCACGAGCGTATTAACCGAGCGTTCAAGCATAACAGCAGCAATATTACCCCTGCGAAAACCACGCCGATATAACGTCCAAGCTAGTGCCTCTGAAAAGTCATTTAATTGTCCGTAAGTAAGAGTCACATCTTG
>JASJDI010000286.1 GCA_030065155.1 Xenococcaceae cyanobacterium MO_188.B29
AAAGTATATATGCTACAACGATCCATGAATTTACAGATTCTTTATATTTTTTAAACTAGCAAATATTTTTTACAAGGTAAAGAAGAAAATAGAACATTTGCCAGGCAAAGTTCTTAATTTTCCCAACGAAAGACTATATGTATATTTAGCGTATACACTAGTAGTTTACTATATTTTTTGTTTTTATTTTATATTTAAGTGAAAAAATTTTTGCCATCTCTGAAAATAAGACAAAATCCAAGATTATTGGATAAAAAAAGACAAAACTTTGACGATAAAAAGACAAAACTTTCGCTTTTAATTAAACTAATCCATGGAATTTATAAGTGTAAATACGTAAGTATATTTGATGATCGATAGCGATCGACCAAGTGCTAGTAATCAGATATATTCTCAATCCAAAACTTTTGTATATTACCCTAATCTTTATCAATATTTGGTAAATATCTGGGTTAATTTACTCTGAGGAAAAATTGGTAAGCTCAGAATAAGAGGAAGATTAATCGAGTGACTAAATCAAAATGATTTTACTCTCTTGTGTCGTCTATGTTCAAAACAAGTCTACTGAAGGTATAAGTTTTCTCAGCAATCACCGAATACAGCCTGTTCAATAACATTAACCGCGAGATTTACTCCTTCTGTACGGCGAATAGCTTTTTGCAGACGGACTGCATTTTGTTTGTAGGATGGTGATTTTAAGACTAGTTCGATCGCTTTTCTCATACTGTTCACAGTTAAACGAGAGAGGGGTAATAATTCGCCTACTCCCGTCCAAGCAATTCTTGCTGCTACTCCTGGTTGATCGTCAGTAATAGGTATAGCAATCATCGGTACGCCATAACTTAATGATTCTAGGGTTGTATTTAGTCCAGCATGGGTTACGTTGAGGCTGGCTTTTTGTAGGATTTCTAATTGAGGAGCGTATCTTACTACTAGAGGATTTCCAGACAAATTTGGTAAAGCTTCTGGATTAATTCCACCACCAAGAGAAATGACTAGTTGAGCATCTAAGTCTACACAGGCTTCTGCTATAGTTTGGAAAATATAATGTCGGCGATTTTGTAGTGTTCCCATAGAAGCATAAATTAGCGGTTTATCATTTAATTTTGACCAGGGAAATGCCACAGGTGGTCTTTTAATGAAGTTATGAAATGAACCTGTGAAGTGAAAGTGTGAAGGAAGTTGACGGGGAAATTCAAATTCAGGAATGTGGCGAGTAATCATAGCAAGTTGAGAAAAAATATCGTTGGTGTGGATGTAAGCGGGTAAATTCCACAAAGAGCGATAATGAGAAATAACTTGCCAAACTGGTGAAGCTATATAGTTAAATAAGCTATAAGCCATACGATTGCGAAGTTTTATCCACCAAGCAGGATTGTAGTGCCAAGTCGTCATAATAGGTGGAATATTTAGATCTTGGTAAAAAGGTAACACACAAAACACGGTTATATAGGGAATATTTAGATAGTCTGCGATCGTTCCTCCTTCAAAAACAGACGCATCTACTAATAGCGCGTCAATTCCTTGTTCTTTGATAATTAGGGGAGCTTTCTTAAGTCTGGTTTCTGCTATTGAGGCAAATTCTTGTAGAGTGTGATGTATATCTTTTAATCGATCGATCTTTTCTAAAATTACTGAAGTGCTTTGTCTGGAAATAACTTTATCTCGATCGATTGGCGAGTAAACTTCACTGAAGTTAAAACCTGCTGTCTGCACTGGGATTTGAGCCTCTGCATTACTCAAAAAAGTAACATTATGTCCCCGTCTTTTGAGTTCATAACCAAGAGGGATCAGGGTATTTAAGTGACCAGTAGCTGCTAAAGAAAGAATGCCAAAGTGAGTCATATTTTCATTCTCTTAAATAATCTTTAGATACAAGCATCAACGGGTCATCAGAATAATTCCTGTAAAAATCAAACCTGTCGCCATAATTTGATTAAGGGTCAAGCGTTCATCAAATAGCCAATAGGATAAGAACGCAATTAAAAAAAAATGACGTACCCTGAGACACTGGTGTTAAAACAGAAACAGGAAGTTTCTCTAGTGCTTTAGTACCTAACAGCATTCCCATGCTGTAGACAACAAGCGCGCCAATAAACCAAACAGAAACAACACTTTCAAGAAAGTTAGAATTGTTGGCTGCTAAACGCGATTGTTTGAGAAGTGCCGTGCCAATACTGTTGCAAAATGCAGACAAAAAGACCAGCAACCAAGATTGTTGATAATATTGACTCATCGGTTTTTATTTAGGTTGGAAAAAATTCATTAACCAATGCCTGCAAAGCTCTCTCCAACATTTGTTGTGGTGATACCCCTGGATAATTAAAGTACCCTGTAAGTTCTAGACTCACTTGACCATGAACTGTTGCCCAAATTACACGAGCAATTTCCCAAGCTTCATCTTCAGCTATATTTTCACCATCAATACAATTTTGAATAGCTTCAACTAAAATCTTGAGATTTGATTGACCTAATTTTAAGTTAGCTTCACTAGGAGTGTATTCAGGAATAACTTTGAAAAACATTATTGAGTAATAAGTTTGGTTCGCTAAAGCAAAATCTCGGTAGGCAAAACCCAGGGAGTAGACATATTCTCTTAAGTTATCTGAATAAGAGACTGCCTCTAAAGACTTCTGCAACATATCAAAGCCTCTTAGATAAAGTTCGTCTACTAAACCCTGTTTGTTACTAAACATGGTGTAAAGAACTGTAGTTGAGCATCCTACCAAATCAGCAATTCGACGCATGCTTAGAGCCCTCGCACCTTCTTGGATAAGAAGACTACTAGCATCATCTAAAATTCCTTGGCGTAGCTTTTGCTGATGCTTTTCTTGTGCTGCACGAAAATTTGTAACCTTATTAGTTTTCATAACAGTGTTTTTGTCAGTAACACTGTTATAGTAAATTTTAAAAATAATTTCAACACAATCATTGCGCTCGATCTTTGTCGATCTAGGAAATTATCTAAAATCCGTTATTGCAGATGCTAAACTCAGCTAGAATGTAGGCTCTCAACAGTAAGAATTGTGATAGGGACAATTGTGCAGCGATCGCTAAAAAACCTAATCTCTTTAGTAAAGTTAGAAGTAAGCTCTTGGACAATAGAGGCTCGTCTTTTGCATTGGTTAACTTTCCTGTGGCTGTTTATTGGTTTAATAACTTTAGTCTCTGCTTCCTATCCAGAAGGCATAATCAATAACAACGATGGATTTTATTTGTTGAAACGGCAACTAGTAGGGGTAATAGTCGGTTTTGTTGGCTTTACCATTCTGGTGCAGAAACCCCTCAAAAAAACTTTACGAGTTTCCCCGTGGATGGTTTTATTATTTTTGGTGTTAATTATCCTGACTTTAGTGCCTGGCTTGGGTAAAACTACTTTAGGAGCTAGTCGTTGGATTGGTATTGGGCCTTTTTCTCTTCAACCTTCAGAATTAATCAAACCATTTTTGATTTTGCAAGCAGCCTATATATTTGCCAAATGGAACAGGCTCAATAATAGTGTCCGTTTAATGTGGTTACTGGTCTTTGCTTTCGTTTTACTAGGAATTTTAAAACAGCCTAACTTGAGTACAACAGCGTTGTGTGGCATGAGTTTATGGTTAATTGCTGTTGCTGCAGAGTTACCTTGGATTCACTTGTTAGTTACAGCTATAGGTGGCTTAAGTTTAGCGATATTTAGTATTCGTTTAAATCCTTACCAGTGGGATCGGATTGTTTTCTTTCTCAATCCTTGGCAAGATCATCAGGGTAAAGGCTATCAGTTAATTCAAAGTTTACTAGCGATCGCCTCTGGAGGATTTTCTGGTGTAGGGTTTGGACTTTCTCAACAAAAATTATCTTATTTACCTATTCGTTCTACGGACTTTATCTTTGCTGTTTATGCAGAGGAATTTGGTTTAATTGGTTGTTTACTACTATTATTGCTCATAATTGGTTATGGTACTCTAGCTTTGCGAGTAGCTGTAAAAGCCCGTCATCCTATTCCCAGATTGATAGCTATTGGAGTAATGGTACTAATGGTAGGGCAATCACTAATCAATATTGGTGTGGCAGTAGGTTCTTTACCCACTACAGGTTTGCCTTTGCCCTTTTTCAGCTATGGCACTAATTCGATGATCGCTAGTTTACTACTAGCAGGATTGTTGATTAGAGTAGCCAGAGAAAACGCTCAAGCGAAAGTAATCCCCATTATAGAAAGTAAGAATAAACTTAGTAAGTAGATTTATTAAGTTTACAAATGAGAGGAGCAGGGGTATGGAAGAGCAGAGGTGCAGAGGTGCAGAGGAGTAGAAGTTTCAAGTTTCTTGGTTTACTACTAACTACTAACTACCAACTACTTAAAAACCAGGTGGAATCAAAACTCGATCGATAGGCACTACCACCCCATTGCTAACAGGGAGGGGATCGCTGGCGATGGCATCATTAAGCTTTACTCCGTACTTATTACCTACAGGGAAACCAGTAATAGTAACGGAATTACCTAGTAATGTATTTACTTGACCACGCTTAATATCTTCATCTTGAATTGCCTGTCCAATAGTATGATATTCGATCAGCTTACTCAGATTTTCTGGTTGAGATAGCTTAGCGCGAATATCCGAAGGTAAAGCCTGAAAGGCTTTATCTGTAGGCGCGAGAAAAGTAACTTCGCTTTGCTCAAGAGATTTTGCGGTAGAATTTTCTCTTAACAAAAACGCAATAATCTCAAAATCCTCATTATCTGACAGCATACCCATAACATCGAGATTTTCCTCCTGCTGGTAAAAACTAGCCACAGGATTAAAGAAACTAGCGGGAAAATGATAAAACTCCTGAGCCTTAATTGAGTTATGGAACCAGAAAAAGCCCATCCCAATAGTAAGACCTCCAAAGAGTTTAAGTAGTAAATTTTGTCTTTTCATTGGTTTAGCCGAAACAAGTAAATGGATTTATATTAACAAGCTATCTTTAATTATGTTAAACTCAGGCTTACATATGCAATCTTATAGTTTTCAAAACTTAGAAAAAATCACCAGAGAGGTTCAGGGAGTTATCATACATTGATTCAAATAATTCTCCTCACCCAATCAATAAAGCATAATTAAGATAAATACTATTTAAAATTTAGATAGGTTATTTTAGCTAGGGTAAATCATGATTTATCCACAACAGAATTGGGCTAATTCTGTCAATTCAGGTTACAATCTCGAAACAAGAATGCACAATCCTGGCAGCATCGTTGGCGAACGGTATCAAATTCTGCAACAATTAGGTAGAGGAGGGTTTGGTCAAACTTATTTGGCGCAAGATATTCAAACGCCTGGAAGTCCGAGATGCGTTATTAAACAACTACAACCAAAATTAACTCAACCTCAAGCCTGGCAAGAAGCCAAAAAGAGGTTTATTAAAGAAGCTTCTGTACAACAAAGATTAGGTAATCATAACCAAATTCCTCATGTTTTGGCTCATTTTGCAGAGGGACAAGAGTTTTATCTAGTTCAGGAATTTATTGATGGTGAAGAATTACGAGATATAATCGGCAAGCAGCTTTTTAATGAGACTGAAGTTATCGCTCTTTTACAGGATATTTTAAGAGTCTTAATTTTTGTTCACAAAAACGATGTTATCCATCGTGATATCAAACCGTCTAATATAATTTATCGTCGCAGCGATCAAAAGTTTGTCTTAATTGATTTTGGTGCAGTTAAAGAGATTAATACCCTCGTAAATGACGAGCGGGGGAATACCATTTTAACGCAAACTATTGGTACTCGTGGGTTTATGCCCCCAGAACAAATTACGGGAAGACCGAGTTTTAGTAGTGATATTTATGCTTTAGGACAAACAGCCATTTATGCGATTACAGGGCAATCTCCCTTATCTTGGGAAGAGGATGATAATGGTTCGCAAACAAGTTGGCAAAACTATTGTCAAATTAGCTCAAAGTTAGCAGCTATTATCCGTAAGATGATAGCTGTTAGATCGATAGAACGCTACCACTCAGCGCTCGAAGTTATCTATGACCTTCACCCCTTAACTATTATCGGACAAACGGTAGGAGAAAGATATCGTCTAATTCGTTATCTAGGCGGAAAATCTGGTATTTATACTTATTTGGCTGAGAATCTTTGGCGTAAATATCAGTCTCCTTGCATTCTTAAACAAATTAAATTACACGTAGGCGATCCCAGTACCTTACAAGCAGCGGAACGTCGTTTTTCCAGTGAATTACCAATTTTAGAAAGATTAGGGTATCACGATCAGATTCCTAAACTTTTAGATCATTTTGAAGCCAATGAAGAATTTTATTTAGTTCAAGAATATATCAATGGAGAAAGCTTAGAACAAAAGCTAGACAAGAATCACCATTTAAGTGAAAAAGTAGTGATTAGCTTACTACAAAATACCCTCTCAGTCTTGGCTTTTATCCACCAACATCGCGTTATTCACCGCAATATTAAACCCTCTAACTTAATTATTCGTAATAGTGATGAAAAAGTTGTCCTAATTGATTTTGGTGTACTGCGCGAAATTGCCTCTCTAACTGCAACTACAACTTTTGCTCCAGTAGAAACAACCAAAGCTTATATGCCACCAGAGCAAATTGCTGGTAGACCTAATATAAGTAGCGATTTATATGCTTTAGGTATCACCACTATTCAGTGTTTAACGGGTAAACATCCCGATAAATTTCCCAGAAATGAGCAAACAGGAGAAATAGTTTGGCGTGAAGGATTAGAAATCAATCGTAAATTAGCCAAAATAATCGATAAGATGGTTTGCCTAGACGTAGGTAAACGTTATCATTCTGCGGAGTTAATCTTAGGGGAACTTAATAAACTTAGTCCTGATTCTACTAGTTATATTCCGAGTCATTCTAGTGGCTACGATGGAGGTAGAATTGTTTATTCTGGTCAAGGAAGTAGCTCAGATGAAACCTCATTACCAGGAAATAAAAAAATCGAATTAATTCAGATTGCGATCGCGATCGCGGGTATGATATCTTTGATGGCTAGTTTAGAGTTTTTCTCTCCTACTGTCAGACCTCTTTACTACTGGAATCAGGGTAAACAGACCTTACCTGAAAATCCGGAAATTGCTCTACAAAAATTTCAACAAGCTATTGATATTCAACCGAAACAAGCTCGCTCTTGGCAAGGAAGGGGGGATGCTCTTTTTCGTCTAGAAAGGTTTGATGAAGCTTTAGCAGCCTATGAAGAAGCAATTGAATTAGATAGTAACAATTTTCAGGCTTGGAAAGGAAGAGGAGACGCTCTTTATCGTCTAGAGCGTTTTACAGCAGCTTTGACTGCTTACAAGAAAGCATTACAGTTAGAACCAGCTAATGCAGCTACACTCAACCGTAAAGGTAGAGCATTGTATAAACTAGAAAATTATCAAGAAGCTTTGCTAGCTCAGGAAGAAGCACTTAAAATCGATCCTGATAATGCTCAATATTTAAGCGATTTGGGAACAGCTTTAATTGGTTTGGGTAAATACGCAGAAGCTCTAATGGCATATAATAGAGCCCAAGTCAGTGAACCGCTAAATCCTCAACTCTGGCAAAATAAAGCTCTGGCTTTACAGTATCTGGGTCGCCCTCAAGAAGCAAATCGTGTTTACCAAGAAGCATTAAGAACTTACGATCGAGTTTTAAAAGATGAGCCAAAGAACACTATTGCCTGGATCGATCGAGGTAATGTATTAAGTAAGTTAAGACGTTTTGATGAAGCAGTTAATTCTTATCAGCGAGCAATCAAAATTAAACCAGATTCTCATTTAGCCTGGGTAGGTAAAGCTAATGCTTTATTTTCTCTTGGTGGACATCAAGAAGCTTTATCTGATTTAGAAAAGGCTTTAGAAGTTAAACCAGATTCTTATATTATTTGGCATAACAAAGGTTCTTTATTAAAAGATGGGCTAAAAGATGCCTTACGAGCAGTCAATGCTTACGATAAGGCCATTGGTATTAATCCTAACTTTTATCCTGCTTGGCGCGATCGAGGTTTTGCTCTTATTCAAAATAATCCTTCTGAGGCAATTAAATCATTTAGAAGGGCAATTACAATCAAATCTACAGATTATAGATCTTGGGTTGGTCAAGGTATTGCTCTTTCTTCCCTTAATAGAATCGATGAATCTCTAGCTGCTTTTGAACGCGCTCAATCAATTCAACCCCAAGATCCTTTTGTCTGGATGAATAAAGGCACAGCTTTAGAAAAAGCACAAAAATATCACGAAGCTTGTAATGCCTATAGAGAAGTTACGAAAATTGCTCCTGATTTCCCTGCTGCAATTAACGCCATGGCAAGATTAGGTTGTCGGAGAAATTAAAGTTAGTTGTTAGTTGTTAGTTGTTAGTTAGGGCTTGCTGAATAAGTCAAAACTTTTAATCTATAAGCATTTCCAGCTTTTTTAGACTATTAAAGTGCAAGGTTTTTTGATAATTAGAGCGATTTTCCTTGCACTTATGATCGGAACTAAGAAGATTCTCTTCTTAGCTAAAAGCTAAAAGCGCGTGAGGCACGCCGAGGTTTCCTCGGCAAGTGCAATCAC
>JASJDI010000023.1 GCA_030065155.1 Xenococcaceae cyanobacterium MO_188.B29
TAGCTTTAGCCTGTCGTCGTTGTAATGAACGTCGCTATAATTTTGTAGCTGGATACGACTCAGTTACTTGTAAAATAGTTCCTCTATTCAATCCACGATTACAGGAATGGGGACAACATTTTACTTTGTCAGCAGATGGAACAACTATTATTGGGAATACTCTTGTAGGAAGAGTTACAGTTTCCCGTTTTGATCTCAATGACTTACGCTACGAGCAAAAAGATTCAATCCGAAACACTCGTTCATTTTGGGTAAAAGCGGGTTGGCATCCCCCACTCTCAGATCCACGCCTTCCGTAATATCAATAGTCAACTATAATCGATCGAGAGAAAAATTATAGTTCGAGCAAGATAAGTGAGCAATCCGACAACAGGGAGAATGCTACTCTCCCATAACTTTGAGCTAAAAGATAATATCTTTCCTCAATTTAGTAGAGAAAAATTTGCCCAAGTATTCATCGATGGATTTCAAGACAAACCAAATATTGCCTGTAGCTCGATCGATAATCCTCATTGGATGGTAGAAATTATTTTCCCTTCAGATGAGTTTTCCGCAGATAAAATAGGTCAATTCTGTGCCAAGATACTAGAGCAGAAACGTAAGTCACAGAAACCTGACAATGTTAAGATGCCCGATATTTTAATTTTGGGTGGCAAAAAGACTACTCCCCCTATCAGTGATTCTCCTACTTCACTTCAGCCAGGAGAATGGGGTGTTGATGTAGTGGAAACAGCTTCAGCAGATAGCTTTTTGACCGATCTTAACTGGGATGAAAGAGTAAAAGATAAACCCATCGATCGAGTGTTTAAAATTGAAATCAAAGGCGAATAGATTAATGAATACTGCAATTTTTCAACAATTTTTTGCTGATTGTGTTGGTAGCTGGAAAACAGAAGGGACATACCATTACTTGACTTATCAAGAAGTAGAGCGATCGCGCACAGAATTTACGGTTAATCCTCTAACCCCCGCTCGACAAAGTTAAGTAGTTGTATTGCTAGTTGGTTTTGAAGTCGAATAAAAAGATATATAACTTAGTGTTTCGAGAAGATGTCTATTCTGTATAGCTGAATACGACTTAATATAATTCTTATTAAGTTTTACAAAACTTGATGATAAGGGTTCTGGCAGCATTGTATAAATGGATTTATCAAGGTGTTACGAAACTTATGCTATGTAAAGTCTTGCAAAGACAGCATTTACATAAGATTCAACCAAGAATAGACTCACAAATCTAATCTTTATATTCGACTAACCTTGACAAAATACTACCCTTTTAAAAATGCACTGTTTCTTTTAAGTGCAACATTTAAAATTAAAATGGGTATTAATTCCTAAAAAAAGGAATCAGCCTCCAAAGGTATCTAGGGATTTTTTAACAATCTCATAGCTAGAGTAGGCGTAGCGAAGCAAAAAATCAATCTTAAATTTTGGCGTTTTGCTTCATTGCGTTTTGCTTGAACTAGAGATAAAGAAAATTTTAGTCCTCAAGGAGGAATTATGGCTATGTTTTAGCTTGAGCTTAAAGATTAAGGAATTTACCAAATAAATCTCTAGGTTCGATCTATAAGTATACGCAAGTCAATATTATATCAATCCAAGGCTCTCTATCAATGGATTATAAGAGTCTTAGAATTGTTGCCAATTAGTATTTGAGGAAAACTCAAATAAGGTTTGAATATTGCTTGTGTTGACCTTAATTTACGTAGTCAAAAAAATTTATAAACTCATTCAGAGAAAATTAATTACTGAAGGGAGAATTTGTTAATGGCTTTTGGACCAGCATCCGAATTAGGTGTTGCCTTATTTGAAGACACCGCTCCTTATGAATACGTACCAGGTCGCTCAGAAGAAGAAGCAGAAACCATTATCCGTGCTGTATATCGGCAAATTTTGGGTAATGCTTATGTAATGGAAAGCGAAAGAGCTACTATCCCAGAATCCCAATTTAAACGAGGCGAACTCAGCGTTCGTGAATTTATCCGTGCAGTAGGTAAATCGGAAGTATATCGCTCTCGCTTCTTCGATACCTGCCCCCGTTATCGTTTTATTGAATTAAACTTTAAACATTTTCTAGGTCGCACTCCTGATGGCTTAGAAGAAATGAGAAAACACAGTACTATTTTAGATACTCAAGGGTACGAAGCAGAGATTGACTCTTATCTCGATAGCGACGAGTATCAAGATAACTTTGGTGAAAACATTGTTCCTGACAATCTTGGCTACAAAACCGAAAGAAGTAAAAACATGGTTGGGTTTACTCATGTTTTTGCCATGTTACGCGGTGCTTCTAGCAGCGATTTCAAAGGTAGCTTAGCAGGAAAAAGTCCTGTACTTAATCAATATGTAATTAATGAAACTCCACTAGCTGTAGTTCCTCCTTCTGGTGGTGCTGCTGGTGATGGTTGGTCTTTCCAAGATACAACTCTGGGGGCAAGAACTCGCCAAGGATTTGGTGCTGGAGCTAACGGTAAGATTTATCGTATTGAAGTAACAGGTTATGGTTCTCCTGGTGCAGTAAATCGAGTTTCTAAATTCCGTCGTAGTAACAAAGTATATCTTGTTCCTTATGACAAGCTATCTCAAGAATATCAGCGTATTCACAGACAAGGCGGAAAAATTGCCAGTATTACCCCAGTAAATTAGCAAATTAGGACACCTAAAGGTGTCCCATTCGGGTGATTTGAGCTTAATTTTCAAGTAATTTGACAAAGTTTTATCAATTCAGGAGAAATAATAATGACAGCAGTTTTAGATGCACCAATGGAGCTTTGGTCTGGTAGTACTGCCGATGATAAAGCAGCAATTATCCGTGCTGTTTATAAGCAGGTTTTAGGCAATCCTCACGTTATGGAAAGTGAGAGGCTGGTAATTGCTGAGTCTCAGCTTTGTGATGGTAGCATTACTGTCCGAGAGTTTGTCCGTGCTGTTGCCAAATCTGATTTTTATCGCGCTCGCTATTTTGAATCTTGCGCTCCTTATCGTTTTGTAGAATTAAACTTTATTCATCTATTAGGACGCGCTCCTATAGATCAAGCAGAACTTTCTACTCATATTTGTACTTGTATTGAGCAAGGCTATGATGCAGAAATAGATTCCTATATTGATAGTACTGAATATAGTGAGAAATTCGGTGAAAATATAGTGCCTTATTATACTGGCGCAAAAACCGAAGTAGGTAAAAAACAAATTACTTATAATCGCAGCTTATCTTTAGTTAGTGGTTATGCTGCTGTAGATAGTGCAGTTAAAAGTTCTCGCCTAGTAGATACTATTGCTACTAATAGTTCTATTAAAGTAGGATCTCCTTCTTCTGGTGGTCGTATTGCTGCCTATAAAGATGCTACTGAAAAAACCTTCAAGATTTTGGTCAAAGGTTCTAAGTTTGATAGTCCTCGCCGTATTAGTACCACAGAATACATTGTGCCAGGCTATCGCATGACTCCTCAAATTCAGCGTATCAACCGTACTGGCGCAAAAATTGTCAGTATTACAGAAGTCGCTTAATTAAGTTGAATACTCATAGCAGAGAAAACTTCTAGGGCAAAGGATAACCAACAATAAGACCTCAAAAAAAAATTAGGAGGATAGTTCTATGTCACTTTGGATACAAAATACTGAAGCGATCGAGTTGCGTCCTAATGCTACCGAAGATGATTTACAAGTCGTTATTCGGGCAGTATACAAACAAGTTCTAGGTAATGCTCATTTATTAGAGAGCGATCGCTTAAGCGGTGCAGAATCTCTATTACGCAATGGAGACATTACAGTAAGAGGATTTGTTCGTTTAGTAGCACAATCTGACCTGTATCAATCTCAGTTTTTTGATAACTCTTCTCAATATCGGTTTATCGAACTCAATTGTAAGCACTTATTAGGACGTGCGCCGAAAGATCAAGTTGAAATTTCCCGTCATGTCTTAATTTACAACGAAGAAGGCTATGCTGCTGACATCGATTCTTATATTGATAGCGATGAATATAACGAATCCTTTGGCGAAAATATAGTTCCCTATCCTCGTAACGCTGTCAGCCAAGTTGGTAGTAAAAATGTAGATTTTAACCGTACATTTAGCTTGTTACGTGGTTATTCTACTAGTGATTCTGGTCAAAATGCTCGCTTGATTAGTGATATTGCCTCTAATCTTCCTACTAAAATAAAGCCTCTGGCTAAAGGAAGTGGTAATTATAGCAATACTGGTAAACGTTTCCGGATTGCGGTTTCTAAACCAGGTGCTGGCAGAAACTTCCGTCAGAGTAAAAATAGTTATGAAGTGGGCTATGCTCAATTAAGTCAAAAGATTCAGACTATTCACAAGTTAGGTGGAAAAATTCTCAGCATCACTGAAGTTACTAATTGATCGGGATTGAAGAAGATTAATTTCGGTAATCGAAGGTTGGTAATTGGTTTTGGAGGAAAAAAGTGTAATCCTTGCATCTTATTCAATCCTAGTAGCCAATTGCCAGTCTCTCAATTAGCAATTCAAATAAAAGAGAATAAGCTTATTTTTGCTTATTGCTAAATTATTGCTAAGTTTTCTTAATGATAATCTCAACTTAAACGACTACTTACTATTTTTCTGTTACAAAAGTTACTAGTAGCTTGCTCAATAAATATAAAAACAGAATTTATTCTTTTAAATAACTATATTTTTGATGAATATTACTGAATTTGTGCAGCTTTCGCTAGGTAGATGGCGATCGCAAAGAAGCGCACATCATCTCGCTTTCCGCCATTTTGAAGAAGTAACTTCCACCATTGATATTGAAGCTATAGAGTCAGATAATCCCCAAGTCATTGCCCTATGCAAGTCTCATGACATTGCTCCAGAGACAGTTATTAGCCCTTTTAAAATGAGTTGGGAGGGAGAATCAGACTGGGATGAAGAAGAAACTATGGCAGGTTCTACTATTTTAGTTCCCATACCCAATCCTGAGGACTTGACTAAAGGTAAATTGCTTCGAGAACAGGGATATGCAGAAACTATTCCTTCTGTGGGGAACTATTACATTAGTGAAGACGGGACATTTGTCCTAACAACCAACTACGATCGAGCAACAGCAGAAGAAAAAATTTGGTTTACAACACCTAATTTGCGCTTTCGTGTTTCTTTAATTAAAACTAGTGATGGCAAAGGAGTAGTAACGGCTTCTTTCTCATCGGAGATTCGTTCTTTAACTGACTCTAAATAATAGGTAATAAGTAATAAGTTTTCGATCGAGAAGATTTAAAAAAGCTAATTTTAGAAAAATTAACAATGTTAACTAGTACTGACAAGACTAAAGATAAAAAAACTAATTTACTTATATCTTTAGCCCAACTCATGGCAGGAGATTTTAGTAATCAAAAACAAGCCTTTGCTGATGCCAAAAACTATGCTCATATTCGGATTTTTTTTCGTCCTCTACCCTGGGAATTTTTTTCAGGGATTGGCTTTTATTCCGAACAAGTTTATGACTACGATCTGTGGACTCCTTACCGTCAAGGAGTACATCGTTTAGTCGATCGAGGAGAAGACATTTATATTGAAAATTATAGCCTCAAAGATGCCTATCTTTATGCAGGGGCAGGACATAATCGCGAAATTCTCGAAACCATACCCCCTGATTGTATTGAACGACGTTGCAACTGTTCGATGGTATTTAAACCAGAGGGCAATATCTGGAGAGGAAGCGTAGAGCCTGGGAATGGTTGCATCATTGAAAAACAAGGCAAACAAACTTATTTAATCAGTGATGTAGAACTAACTGAAACTACTTGGGTTAGTTGGGATAGAGGAATGGACATTAATACCCACGAACAGATTTGGGGTTCAGAAGCAGGAGCATTACGATTTGAAAAACGAGAAAGTTTTGCTCACGAACTAGCTTAATCACTCAGTGAACAAACTGAATATAAGAGTGTGAATATAATTGTAGTTAACTAAAAAAAGTAGATGATTGCATCGGAGCTAAAACTAAGTATGTTGCCCCCAGTGGCTAGCAAAAAAATGCAAGCCTGGATTAGAAGTAGACATTTAATTTGTTCGGGACATTTTTTTATTTTTGAAACTTTAGAATATTCGACCGTTGAAAGGTTTGAAGAATGCGTTAAAAGTCTAGGTGGCACTTTAATTTCTGTCGAGCCTATCAAAAAAGTTTGGATTGGCAATCATCGTCAAGTAATTTTGTATCAAGCTAAAGCTAGTCTACATACTCCTCATCACGATTTAAAGCAGTATTGGATTAAATACGGAGGATTTTACACCAGATTTGATGAACGTTCTTGTTAAATAAGTTAAGATCGGAGGATTTGTTTTTATGGTGAGTACTTTTGTTAGCCCCGTAATTGGTAAAGCATCAGAATTAGGAGTAGGTTTATACGAAGATTTTGAACCAGTTGGACTTTGGAACAGCAATTCAGCAGAAGATGTAGAAGTTGTCATTCGCGCAGCCTATCGTCAGGTTTTAGGCAATGCTCATGTAATGGAGAGCGAAAGGCTAACTATTTCTGAATCCCAACTTAAAAATGGTGAAATTAGTGTAAGAGAATTTATCAGACAAGCAGCCAAATCTGAGTTATATCGCTCTTTATTTTTCTTCAACTGTCCTACCCTCAGAGCAATTGAGTTGAATTTTAAACATCTTCTTGGTCGCGCTCCTGAAAGCCATGAGGAAATAGTACAACATACTCACTTATTAGATGAGTACGGTTTTGAAGCTGAAATAGACTCCTATATTGATAGTGAAGAGTATGGGGAAAATTTCGGCTTCAATACAGTTCCCTATTATATAGGATACAAAACTCAGACAGGCAAAAATGTAGCTGGTTTTACTCATATTTTCCAAATATTACGTGGTTCTTGTAGCAGCGATCGCTCTACCTTTGCTGGTACGCGCTCTCGCTTGCAAAAATCACTGATAAGCAATAAACCAAGCCCGATTATTCCTCTCTCAACACTGCCCTCTTCCTGGAAGCCGACTCCTGCACCAACCAATGTTAATCGGCTATTATCTAAAGTTCTCAATCTCAACAATTACCAGTCAGTTGCGCCTACACCTATTGTCAAATCAGCACCACAAGAGGAAACAATTTCATCAAGAGCGTCAATTTGGCAAGGTCAATATAAAGCTTTAGCAGATCATAACCCTCTGGAGTTAATACCCAATAGCTCTCCCGCAGAATTAGAAATTATCATTAGGGCAGTATATAAACAGGTTTTAGGCAATGCCCACATCATGGAAAGTGAACGCCTTAGTGTTCCTGAGTCTCAACTAAAACGAGGAGAAATAAGCGTTCGGGAGTTTGTGCGTCAAGTTGCCAAATCGGAATTGTACAAATCAAGATTTATTGATAATTGCCCCCGCTACCGTTCCCATGAGTTAAACTTCAAGCACCTTCTTGGTCGCGCTCCCGATGACTATCAAGAAACGCTTTATCATAGCACCATTCTCGATCGAGAGGGTTATGAAGCTGATATCGATTTTTACATTGATAGTGACGAATATCAAGATGCCTTTGGTGAAAATATAGTGCCTTATTATCGAGGTTATAAATCTCAAACTGGTAAAAGATTACTGGGATATACTAATATGTTTGCCATGTTACCCAGTGTCTCTACTAGTGATAAAGCTGGTAAGTCAGGAAATAAACCAAGATTGGCTCGACCACTTATTTACAACAATCCTGATGGTAATGTTCCAATTACTAATATTGAACAGTTGCTAGCTGAAGCATTAAAGCCCAAATTAGATTTTGTAGTATCTACTCAAGCTACACAATCTTCCCCTTCTCCAGCTTTGCAACAGGAGTGTGAAGAACAAGAAAAAGTTATTGCTTCTTTGTCACAACAATTAAAAGAACTACAGTCTTTTGCCACTATTGGTGCAGCAGGTTTGAGTAAATGGCAACCTTATCTAACTGATGTTAGTAGTACCAGTGAATCTGCATCCAGCTTTTCCACTCCCAATCAGGGAAGAAGGATATTTGCTCAACCAGGTAGCTATGAATATCTACAACAACGCTCTCAAGAGCAGCAAGAAAAGATTGCCAGTCTCAAGCAACAAATAGCTCAATCAAGAAGTTTAGCTACTATTGGAGAGGCACGTCTAAATAAATGGCGTAGTCGGATATTTTCTTAGTTCAAGGTGTTTAAAATTAGCTAAGTGTTACTCTTTTATTTTTGATTAAGGTAACAATAACTACAAAAAAACATTCGACATTTATGAGTGTTGGAAATTTCCAGTTCAGCACTCATTTTTTAGTGCTAATATCAAAACCATAATACCCATATAAAAGGCAAACTATCATGGAGAAATTATTACCTGTCATATTGTTTTTCTTAGTGCTTATAGTCCCTTTAATTATTTTTGAACTTCCTTTTGCTCTAGCATTAATTCCTAAAAAGATTAAAAAAGCTTTGTGTTTTATTCCTTGTGGAGCAGTAGGATTTTTATCAATTAAGATACTTATAGAAGGAGATATTGGCTTGTTTTTTATGTCATTATTCTTTTTGGGTATTACTCTTTATGGTGGTTTTGCCGTACAAGAGATTATTACTTCTAAAAATAAATACTAGATTTAGGCAATATTTATATCTATTAAAAAGCCTTCTTAACTAAAGAATTTTTTATATATCTTAGCTGTAGCTTCTGCCCAACCCTGAGAACCAGGGGAGTGGGGAACTTCCCATCCTCTGTCCTTTAACCCAGGATGTACTCCTTTTTGGCTGGCGATAACCAAGGGAATATCTACACTTTCGAGCATTTCTAAATCATTAGGACTATTACCCAAACCGACTGTCAAAACCTTGTCAGTTGGGTTCAATGCCTGGTAATTTTTGAGTAGCCAATTTACTGCTTTGCCTTTCCCTGCACTACTGGCAATCAAATGAGAAAAGCGATCGCCCACTAAAACTCGGAAATTATATTTCGCTGCCGTGAACTCAATTTTTGCCGTTGGTATATTTTTCGGGGTAATGAAAGGTTCAGTAAATTCTCTAGTTTGAGCTAATTGTACTTCTTCTAAAGGAAGCCCTGTTAAAGATTGCAATTCTGTAGAACTCAAATCACCAAATCCGCGTAAATCTTCACCTAAATCAGCAGAAATTTGTCTTAATCCTGCTCTAGCTTCTTGATAGTTACAACCAAGAAGTTGTAGAGCATATTTATTTTCTAAAGTACTTTCAGAAATCCCAAAACGCCGATCTTCTTGAGGAACGAAAATACCACTACCATTTTCAACAATATAAGGATCATTTAAGCCTATATCTTCTCTCAATTGTGCTACTTCTGCTCTAGTTTTGCTAGTGACAGGAATTATCGGAACACCTTTTTGCTTAAATTTTTCCAGCATAGGTATGGCTGGCTGATAGTCATAGTCTTCTTGATTTAGTAGAGTACCATCTAAATCGGTGAAGATAATTAAGGACATTTTGATGATTAATAGTTAGTAGTTAATTATTCCGTTCTCAATCTTACTGAATCAGCATGGGAAGGCAAACCTTCTGCTTGAGCCAGAATCTGAATGGTACTGGACATTTTCTTCAAGGCTGTAGGGGAATATTGAATCAAACTGGAGTGCTTCATAAAGGTTTCTACTCCTAAAGCAGAGGCATAGCGTGCTGCTCCTGAAGTAGGTAAAGTATGATTGGGTCCAGCCAAATAATCTCCTACAGCTTCTGGAGTAGAATTACCCAGGAAGATAGCCCCTGCATGGCGAATTTGCTCTACCAATGTCCAGGGATCGGCAATTTCCAACTCTAGGTGTTCTGGAGCAAACAAATTAGAAAGCCTAGCTGCCTCTGCCAAAGAATCAACTACTACGATTAAACCATAGTGGGCGATCGCCTTTTCCGTAAGCAAACGACGGGGATGATTTTCTAATTGCTTGCTTACTTCCTGTTGAACTTTTTTGGCAAGTTGACTATCAGTCGTCAACAAAATAGCTGCTGCCAAAGGATCGTGTTCTGCTTGAGCTAGTAAATCCGCAGCCACGTGTATAGGGTTAGCCTGCTCATCCGCAATAATTAGAACTTCTGATGGCCCGGCAAGAGAATCGATGCCCACGGTACCATAGACCATTTTCTTGGCTAAAGTAACATAAATGTTACCCGGTCCAGTAATAACGTCTACCTTAGGTATAGTTTCTGTCCCATAAGCCAAAGCTGCTATTGCTTGCGCCCCACCTAGGCGATATATTTCATCTATACCTGCTTCTTGAGCAGCTACCAGCACTGCTGGATTAATCTTTAATTCTTCCCCTGGAGGAGTCACAATTACTATCCGTGGTACTTTAGCTACTTTAGCCGGAATAGCATTCATTAAAACCGTACTAGGATAGGCAGCCCTACCTCCAGGAACGTATAACCCTGCCGTATCTACAGGAGTGTAGCGTTTACCTAGAACAACTTCATTATCCTCAAACTGCACCCAAGATTTGGGTATTTTTTGGCGATGAAATGCTTCAATTTTTTGCGCTGCTAGTTGAATTGCATGCAGTAAATCTTGAGATATTTGTTGATAGGCAGCATCTAATTCTGAACCGCTTACTCTGATTTTCTCTTCAGTGAGAACCTGCCGATCGAATTTCTCAGTGTAGTCAATTAGAGCGCGATCGCCTTTGTCTCTCACTGTAGCAATGATTTCTCTCACTGTTTCTTCTTTTAGTCGAGTATCATCGCCGTGAGTGCGAGTTCCAATTCTGATTAATTCAGTTTCCGCCTCAGTCTGCTGATTAATTATTCGCAGCATGGAGTCCCCATATCAATTTAAGCCAATTAATGTAAGCTAGATTAGCAATTTCTATTTATTGATAGCTACTTTAATAACATATAAATTCTAGCGTATGTTCCCAAAAACAAGGTTGTCGATCTGATTGGATAAAAAGATTTGTCCGCTCGAAATATTTAGTTGACTAAAGAAGGTAATAGTTGTTACACTTAGATTTCTGAGTCTATATATAAAATCTAAGCAACTTTTTCTTAAGAAAACTGTGGCTAACAATAAATCAGCAATCAAACGTATACAAATAGCAGAGCGCAATCGACTGCGCAACAAAGCATATAAATCAGCAGTGAGAACTTTAATCAAAAAGTATTACAGTGCTGTTAAAAATTATTCTGGAGAACCAACCCCAGAAAAAATGGCAGAAATTCAGCAGATGATGTCAGCAGCTTACAGCAAAATAGATAAGGCAGTTAAGCGCAATGTATTACATCGTAATAACGGAGCGCGAAAAAAGGCCAGTCTTGCTAAAGCCTTCAAAGAATTAACTGCAAATGCTTCTTAGCTATGCTATTTTGGCAATAAGCATTTAATTAATAGGGAAACAACTAGTAAATTTGGCAATTTATTAATTTCTATATCTAAAATTAGGCAGCACACCAAGCAAATGCAGTTAATAGATACCCATGTTCACATCAACTTTGATGTATTTCAGGGAAGTTTAAACTCTCTACAAGAGCATTGGCAGAAAGCAGGGGTAGTTCACTTGGTGCATTCTTGTGTAGAGCCAGATGAATTTCAGGGGATACAATCCTTAGCGGATCGATTCCCTGAATTGTCGTTTGCTGTTGGGTTGCACCCCTTAGATGTTCACAAGTGGAAGCAGGATACTGCTCAAAGGATTCTTACCTTGGCTAATTCCGATCGGCGAGTAGTTGCTATTGGTGAAACAGGATTAGACTTATACAAAGCTGACAATTTTCAACAACAAAAGCAGGCTTTTAGTGAGCAATTACACATAGCTAAGCAATTAGACAAACCCTTAATAATCCATTGTCGGGATGCAGCCTCAAACCTAAAAGAGATCCTAGAAGACTTCTATAATAACGTCGGCGCAGTCAGAGGGGTGATGCACTGCTGGGGAGGAAACGTCGAGGAGACTCAGTGGTTTTTGGATCTGGGTTTTTACATTAGTTTTAGTGGCATAGTAACTTTTAAAAATGCTCGTTCTATCCAAGAGTCAGCCAAAATGGTTCCTAGCGATCGTTTACTAATAGAAACAGATTGTCCTTTCCTAGCTCCAGTACCAAAAAGAGGTAAGACAAATGAACCAGCCTATGTCCGTTATGTGGCGGAACGGGTTGCTTCCTTGCGTAATATTTCTCTGGAAACCTTAGCTCAACAGACTACAGCTAATGCTTGTCAGCTTTTTGGGATTGAGTTGCCCTCCTCCAAAGGCGATCGAGACAAAGTAGCTTCTCTCAACTAAACCAATAAGATAAACAAACAAAAATAAAAAAAGAGGAAAGAACAATCTAGTTAAACTAGGTTGCCTCCAAGCAAAAACCATCAATATTTTCAAAAAGCCAAGTTATGATCTGGAAATCACTGTTGATAACTTTAGCTCAAGTTTGTGGGGCTAAAATGAAAGAAAAATCGTCAGTTTTACTCGATCAGGATAAGTATAGTAAATTTCCTTTAATCACTAGTGATAATTTCGTTTGAAGTTAGTTTAGACAATTAATCTTCCAACTACAATGATTTGATCTTACCAAAAAAAATCTGAGTTGTTATCAAGAAAGATAAATTTGCTGAACTTTAAGTCGCCAAGCTTTACTGTTTGATTTTTACTTCAATTAAGTACACTTTCACAGTTACTTGCTTTAGTCTCCATTACCAACCATCTTATGACTACTTTATCTTACAATCTACTGCCAGACCTTATTGAAATCCAACGCTCTAGCTTTCGTTGGTTTTTGTCAGAAGGACTAATCGAAGAATTAAATAGTTTTTCGCCAATTACAGACTATACAGGTAAATTTGAATTACATTTTATTGGGGAAAACTATAAACTCAAAGAACCAAAATATGACGTTGAAGAAGCAAAACGCAGAGATAGCACTTACAACGTACAAATGTATGTGCCTACTCGCTTGATTAACAAGGAAAACGGTGAAATCAAGGAGATGGACGTCTTTATCGGAGACTTACCCTTGATGACCGATCGGGGAACATTTATCATCAATGGTGCAGAAAGGGTAATTGTGAACCAAATTGTTCGCTCCCCTGGAGTTTACTATAAAGCAGAAACAGATAAGAATGGTCGTCGTACTTATTCGGCTTCTCTAATTCCCAACCGAGGAGCTTGGTTAAAATTTGAGACAGATAAAAATGGACTAGTCTGGGTTCGCATTGATAAAACCCGTAAATTATCAGCCCAAGTACTACTAAAAGCGATCGGACTATCGGATAATGAAATTATAGATGGTTTGCGCCATCCTGATTTTTATCAAAAAACCTTAGATAAAGAAGGTAATCCCAGTGAAGAAGAAGCTTTACTCGAACTTTATCGGAAATTACGCCCTGGCGAACCACCTACAGTTAGTGGGGGTCAACAATTATTAGAATCGCGCTTTTTTGATTCTAAACGCTACGATTTAGGTCGAGTTGGTCGTTACAAATTAAATAAAAAACTGCGTTTAACTGTTGCCGACACAATTAGGGTACTCACTCCCAACGATATCTTAGCAGCCATCGACTATCTAATTAACTTAGAATTTGATACAGGTAGCACTGATGATATTGACCACTTAGGCAACCGTCGGGTTCGTTCTGTGGGTGAATTACTGCAAAACCAAGTGCGAGTTGGGTTAAATCGTCTGGAGCGAATTATTCGAGAACGGATGACCGTTAGCGAAACCGATAGCCTTACTCCCGCAGCTCTAGTTAACCCCAAACCCCTAGTCGCAGCGATTAAAGAATTTTTTGGCTCTTCTCAGCTATCCCAATTTATGGATCAAACCAATCCTTTGGCAGAATTGACCCATAAACGTCGTCTTTCTGCCTTAGGACCAGGGGGACTCACCAGAGAAAGAGCAGGTTTTGCCGTACGGGATATTCACCCTTCTCACTACGGTCGTATTTGTCCCGTAGAAACTCCAGAAGGGCCAAATGCTGGTTTGATTGGTTCTCTAGCTACCTATGCAAGGGTAAACGATTATGGGTTTATAGCCACGCCTTACTACCCTGTCGAAAATGGTCGCATCTTGCGCGATCGAGATCCACTCTATCTCACCGCTGACGAAGAAGATGATTTAAGAGTAGCTCCTGGAGATATACCTAGTGATGAAAATGGTTATATAACAGGAGAAATTATCCCGATTCGCTATCGTCAAGAATTTTCTAAGTGTACCCCAGAAGAGGTAGATTATGTAGCAGTTTCACCAATGCAGATTGTTTCTGTGGCTACTAGCCTAATTCCCTTCTTAGAACATGATGATGCGAACCGAGCTTTGATGGGCTCGAATATGCAACGGCAAGCAGTACCCCTACTGCGTCCTGAAAGAGCCTTAGTAGGAACGGGTTTAGAAGCTCAAGCAGCTAGAGACTCAGGGATGGTAGTAGTTTCTCGTACTCACGGTATAGTTACTTATGTAGATGCCACAAGTGTTAAAGTAAGAGTTACTGAAGGAGAAAATGATAAACACGCTCCAGCTCCTGGCAAAGAACTAGAATACAGACTACAGAAATATCAACGTTCTAACCAAGATACTTGTCTGAATCAGCGTCCTTTAGTTTATGTAGGGGAAGATGTAGTCCCAGGTCAAGTATTAGCTGATGGTTCTGCTACTGAAGGAGGGGAAATTGCTTTAGGGCAAAATGTCTTAGTATCTTATATGCCCTGGGAAGGTTATAACTACGAAGATGCGATTCTGATTAGTCAACGTCTGGTTTACGATGATGTGTACACTAGTATCCACATCGAAAAATTCGAGATTGAGGCAAGGCAAACCAAATTAGGACCAGAAGAAATTACGCGAGAGATCCCTAATGTCGGGGAAGATTCCTTAAGACATCTAGATGAAAGAGGAATTATTCATATTGGTGCTTGGGTAGAAGCAGGAGATATCTTAGTTGGTAAAGTGACTCCTAAAGGAGAATCGGATCAACCCCCAGAAGAAAAACTGTTGCGAGCAATCTTTGGTGAAAAAGCTAGAGACGTAAGGGATAATTCCTTGCGAGTACCCAATGGAGAAAAAGGTCGGGTAGTAGATGTAAGAGTCTTTACCAGAGAACAAGGAGATGAATTGCCTCCTGGAGCAAATATGGTTGTAAGAGTATATGTTGCTCAAAAAAGGAAGATTCAGGTAGGGGATAAAATGGCTGGTCGCCATGGGAATAAAGGAATTATCTCCCGTATTCTTCCTATTGAGGATATGCCCTATTTACCCGATGGTACCCCAGTAGATATTGTCCTTAATCCTTTGGGTGTTCCTTCCAGGATGAATGTGGGTCAGGTATTTGAATGTTTACTTGGTTGGGCAGGAGAAAACTTGGGTCTAAGGTTTAAAATGACTCCCTTTGATGAAATGCATGGAGAAGAAGCATCAAGGGAAACAGTTCACGGGAAACTGCAAGATGCCACCCGTAAGCCAGGAAAAGATTGGGTATTCGATCCCGCTAATCCTGGCAAAATCAAAGTCTATGACGGAAGGACAGGAGAAGCTTTCGATCGGCCAGTTACTGTGGGTAAAGCCTATATGCTTAAACTAGTTCACTTAGTAGATGATAAAATTCATGCTCGCTCTACTGGTCCTTATTCATTAGTAACGCAACAGCCTCTTGGTGGTAAAGCGCAACAAGGTGGTCAACGTTTTGGAGAAATGGAAGTATGGGCACTAGAAGCTTACGGTGCAGCTTATATTTTGCAAGAACTATTGACAGTAAAATCTGATGATATGCAAGGGCGAAATGAAGCTCTCAATGCCATTGTTAAGGGTAAACCAATTCCTCGTCCTGGTACACCAGAATCTTTCAAAGTACTGATGCGAGAACTGCAATCTTTAGGACTCGATATTGCCGTCCACAAATTAGAAACAGCAGAAGATGGTAGTAGCAATGATGCAGAAGTAGACTTAATGGCAGATACTTCCCGTCGTACTCCCAATCGCCCTACCTATGAGTCTTTGACCCGCGAAGAATTACAACAAGAAGAAGCTTAGATTAGATGAGACTTACCCCAAAAGTTAAGTCAAAAAGTGCTGTGACCTCGGTTAGGAAATCTAATCGAGGAAAGCACGCCCACAGAGTAGCGGGTCACTGAATATACATCGAGAGTTCCCTTGGGCAAGAATTCTACTAAATATATCCATAGCTGATTTACATAAATATTCACTATCTATTGATCGCCAAAAATGAGAAATCAACTAGAACAAAGATTTGATTACGTCAAAATTGGGATTGCTTCTCCCGACAGAATTCGTCAATGGGGGGCGAGAACTTTACCTAATGGTCAGGTAGTCGGCGAAGTTACCAAGCCAGAAACTATCAACTACCGTACTCTTAAACCCGAAATGGATGGGTTATTTTGTGAACGAATTTTTGGTCCAGCGAAAGACTGGGAATGCCACTGTGGTAAGTATAAACGGGTACGTCATCGCGGTATTGTCTGCGAACGTTGTGGGGTAGAAGTAACTGAATCCCGTGTACGTCGCCATCGGATGGGCTTCATTAAATTAGCTGCTCCTGTAACTCACGTTTGGTATCTCAAAGGGATTCCTAGCTATCTCAGTATTATTTTGGATATGCCCTTAAGGGATGTAGAACAGATTGTCTACTTTAATGCTTATGTAGTTTTAGACCCAGGTAATGCCCAGAACCTTTCTTATAAGCAACTTCTAACCGAAGATCAATGGATTGAAATTGAAGAGCAATTATATAGTGAAGATTCTGAACTGATTGGCGTAGAAGTAGGAATTGGGGCCGAAGCAGTTCAAAGATTACTTGAAGAAGTAGAGCTAGAAGTAGAAGCCGAAAAACTCAGAGAAGAAATTAGTACTGCCAAAGGTCAAAAACGGGCAAAATTAATCAAACGGCTGCGAGTAATTGACAACTTTATTGCTACAGGAGCCCGTCCTGAATGGATGGTACTGACTTATATACCTGTAATCCCCCCAGATTTACGACCAATGGTGCAACTAGATGGGGGTCGTTTTGCCACTTCTGACTTGAATGATCTTTATCGTCGGGTAATCAATCGCAATAATCGTTTAGCTCGTCTACAAGAAATTCTCGCTCCAGAAATCATTGTCCGTAACGAAAAACGGATGTTGCAAGAAGCAGTAGATGCTTTAATTGATAATGGTCGTCGGGGACGTACCGTAGTCGGGGCAAATAACCGACCTCTCAAGTCTCTGTCCGATATTATTGAAGGGAAACAGGGACGTTTTCGCCAAAACTTGTTAGGAAAACGGGTAGACTATTCTGGACGTTCAGTAATTGTTGTCGGTCCTAAACTGAAGATTTATCAGTGTGGTTTGCCCAGAGAAATGGCGATCGAGTTGTTTCAACCTTTTGTTATCCATCGCCTGATTCATAGCGGAATGGTCAACAATATTAAGGCAGCGAAAAAGTTGATTCAACGGGGAGACCCCAACGTTTACGAAGTACTTAAAGAAGTAATTACCGGACACCCAGTAATGCTCAATCGCGCCCCTACTTTACACCGTTTGGGGATTCAAGCTTTTGAACCGATTTTGGTTGAAGGTCGTGCTATTCAACTCCATCCCTTAGTCTGTCCTGCTTTTAACGCCGACTTTGACGGAGACCAAATGGCAGTTCACGTCCCTCTCTCTCTAGAAGCCCAATCAGAAGCCAGATTATTAATGTTGGCTTGCCATAACATTCTTTCTCCCGCAACTGGTAGACCCATTGTTGCTCCTTCTCAAGATATGGTTTTGGGTTGTTACTATTTGACTGCCGAAAATCCCGACGCGACTAAAGGAGAAGGTCGTCGTTTTGCTAGTTTAAGTGATGCTATTTATGCCTATGAACAAGGGCAATTGGATTTGCACGCTCAAGTTTGGGTACGCTATGAAGGAGAAGTAGAAACCCTAGAACCAGATAATGAGGTGATTGAATCAGAAAACCTCGCAGATGGCAGTGTAGTCAAATATTACCGTCAAAGATTAGTTAGAGAAACTACTAGTGGAGAGCAGCTTTCCCAATATCTACATACTACAGTCGGCAGAATTATTTACAACAAAACGATTCAAGATTCCCTTGAACTAGCATAAACCTATTCAAAATAAAGAGCCATAGCAGATAAAAAGGAACAGTATGAAATTCTACAACCGAATTGTTGATAAAGGTCGTCTCAAAAAATTAATAGCCTGGGCTTATACTAATTATGGTTCTGCTCACTGTGCAACTATGGCAGACCATTTGAAGGAATTAGGCTTTCGTTACGCTACTAGGGCTGGAGTATCTATTAGCGTAGAAGATTTACAAGTCCCACCAGTTAAAAGACAAATGCTCGAAGCTGCCGAAGCAGAAATTAGAAAAACCGAGCAACGCTATGTTCGAGGAGAAATTACCGAAGTAGAGCGGTTTCAGAAAGTAATTGATACCTGGAATAGTACCTCAGAAAACTTGAAAAATGAGGTGGTTACTAATTTTAGGAGTACTAATCCGCTTAATTCCGTTTACATGATGGCTTTTAGTGGAGCGAGGGGAAACTTATCTCAGGTACGTCAGTTAGTGGGTATGCGGGGTCTGATGGCAGATCCTCAAGGGCAAATTATTGATATACCCATTAAAACTAATTTCCGTGAAGGTTTGACCGTTACCGAATACATTATTTCCTCCTATGGAGCGAGGAAAGGACTAGTAGATACAGCCCTACGGACAGCAGATTCTGGTTATCTAACTCGCCGTCTGGTTGACGTAAGCCAAGACGTAATTGTGCGCGAAGTAGATTGTGGTACACAAAGATGTATTAGCAAGCGGGCAATGACCGATGGCGATCGCACTCTTATTCCCCTCTCCGATCGTCTTTTAGGAAGAGTTTTGGCTCGAGATGTGATCGATCCGCAAACAGGAGAAGTGATTGCTAAACGCAACCAAGATATTGATGACGATTTAGCCAAGACAATTGGCGATCGCGTCGAAGAAGTCATGGTACGTTCCCCTCTCACCTGTGAAGCTGCTCGTTCAGTTTGTCGCCACTGTTATGGTTGGAGTTTGGCTCATGGCAAGATGGTAGATATGGGAGAAGCAGTAGGTATTATTGCTGCTCAATCTATTGGTGAACCGGGAACTCAATTAACCATGCGTACTTTCCATACGGGAGGTGTATTTACAGGAGAAGTAGCCAGACAAATAAAAGCAGATTGTGCGGGCAAAATCAAATTTGGCAAGGGTCTAAGCACCCGTAAAGTTCGTACCCGTCATGGTGACGAAAGAGAACAAGTAGAAACCGCTGGGGAATTATTGCTTATTCCTGCCGAGGGAGAGAAAACTAAATCTGAGCAGATTGCCTATACTTTAACCGTAGGCTCTCTATTACCAGTAACTGAAGGAAATTCGGTCAAGAAAGGAGAACTATTAGCGGAAGTCGCTTTAGCTAAAGTACAACGTTCTACAGAAAAAGCAGCTAAAGACGTAGCTTCCCACTTAGCTGGAGAAGTTTTATTCGCCAACCTTGTTCCTGAAGAAAAAACCGACCGCCAAGGTAATACTACTCGTATTGCTCAAAGACCAGGATTACTGTGGATTTTATCAGGAGAAGTATATAATTTACTACCTGGGGCTGAACCAGTAGTCAAAAATGGTAGTGAAGTACAACCTGGAGATGTTCTCGCTCAAACCAAGTTAATTTCTAATAGTGGCGGTGTAATCCGGATGATTCCTAATAGTCGGGAAATTGAAGTGATTACGGCTTCTGTATTGCTAGATCAAGCCAAAGTAAAAGTTGAAAGTGACAGTGGTCGCGAACAATATATCATCTATACGGCTGATGATCGACGTTTTCTGCTGAAAACCACTCCAGGAACTAAAGTACAGACTAGTCAAGTAGTAGCAGAATTAATTGACGATCAATATAAAACAGAAACTGGTGGAATCATTAAGTATGCGGGAATCGAAACTGGTAAAGGTACTCGTAAGCAAGGCTATGAAGTAATTAAAGGAGGTACTCTTCTCTGGATTCCTGAAGAAAGCCATGAAGTTAACAAAGATATTTCTTTATTAGCTGTAGAAGATGGTCAATATGTAGAAGCAGGAACTGAAGTAGTCAAAGATATTTTTGCTCAGTCTTCAGGGGTAGCAGAAGTAATCCAGAAAAATGACATTTTAAGAGAGATTATTATCAAACCAGGAGAAATTCATCTTCTAGATGAACCTAAACCCAGTCTTCATGAGCAGTTAATTCAACCAGGAACTGAAGTATTACCAGGAGTACAGGTTGAAGAACTCAAATATGCTGAAGTTGTTGAGACAACTGAAGGTATCGCTTTATTATTGCGACCAGTTCAAGAATATCAGGTAGCGGATGAACCAGCTGTTCCTTCTCAAGCTTCAATTAATAACAAAGATGGTCGCCAGATTGAATTACGTTCTGTACAGCGTATTTTTTATAAAGATGGGGAGAGAGTCAAATCAGTAAATGGTGTTTCTTTACTCACTACACAATTAGTCCTAGAGATTGATGTAATTGAGGAAGGAGAGACCGTTGCCAATATTAGTGCTGATATTGAGTTAAAAACTGATGAGGACGATCCAGAAATCCAACAATTGCAAATGGTTATTTTAGAGTCTCTCGTACTCCGTCGAGATACTGATGCCGATCCTCATAGTGGTAACATCCAAACCAGAATCTTGGTAAAAGATGGGCAAGAAATACCTAAAGGCGCAGTAATTGCTCGTACAGAAATTAAATGTAAAGAAGCTGGTCAAGTGCGTGGTATTCGTGAAGGAGGAGAAGCGATTCGACGGATCTTAGTAGTCAGAGATTCTGATTTAGTTGCCCATGATTTGGACATATCCAAAAGTGAATTGCAATGTCAAGAAGAAGATTTACTAGTAGCTGGAGCCAAAATTGCTTCTGGGTTTAGATTGGCAGAATCTGGACAAGTTGTAGAAATAACTGAAAAAGAAGGGGGAAAAACTACAGTTGTTTTACGCCAGGCTCGTCCCTATCGAGTTTCTCAGGGGGCAGTATTGCATATTGATGATGGTGACTTAGTACAACGAGGAGATAATCTAGTTCTGTTAGTATTTGAACGAGCTAAAACTGGAGATATTATCCAAGGTTTACCTCGGATTGAAGAACTACTAGAAGCTCGCAAACCCAAAGAAGCTTGTGTTCTGAGCCGTCGTCCAGGGACTTGTCAAGTAGTCTACGAAGAAAACGAAACTGTAGATATTAAAATCATTGAAGAAGATGGGGTAATTAGTGATTATCCCATCAGTCCTGGTCAAAATGCCCTAGTTACAGATGGACAAAAAGTAGATCCTGGGGAACCTTTAACTGATGGTCCAGCAAATCCCCATGAAATCTTGGAGATTTTCTTCAACTATTATTTAGAAGAAAAAGGTTGCTACGAAGCTTCTTTAATCGGCTTGCAAAAAGCCCAAAGATTTTTGGTTGTACAAGTTCAATCCGTATATCAAAGTCAAGGAATCGATATTTCTGACAAACATATTGAAGTAATTGTGCGACAGATGACTTCTAAAGTCAGAGTTGAAGATGGTGGTGATACGGTTATGCTGCCTGGGGAGTTAGTTGCTTTAGGGGAAATTGAACAAATTAATGAGGCTATGTCGATTACGGGTGGCGCGCCTGCTCAGTATACGCCTGTATTGTTAGGTATTACTAAAGCTTCTCTCAATACAGATAGCTTTATTTCTGCTGCTTCTTTCCAAGAAACTACTCGTGTTCTAACAGAAGCTGCTATTGAAGGCAAATCTGATTGGCTGCGAGGTTTGAAAGAAAATGTGATCATCGGTCGTTTAATTCCTGCTGGAACTGGATTTAATACTCACGAAGAACCTTTGGGTAGCAGAAATGATCTGGAAAATTCTTCTTTAAAAGATAATTTCCGTAATAGTTCTTTGTATGGTTATGGCAACGATAATTACGAAACTTTTCGCTTATCAGAAGAAGGATTTGCTAGTCCAGAACCTCATCCCCGACGTTCCTATAAAGATTTGAGTGAAGATGAAAATGTTATTCTTGA
The DNA here is from genome assembly GCA_030065155.1 of Xenococcaceae cyanobacterium MO_188.B29. Lineage (GTDB taxonomy): Bacteria > Cyanobacteriota > Cyanobacteriia > Cyanobacteriales > Xenococcaceae > JASJDJ01. The sequence continues at coordinate 21,941 of JASJDI010000023.1, forward strand.
CGACCAAACTGCCAGAGCCTACACCAGAAGTGTAGATTCTGTTTTTAACGATCGCCCTAATTCTTTTGATTCGAGTCCTGATATTTTGCCTGAGGAAATTATCGAGATTGATGAAGAAGATCTTGTAGAGTAAGTAAAATTAATCTTTGGCTCTAGATCTTGATTTTTATTGGGTATTAAGTTTCCTTCAGTGGGCTTAATACCTTTTTTTAGCTGGAAATAAAGATTAGAAAATAGTAAAGCGATTAAGTACAACTCGATCGCGCCCTTGTTCTTTCGCCCAGTAGAGAGCCTCATCTGCTTTGGCAATCAGTTTTTCGGCAGGAAAACTAGGCATAGGGACAATACTGGCGATACCAATGCTGATGGTAACTACGGTGCTAATATGAGAACTAGCATGAGATATGCTTAATTCTTTAATCTGTTGGCGGATCTTTTCCCCGATTTCCATTGCCCCTTTCGCCGTAGTTCTCGATAAAATAATGACAAATTCCTCTCCACCATAACGGGCAACTAAATCTGCAGGACGCTTAGCATTACGCCTCAAAACAGTAGCTACTTTCTGGAGACAGCGATCGCCCGCTTGATGTCCGTAAGTATCATTGAAAAGCTTAAAGAAATCTACATCGCAGAGCATTAGAGATAAATAAGCTTTTTCTCGGCTCATTCTATGCCATTCTCGCTTGAGATATTGGTCAAAGCTACGACGGTTAGCAATTTGAGTCAATTCATCAACAGAGGCGATCTTTTTTAATTTTTGATTGGCAGCTTCTAATTGTTCGGTGAGCAATCTTTCTTTTTCTATCTGTCTTTTCAATTCTTTCATTGCCCAATGAGTTTGTAGTAGTCTTTTCACTCTTTGCAATAAAACTGGCCAATGAATTGGTTTAGTAATATAGTCTGTTGCTCCTACCTCAAAAGCTCGATCGACTGACTCAGAATCATCAAGGGCGGTAATCATTAAAATTGGGGGACAATCTTCGCCTAAAATATTTTGTAGTTTGGCACAACAACTAAAGCCATCTAGTCTAGGCATGACTCCATCTAATAAAATCATACTTGGCTTAAATTTTTGGCAAGTTTCTAAACATTCTTCCCCGTTGGTATTTTCTAGGACACGATACCCTTGTTGCTCGATCATCGAACGGATCATCATGCGAGTGGTAGCATTATCTTCTACCACTAAAATCAAAGGTGGATTTTTTTGGAAATCAGGATCGATCATAATTGCTAAGATTCGGGAAAGAAATATTGTCCTTCAATTAATATCAAAACTCAAAATTCTCACGATTGCATCGGTTTAATTGCCAATTTTATCAAGATAAAATTACTCATACTTTGATGGATTAGGGAATAGGTTAGAAAAAGATAAATATAATGACTAAAGACAGAATTGAACTTCTGATTGTCGATCGAGACCAAATTTTCCGTCTAGGTTTGGTTACTGCTCTAGCATCTTATCCCGATTTTTACATTATTGCTCAAGCTAATAACCTTTCTGATGCTCTACTCAAACTAGATGAAGGCTTACAACCTGATATCTTAGTATTAGAATTGGGTTTAGAGCGTTTATTAGGCAAAAAAGACGTTACTTGGGAATTATGCCAAAAATTGAGGCAAAAGCATGGTGATTTACCGATTTTATTACTCAGTTCTTACCTCGAACCTAAAATTCTCAGAACACTGAAAACCTTAGGAGTACAAGGCTATTGTAACAAAGGCACAGATATAGATACTGTTGCTCGTGCAATTCATCGTCTTGCTGGAGGAGAAACTTATTGGCAAGAAATCAAGCTTCCTGCTGATAATTTTTGGTTAAAAAAGCTATCTCGTCTAAGCAGAACAGGACAGAGAGAAATTAAAGTTACTCTAGAAGAAATTAATAATCAACTAAAAAATAACAGCCTATCTATTTTAGACCGATTATTTTTATCTGGGCGTAAGCGAGAACTCTTAGCTGCAGATTGGTTAGTTAATCACTTGATTTCGGAGCAGATTTCCACCAGTATTGTTAATCAAAATCAGCAATTCCCTGGTTCTCCAGCCTTGGTGCCAAAAGATACTCCCAATCAGTCCTGTTTATTATCTGCTTATGAGGTAGTTACTGAACTGGAAAAAGAGCAATCTGTTAATGCTCAAATTTTTAGAAGGGTCTTTACCGCGATCGAATTAGAAGCAACAAATCGTACCAATGTTACTTTAGAAATCGACATTCTGCAAATTTCCAAAAGGAAAGAATTGCTTTATCTGGTTTTAAGTAGGTTGTATAAACTAGTTCAAAGTTTACAAAAAGAGCCGAGTAGATTATCTATAGAGGATAATTTACATGAAATCTGGCAATCTGCTAGTGTCGATTTTTTTTTCGGGCATTATGGTGGGACAATTGTTATTACTGAAGAGCAATTCTTAGAAATTATTGAACAAGAAGCATTCATAGTTCAGCGCAATATCTTTAATCAAATTTACTTTGCTTCAGATTTACTTGCTTACTTATTAGAAAAAAAACCTTTAATTGTTGATTTCACTAGCTATCGCTATGATTCTCCTGAAGCTCAAGATAGGGCGCAGACGCTGATCGAAAATTTGATAATTTTAGTTGCCAATGCAATTTTGCAGGTTTTCTTGAATAATTTTTACAATTTAGAAATATTTAAATATAATCTCTATCATCCTAAATATAGAAGTACTAGAGAAATTGCTCGTTTTCGCAATGATCTTTCCTGGCGATACCGCCAAGAGAAATATTGGGACGATCCGAACAACATTTTTTCTAGTCGTTACCGTTTATTAATTTTGCAACAGAATGGAATTCAAACTTTTTTTGTCTATGCTTCTCGCACCGAAGAGTTAAATCAACTACGAGGATTGCCTTGGCTAGCTACTATGATTATCGAAATTCGTGATGCAATTTCTCCTCGTCTTCGCGCTCTAATAGCGTCTTTGGGTAAAGGTATGGTTTATCTTCTAACTCAGGTAATAGGTAAAGGTATTGGCTTAATTGGTAAAGGCATTATTCAAGGAATTGGCAGTAGCTTACAAGATACAAATTATGGCAAAAAAAACCAAGATTAACCTAGATGAAGGGTTGGCTTTCTCCCTTAATCAACTGAATTAACTAACTAATTTATAGACGTGTCACACTAGAGATATAGTTTTTTTCCTCAGGCTTAATTTAAGCTCACCAGTAAATAAAATCTATCAATACACTAAGATTGTCAGATGAAAATTAAGAATCAGTCACATAAGATCGGCACTAATCTTCCCTTAAACAAAGCAAAAAGAAAGGGCAAAGGTAAACGAGTGTACCAAAATCTGCATAGATTAGCTGCTAGTTTGATGATTCTCCAAACAGTTTTCTTGACAACTCCAGCTTTAGCTCAGAGAGTAAGAGATAATAATCTTAGCTATAGTCAGTTTATCCAAAAACTGAAACGAGGAGAAATTGCCAAAGTAGAGCTAGATGAAACTACCAATAAGGCTAAGGTTACTTTAAAAGAGCAAAACAAAAATGACCCCCCCAAAGAAGTAATTTTATTTGCTCAAAATCAAGATTTAATTCCGAAAATTCGTAATACTAATGTAGAATTTGAAATTACTTCTTCTCTCGATCATTCTACTACCGTGGGAGTAATCGCTAATTTAATCATTATCCTGTTGCTACTCGCTGGATTAGTTATGATTATTCGTCGTTCCGCTAGTGCTTCTGGACAAGCATTTAATTTTGGTAAATCAAGGGCTAGATTTCAGATGGAGGCGGAAACAGGTATAAAATTTCATGATGTAGCAGGAATCGAAGAAGCTAAAGAAGAATTACAAGAAATTGTTACTTTCCTCAAACAGCCAGAAAAATTTACCGCTATTGGCGCAAAAATTCCTCGGGGAGTATTATTAATTGGCCCTCCTGGAACTGGTAAAACGCTCCTAGCCAAAGCCATCGCTGGTGAAGCTGCCGTTCCTTTTTTTAGTATCTCTGGTTCAGAATTTGTCGAGATGTTTGTCGGGGTAGGAGCATCTCGTGTACGCGATTTATTTAGAAAAGCTAAAGAAAACGCACCTTGTCTAGTCTTTATCGATGAAATTGATGCGGTTGGTAGACAAAGAGGTGCTGGTTACGGTGGTGGTAATGATGAGCGAGAGCAAACCCTTAACCAACTCCTAACCGAAATGGATGGTTTTGAAGGGAACAGTGGCATTATTGTCATTGCAGCTACTAACCGCCCTGATGTTCTCGATTCTGCTCTTTTGCGTCCTGGACGTTTCGATCGCCAAACTATGGTAGATTATCCTGATTTTCAGGGAAGATTGGGCATTTTAGAAGTTCATGCTCGCAATAAAAAAATAGCCCCAGAAGTTTCTTTAGAAACAGTCGCTCGTCGTACTCCTGGTTTTAGTGGTGCTGATTTAGCTAACTTACTTAATGAAGCAGCAATTTTTACAGCGAGAAGACGGAAAGAAGCAGTTACCATGCTAGAGATTAATGACGCGATCGATCGAGTAGTCGCGGGTATGGAAGGATTACCTTTAGTAGATGGTAGGATTAAGCGTTTAATTGCCTATCGCGAAGTTGCTTGCGCCTTAGTAGGAACTTTGATTCCTAATCATAATCCCCTAACAAAAACAACCTTGATTCCCAGGGGACAAAGACAAGCACTAACTATATTTGTTCCTGATGAAGATGGTTTAATTACCAGAAATAGTATCTTGGCTATGATTACCTCGGCTTTAGGTAGAAGAGCAGCAGAAGAAGTTATCTTTGGTGAAACTTTTGGTGATAGTGAATTAACTAGCATTATTGGTAGAGATATTGAAAGAATTACCTCTCTCACCAGAGATATGGTAACTAAGTATGGAATGTCCGAACTTGGGCAAATGGCGTTGGAAGGACAGTCCCAACCTATCTTTCTCGGTAATAGCTCTGGAGAAAGCCCAGAATATTCAGAAAAGGTAGCTGCTCATATTGATGCTCAAGTTCGTACTATCATCAAAGAATGTGGGGAAAGAGCTAAACAGATTATCCGCGATAATAGAGCATTACTAGACCGTTTGGTGGATGTTTTAATTGAACAAGAAACTATCGAAGGAGAAGAATTTCGTAAACTAGTTAAAGAATTTTCTCAATCTTCTCAGTCAAAGTTAGTAACATCTTCTTAAGCTTTAGTTTTTGCTAATGGCTAATTGCTAATGGTTAATAGTTGATGTCTAAATTGCAATCAACTATTAACTCTCAAAAAACTGATGAGAAACTATCCCTTCTACTCCTGTAAGTTACGATGGTAAGTAGCTTGCTGTGCATGTGATTTAAGGCTTGTGCCACTGACCAACTAATTTACCATCTATGACTTTCAACTTGGGAATGAGAGAGAAGTGTTTAACTTTTTTTTTCTTAACTAGATTAGATTGATTATTTCTAGGTTCAATTTTACATTTGATGATGATATCCATAATTACATATCTTGAAATTATATTCTTGATTAGATCGAGGCTAAAAACTAATCGAGAAAAACTGGGGTATCTTTGTCGAAAAATTTCCACCTGAATTAATCAGATTTTTGGGAAATTTCGTCCAGCTTAATCCTGATTTTTGAACGGAAAAATACCTGAATTTTTCCTATTGTCTGCTTCAGTTTTTATTGACAAAATAGATAGTAATGAAAATATGTGTGTTAAGAGAGCAATGATCAACTCTTGCTCTCTTTTTTTTCTTATTGGTGGTTCTACTGCAGATATCAAATAAACTAAAAGAGCCAGGATACACTCGACTCTGTAATTCTTTAACTACTGAGAAAAGAAAGTGACAATATTTACAGCAGTACAGGTAAAGATTTAGGAAATCACCTTAAACTTAGGGGATGGGACTTATAAAGTGGAGGACGCGATATCTGAATCGAATTCAGGTATTCTAGCCGTCCGTCTGAAGCAGTTTCAGCACACAGCCCCTTCGATTTGTGAATCGCCCTTACAAGATTGATCTGTCCTAACCCGATCACATACTACTATAGTACTATGCGATCGGATTCTTAAAAAACTGTTTTTGTTGTTTGAATCAATTCTTGCCAAACACCTTTGGGCTGCCAAATTTTATTCATAGGATAGCAGGATTTTTCTTCAGGCAAATTCAGGATATGTTTTTGATAGAGATACATAAAACAAGAAACACGCATATTTTTAGCGCAATGTACCCAAACTTTCCGCATTCTATGAACACTCATTAAATGACAAAAGATCTGAACATCATCGATTTGAGGAGCTTCCCAGGCTACAGGAAGATGGATATAAACCATCCCCAAATCGGTAACAATAGCATCTTCATCGAGAATAGCATTACTAGAAGAGGTTAAAGCTAAATTGATCAATACTTTGTAACCATCTTCTGCAATAGTGCTAAATTGATCTTGTTTTGGTTGTCCAGAAGTGGCAATTTTATCGCTTACCTGATAGTAATTTAATATCTTTTTCATCGGAATTATAATCAATCATACTTCTCAACATCAAGATAAATTGATTGCTTACTTTTGTTTATAGCAATCCTAAATTAAATGGTTAGGTACGGTAAAAGCAATTGTTACTTTGCTGTGATACTGAGAGACCATCTCTGGGAAAAATTTCCAGATTTTTGATGCTCCGTCACACGAAGAATCAAAAATCATCACTTCTTACAACCTAAATAGGATTGCCATACTACCTGTTTTATGACCGGGGAACGCCGGTCACCGCAGGCTCCGTCGTGTCTTGGTGAGCGTTCTTGAACGAGTCGCTCATGGGGGAAACCCCCAAGACCGCGCTCGTCCGCTTCCCTTGCGGAGGAAACCTCCGCGGTGAAGCAGTCCGTTGGGCGGGTTTCCCGACTTGAAGGAACTGCTGAACCCTTTAGGGGTTCTCACCGCT
>JASJDI010000024.1 GCA_030065155.1 Xenococcaceae cyanobacterium MO_188.B29
CAGGTATTCCTGGTGCTACTAGCGCAATGGTCCCACTTCGACTCCATCCCGAACTCGATAGTGAAACGTTGTTGCGGCGAAGATACTTGGAGGGTAGCTTCCTGGGAAAATAGCTCAGTGCCAGGTTAATCTTTAGCAAAAAGACCTTCTTTCCTTTCGAGAGAAGGTCTTTTTCTCTTTTGTAAAATTAATAAATGCCGATCGCCTAAGCAGAAAGAGTGGATCGAGGTAAAAAAAAGATAAAGATTAGCTCGTGTAAGTGGGATGATCGTCACAATATAGGCTTTAATCGTATCGTTAAAGTAATAACCAAATATTATGAAGCTAGGACGATCTCTAAAAATAGCAACTGTTTTAACTGCAACTTTTACCAGTTTAATTTCTTTCTTACCAACTAAAGCAGCAATTACTAGTGAAGAAAATATGCCTCAAAGTCAGATTGTAGCTGTGGCTGCCCCTTTTGGAGGTAATAAATACAATCTAGTAGTAGTTGAACAAATTCTAGAGAAAGATAACTGTTGGAATGAAAGAGGCACTCAACCAACAATTATCGATCCTGTTTGGACAACGTTTGATTTTACTGGACATTGTCGTCGTGCTACCGATAGTAATGGTTATTCTGTTCGCTTAGATGGTCAAGATACTAGTCAAGACTATCTCCTTAGTTTAGTTGAGCGAGATGGAGAATTACAGCTAGTTGCTCTTAATCGTCAAGATCGCTCCAGAACAGTTATTGGTCATACCTTCGGTCTTAGTGGCGGAGATTTTTTAAGAATATATCTTAGTCCAGGGTGGCAATTTACTAAAAAAAGTGTGGATGGCAAAGTATTAGGTCATGTTTTCTTTAGTGGTGATAGCCAGGCGATCGCTGCTGCTAAGGATATTCCTCTTACTCCTCCTCCCGCCCCTGTTCCTCCTAGTTTTCCTGATGTAGCTAACGATATCTACAAAGATGAAATTGGGCAAGCTGTTGCTTTAGGATTCATTGCTGGTTTTAGAGACAACACTTTTCGTCCTCAACAGCCTTTAACTAGAGAACAACTAGTATCTATGGTAATTGGAGCTTTAGATACTGTCCCAGATCTACAAATTCAACCTCCAACCCAAGCTACAGCCCAACCTTATTCTGATGTTGCTCCTTCTCGCTGGAGTGCTGCCAAAATTGAGTGGGCAAAACAAAAACAAATTGTCAGTGGTTATCCTGATGGTACTTTTAGACCAGACAAACCAGTAACGAGAGCAGAACTAATGGCAGTTTTACGTCAAGCAGCCCAGTTCGTACAAGTAGAGAGAGGTATGTCGGCTGAAATAAAGACAACTCCGCAAGGAACACAGTTTTCTGATATTAGTAATCATTGGGGTGCAAATTTAATTCAGCAAATGTCTGCTTATTGTCGAGTAGCTTCTCCTTTAAATGAAACGGGTAGTGCTTTTTATCCGAATACTTCTGCTGGTCGTAATTATGCTGCTGCTGCAACTTTAAGAATGCATAGCTGTATTAATGCTCAAGCAAGTCAAACCCAAACTAGTCCTTAATCTATATAGTTTAGATTCATCAGGCACAATCTAATTAGGGTTGTTATTGATAGTTAGTAGTAGGAGGAAGAAAATATATTTTCTCTTCTTCCTTCTTTTAATCAATTATTGGCAAGGCTTAATAAGTAGATGTAACTGATGTCTAATCTAGATGTAGGGGATAAGCAGTAATAGTTGTTACTGGATTCAAAGGTGTAAAACGAGTCAGTGTGCCGATAGGAATAGAACGAGATATCTGCGCTTGTAGTAAACTATAATACCAATTATTTTGTTTAAACCAGTCTATAGCTTGATGGCAATTTTCTATGGTAGCTAAAGCAATTACTAATCTTCCTTGAGGGACAATTTTTTGCTTACAGATATCTAAAATAGCTACTATATTACTGTTGCTACCGCCAATAAAAATACGGTCTGGAGAAGGTAATTGTTGTAAAATATTTTCTGCACTACCACAGATAGGCTGAATATTATCAACTTTTAAATTCTGACAATTTTCTTCAATTAAACTAATACCTATTGCCGTTTTTTCAATAGCATAAATTTGAGAATTAGGACACAAACGAGCAATTTCTATAGACACAGCACCAGTTCCTGCACCAATATCCCATACTGTTTGCTTAGCTTGCAAAGCTAATTCCCCTAAAATAAGTAAACGAATTTCTTTTTTAGTAATTAAACCAGGTCGATCGGGGAAGGTCTTAAAAGTTTTTTCTGATAATCCTAAAATGGGAAGGTTATTAAAATTGAAAGTACTATTATTGGTATTTTTTCGTAACAAAACTAGTATATTTAAATTAGCAAAATTTGTTTCGGATAAATTAGCTAGTTGATTAATTTCTTCTGAATTGAAACTACTAATTTTTTCTGATTTATCTCCCAAATTTTCACAGAGCCAGAAAGTATATTCAATAGGTAAATTAAGAGCAAGATAGAGACGAGCGATCGCGCTAGGATTATTAATTTTATCTGTGAGAATAGCGATTTTTTCTTTTCCCTGCTGTAAGACTTTAATTAACTCATCTACATCTCTGCCATGAACACTAATAAATTGGGTATCTTGCCAAGGAATTTTAAGACGACTAAAGGCTAATTGAATTGAACTAAGATGGGGATAAAAATGTAGTTGTTCATGAGGAAATTCTTCTAATAGTAAACGACCTAAACCAAAGAATAAAGGATCACCGCTAGTAAGAATAATAATATGCTCATTGCGCTTTAAAAGTTGCTGAATCTCTTTAATATTTTTTTGCAAGTCATTGAGAATAATTTTTTTTGCTGGATGATTGGGGAAATGATTTAAATGGCGATTACTTCCTACTAAAACAGTAGCTTGAGTAATGATTTTTTGTACTGATAAAGTTAATCCAGCTACACCATCTAAACCAATTCCTATTACTTCTATTTCCCGCATTTATTTGCTAATTACTATCTGTGCGTCTAAGTTACCCAAAATATCATAAACTATCATTTAACTTAGAACTGATAAATTCTATTTTCAAGACAATTCTACTTTTGTAGTTCCTCAATTTTTGTCAAGGCACTCTGAGCATAGTCTTTTTTTCCTTGTTGCTCATAAAGCTTGGCAGCTTGACGATAAGCTTCGATCGCTTCTTGTCGTTTATCTTTTTCTAAAGCTAGAGTAAAACCTTGGGCATAATGGACATCAGGATTATCAGGGTTAATTTCAATGGCTTGATTGTAATTTTCTATTGCTCGATCGTATTGACCTAGACTAGCAAAAGCAATTCCTCGTTCTACATAGGCATCAAAATATTTAGGATCGATATTGATGGCTTGATTTAAGTCTTGTATGGCTAGTTCATATTTTGGTTCATGCAAAGATAAATAAGCAATCCCTCTATTGACATAAATTTGCACCATTTGTCGATCGGAAGCAGTATTAATAGCTTTGGTATAACTTTCGATCGCTGGTTCATATTTTTGATCTCTAAAGTAGATAACCCCTCGATTAATGTAAGCATTGGTTTTATCAACCTTACTGGTAGCAGGATTATTAATTACTTGATTAAACTTTTCAATCAGTTTGATCTCAGCAGGATCACTTCCCCGATGATGATAATGTTTAGCAAGTGCTTTTGCTGTTGGTTGAAAGTCTTCTGGAGTTATCTCAGGAGCTTTAGTTTCTTCAGGAGTTTCTGTTGCCTCAGGAGCTTTAGTTACTTCGGGAGTTTTGGTTACCTCAGAATTTGTTTTTACTTCGGGAGTTTTAGCCACTTCGGAAGCTTGAGTAACTTCAGGATTTTTGGTTACTTCAGGAGTTTTAGAGCCAGAACTATCAGAATTAGCTGGTTGATCTTTTGATTGAGCTACACTTTCATCTTTTACTATATATTGCTGACAGGTTTGTTTAGCTCCTTTTGCTGCTTTAGTCTGGGGATCTGCGAGCACAGGATCATTTTTTAATTGATTACAGCCTTCACTAAGCCAATCTTGCCAATTTCCCCCTATCCAGAGTCTAACTGTACCGTCCTTGCTACCACTAATAATCTGCTTACCGTCCGCACTAAAAGCAACGGATTTAACCTCTTCTTCGTGTCCTTGCAATGTTTGCAGAAGACTACCATCTTTCGCCCATAGGTGTATAGTATTATCCAAACTACTGCTGACAAATGTTTGACCATCAGGATTATAAGCAACTGAGCTAACACTTTTTTTATGCCCAGATAAAGTTTGTACTCGATGCTCATTGATGTTCCAAAGTCTTATTTTGCCGTCTCTACCACCAATAATGATGGTTTCTCCATCAGGACTAAAAGTAAGCGCAGTGAGTAAATTTTTACCGATAGAAACAGCTTGAAGTTGTTGACCATTTAAATCCCACAACCTTACACTTCCATCTTCATGGCTACCACTAAGAATATAATTACTATCAGGGCTAAACATAACAGAGTCTACTTTCCTTTCATGCCCTCGTAAAGTAAGAATTAGATTACCTTCTAAATCCCATAATCTTAAAGTTGTATCTTGATTACCACTAACGAGATATTTACCATTAGGACTAAAGGCAAGAGAAATTATTTCCCCTTTCTTATCACGAAAAGTTTCAAGATACTTCCCTTCTCGATCTAATAGTCTAATAATCCGATGATCGATTACAACTGCGATAGTTTGACCATTAGGACTATAGATAACTAAGTTAATATTCTGATTTGGTAATATCTGGCTAATTGGTTTGCCTTCTTTTGACCAAAAATTTATGCCATTACCATCACTACTCATAATCACTTTTTTATCCTTGGGATTAAAGGCAACTGAGTGAACACTTTCATCATGCTGAAAGAGATGGGATTCTTTACTTACATCGATCGCCTGGCGTAAGCTTAACTGAACCGAAGTTAATATTTTTGTCCAGGGTAGTATTTTAGTAAGGCGATCGTTTTGACCAGCAGTATGAATGGCTAAAACTAGGGCTTCAGTGGAGTTTTTTGAAAATAAAGTTTGGGCTTTAGCAGCATTCTCTTTAATTGTAGTTTGTTGCATCTGTACCCAGATTACACTCATTAAACTTCCTAAAAATATTAAAGCTCCACCTGCCAAAACAATATTACGAGCAGTATGTTTTTTTTTGGCAGGGATAGTATTGAACAAAAATTTTTCTTTTGTTTGATTTTTATCTAACCACATATGTTTGAATGAAGAATTTTATTTTTCAGATAAAGATTAATAAATTATTTAATAATTAATGGATAAGACTACAATCAGATAGGTTACGCGAATTTATTATTTTGCCCTAGTTTAGCAATAACTATTGTTTAATTTGTGTGGAAAAAGTAAAGGTGGGCATTGCCCACCTAAAATTCTACAGTGTTAAAGTAATCGAAAGATCTAAGCTTTCTTGAAGAAATCTAATCTATTTGTGTCCATTCAGTGTGAATAAATTCACCTCTAGGTTTGTCTGTCCTTTCATAAGTATGGGCTCCAAAATAATCTCTTTGAGCTTGAGTAAGATTTTGAGGCAAGCGAGCACGTCTATAACTATCAAAATAGTCTAAAGAAGCACTAAAAGCAGGAACAGGAATACCCAAATTACTGGCAACAGCCAATACTTCTCGCCAAGCAGTTTGACGATCCAAAATAGTTTGTTTGAATTCTGGTGCTAATAGTAAATTAGGTAGATCGGGATTCTCAACAAATGCTGATTTAATTTTGTCTAAAAATCCGGCTCGAATAATACAGCCACCTTTCCAAATACGAGCGCATTCACTCAAATTCAGGTTAAAACCAAACTCTGCTGATGCCTTGCTTAAAAGTGCCATTCCTTGAGCATAGGAACACATTTTAGAGCAATAGAGAGCATCTCTTACTTTATTGATGAAGGCTTGCTTATCTCCATCATATTTACCCATTGGGCCAGTTAGTTCTTTAGATGCTGCTACTCGTTCGTCTTTGTAGGCAGACATAACACGAGCGTTAACGGCAGCATACATAGTGGGAATTGGCACGCCTAATTCTAAGGAACTAACTACAGTCCAACGTCCTGTCCCTTTTTGTCCAGCAGCATCCAGAATTAAATCTACTAAGGGTAAACTCGTTTCGGGATCGATATATTTAAAAATATCTGCGGTAATTTCAATCAAAAAAGAATTTAACTCATCGGTGGTATTCCACTCAGCAAATACTTCATGTAGCTGTTCATGATCTAGGCCTAAGCCATTTTTAAGTACATCATAGGCTTCAGCAATGAGTTGCATATCTCCATACTCAATGCCATTGTGTACCATTTTGACATAGTGTCCAGCACCACCAGGACCAATATAGGTAACACAAGGACCATCATCAACTTGAGCAGCAATTTTAGTTAAAATTGGTTCTAGTTCTTTGTAGGCTGCTTCTGTTCCTCCTGGCATCAGACTAGGACCATTAAGGGCACCTTCTTCACCCCCACTGACTCCCATCCCAACAAAACCAAGTCCAGTAGATTCTAAATCTTTGGTACGTCTGTCTGTATCTTCATAGAGGGAGTTACCACCATCGATGATCATATCTCCTTCATCCAGCAGTGGTTTGAGTTGCTCGATAACTGCATCTACTGGTTTCCCTGCTTTAACCATAACTAAAATTTTGCGGGGACGCTCTAGGGTTTGCACGAATTCCTCTAGGGAATAGGCAGCTTTAACGTCTTTTCCTTTGGCTCTTTCTGCCATAAATGTGTCAGTTTTGCCACTGGTGCGATTATATACAGCAATGGGAAAACCACGACTTTCTACATTGAGAGCCAAGTTTTCTCCCATTACTGCTAAACCAATTACACCGAAAGTTCTTTGTATCATAGGATTGAGCTTATCTGAAGAGTCTCTTATCTTTCAGACTACCTTGTCTTCTAAGTAGCTTGCTGTAAAAAAGGTATTAAGTTTAGATTTTTGTTTGATGTGTGAGGATATTGTGCTAAGCCACTCATCATTGTATTTACTGAGGAAAAGGTAGCTCGATCGACAATACTTAAATAATATTTAAAATTTTATTGACGATCGGGATTGGCAACTCCATAAACCGATAAACTCAGTTAGTAGTGAGTAAATGATTTTAGAAAAAAGTTTTATGGCTTACTACTGGTTTAAAGCATTTCATTTAATCGGAGTTGTCGTTTGGTTTGCGGGCTTATTTTACTTGGTACGTTTATTTGTGTATCATGCTGAAGCTGCTCAAGAACCAGAACCAGCCCAAACTATACTGAAAAAACAGTATGAAATAATGGAAAAACGCCTCTACAACATCATCACTACTCCGGGGATGTTGGTAACAGTGGCGATGGCAATTGGTTTAATTTCTACTGAACCAGAAATTCTTAAGTCTGGTTGGCTACATTTTAAGTTGGCTTTTGTAGTACTTTTATTGGGCTATCACCACTATTGTGGACGTATCATGAAGAAATTGGCAAAAGATGAATGCCAATGGACAGGGCAGCAATTTAGAGCTTTAAATGAAGCTCCTACAGTTTTGTTAGTGGTAATTGTTCTTTTAGCTGTCTTTAAAAATAGTTTACCTCTAGACCTAACTACCTGGTTGATTGCTGCTTTAGTTATTGCGATGGTTGCTAGCATTCAACTTTATGCCAAAAAACGCCGAAAAGATCGGGAAAGATTGGCGCAAGTGAACCAAGAGCCAGAATTAGCTTCTAGATAATTTCTGTTCTTCTTTTGTTTCACACAATTCGATAATGCGATCGAAATCATAACTATGAGTTAATTCCCCTAAAGCTGTAGCTAAATTGCTGTAGTTTGGGGGAATTTGTTCTATTAATTTTAAAATCAAATCAGCATCAACAGCGATCGCAGCATGATAGAGTTTGGATATCCACTCTGAAGACATACAGTTTAAATCTTGAAGATTAACAGATTCGCTTTCTGTCATGGCAGATGACAATACGTTAGTAACTTCTTGATATACATACTTCACTCCCAAATACTGGCTCATTTTGTCAAAAATAATTTGTTCTTGAAAAGGCTTACTAACGAAATCGTCACAACCTGCTGCTAAGATTTTTGCTCTTTGTTCTTCAAAGGCGGATGCAGTTAAAGCAATAATAAATGTAGGCTCTGTCTGTTCTTGTTGTTGTAGTTGTTTAATCTTTTGGGTAGCAATATATCCATCCATCACGGGCATCCGAATATCCATCCAAATTAGATGAGGATGCCATTCTTGCCAAAGAGAGATTGCTTCTTTACCATTACTGGCAGTACGAGTAGAAAAACCAACTTTTTGCAATAATTGTGTCAATAAGTCCCGATTTTCCTGGCGATCGTCTACTATCAAAATACGATATAAGAGTTGCCCTGGAGCTACGCCCATAACTCGTTTTGGGCTAGACAAATTATTTATAGCTAGCGATCCCGCTAACAAGACTTCGAGATCGAAATAAAAAGTAGAACCTTTACCTAACCTACTACTAACCTGAATATCTCCTCCCATCAACTGCACAAATTGACGACTAATAGCTAACCCTAAACCAGTTCCTCCTTCTGATTTAATGCCTACCAAGGTTTGGACAAAAGGTTGAAATAGTTGACCCATTTCATTTTCAGCAACACCCTTTCCTGTATCTTCTACTTCAACTAAAAGTTTGACAGCCGTATTCTCAGTATTACTGATTGTTTGCTCTGTTTTTACTCTGAGGGTTACTCCTCCAGTATGAGTAAATTTGACAGCATTACTGAGAAGATTAGTAATTACCTGGCGTAATTTGCGACTGTCGCTGACAATATAACGAGGTAAATCTGGAGCTAAAATAAAATTCAAGGAAAGCCGTTTCTCCTCAGCCCTAATTTGAAACATTTCTCTGATAGTTTGTAGTAACTGATAGAGATCGAAAGGCTCTGAATTGAGAATAATACGTCCTGCCTCAATTTTTGACATCTCCAGCACATCGTTAATCAAATTAAGTAAATGCTCTCCACTACGGTTAATAATGGCAAGAGACTCTTTTTGTTGAGAGGTAATCTTCTCATCTCGATCCATTAATTGAGCAAAACCTAGAATAGCGTTAAGAGGTGTTCTCAATTCATGACTCATATTGGCTAAAAACAAACTTTTAGCGCGGTTAGCAGTTTCTGCTTCTTTGGCTTTTACTTCTAATTGATGGCTATAATCTTTTAATTTCTGCTGAGACAGAGATAATTGTCGGGATAACCAATTGATCCCTAACAATAAGCCAAATACAGAAATTAGTCCTACGGCGATGATATTACTTGCTAATTGACGCGCAGGGGAAAAAGCTTCATCCCGATCGATTTCTACCAGTAAAGCTAAATCTTGATCGTTGAGCCAACGATAAACACCAAGTACAGGAGAATTTTTATAGTTACGATATAGTCCATAGCCACTAATGCCACGCATGGCTGTATCAATACCAGGACTTCTAATTCCTTCAGGAAATTCTTCTTTATTGTCACTATCTCTAGAAATAAAAGAATTTTTACTCACTAGAGAACCAACTAAATAGGTTTCACCACTTTGTCCCAAACCAGTGCGCTCTCTAACAATACGATCGATCCGCTCTAGATTAAGATCGACTAGTAATATCCCTTGACGAATGCCCTGCTGATTATGTATTGGCTTAGCTAGGGTAACAGCCGGTTTACCAGTAAATGGTGAGACATAAAAAATAGGAGCAAAACTATCCCCCAATTTTACTTCTTCTACATAGGTAGTATTGGCTAAGATTTCATATTCTCCTTCTCTTTGTTTATTAGTCGATAAAATAATTTTATTGCTGCGATCGAGAATAAAAATTTCTCGCAGATTTGGCTTGATTTTAGCTACTTGTAGCAGATATTGATGGAGATTTCTATAAGCTGCTGAGTCTTTTTCTCGAGCAATTTCCTTGTCTAACAGCGTAGTTAAATTAGTTTGGATATCTGGCAACTGAGTAGTGAGCAAAAAATCTCGCTGCTGATCTTCAAACCAACGGTTAATTTCTGCTTCTTTAAGAGTAGCAGCAACACTCAGTCGATCGAAAGCAGCAGCACGAAGAGCATTTCTAGCTCTTAGGTAAGCTACACTCCCTACTATCCCTACCGTAATTAGAGACAGAAACAGGAAATAATTAGCAACTTTTTTGGTCAAAGATTGTTGCCAAAATTTCATCTGTGTTGTACCAGTGAACAGAATAGATGCTTTTCTATCTTACTGTTGAATACTAGTACTCGGTTCTAGTATTTTTTAATTATAAATTTGAACTCAGACTCGGTTTAAAACTGCTAGGGGCTTTTTGTTGATATCCGCTAAATTATTTTTGTGCCAATCGTGAGTTATTCCCTTGTCCTCAGAAAGAGTTTGATATTGCGTTTCCAATTTATTGAATCGAACTTGAGTTATATGATTATTACTGAGAGTTTGGAGATAATATTTTAGTTGACCTAGGTGATAAGAAGCTAACTTGAGTAATCTACTACTATGCTGATGAATATAAGTTAGTTTATGAAGTGATAACAAAAATTTAGCTAGTTGCTGATGATATTTTTGAAAATTTTCCCGATCTTCTTGACGGAAAAATAAACAAACTGAAATTTGATTATACTGACGAGGTTGTCCAGGTAAGTAATAGGTAAAAACATAGCCGTTATCAATAATGCTTGAATCAATCAAGACGGTTCTTTGCGAATTATCTGATAAATAAGCAAAAGCAGATAAGCAACTCTTTGCTAAAGACTGTAATGATTCTAGTTGGCTACTTGCTCTCGGATTTACTAAAGCAGTAATGATAATAGTCTGACCCAAGTTAGTGTTGATATTTTGGGGTGAAAAACAATTTTTAGGATTAAAATAGGCTAACTTAGTTACATTAATTTCTTGGTTAGCGTCGCTCCCAAGTCTATTAAGCTTTAGCGAAATAATATGACTTTTATCTATCTTAATAGGATAAGCTTCTCCCTGAATCAATTCTAAAGTTTCTTGGATTTTAATTGTCCCTAAAAACTTTTGTACTTGAGAATGGTAATTTTGCTCGATTGAATCTTGATTATTATAATCTGATTTTATTTTCTGACCTACATAAAAATGATTTAGTATTTGACTATATTTACGATTTGACCATTCTGGGGACAAAGATTTTAAAGAACTAGAACTCTGCGAAAAAAACTCTGTTTGTTGTTGAAAGGCAAATAAATGAATGCTAGGAGAGTAAATTAGTGGGTTGTATCCAGCCATAATCCAGTTTTCTGACAATGCTTTTTCCCAGGGTGGGAAAAGAAAATAAAAGTTCACGTAAACTTCATGAAGCTTATATAAAGATTATATAGGTAAAAGTACTTACTTGTGACGTAGTCAACCAACAAATTTACCAGAAATTTACTTAGATATAGTAAGAGTCTTCTCAAAATGCGGTAACTGCTGATTATTTATAGATCTTGAGTAGTTAAATTCTACTATTGTGCATTCATTATCTTTATTTTCTAGACAAACAGGGTATAATGATAAATTGTGTCTAATTCAACATAAACTATGCCCAAGTTAAAGACTCGTAAAGCTGCTGCTAAACGTTTTCGTCCCACTGGTAGCGGTAAAAAAATTTTTCGGCGTAAAGCTTTCAAGAACCATATGTTGTACCATAAGAGTTCTGAACAAACCCGCCGTCGCCTCTCTAATATTGCTTTAGTTCATGAAGCTGATGAAAAAAATGTACGTCTAATGTTGCCTTACATCTAAATAAGAGTAACTGTACTGTTAGATGTACAAACTAGTAAATAGAGTTGTCAACAATATAAAAGTAAATATCATACATATTAGTTATGACAAGAGTAAAACGGGGTAATGTTGCCCGCAAACGTCGTAAAAAAGTTCTTAAATTAGCTAAGGGTTTTCGTGGTTCCCATTCCAAGCTATTCCGTACTGCTAATCAGCAAGTGATGAAAGCCTTAAGGAATGCCTATCGCGATCGCCGTAAACGCAAAAGAGATTTCCGTCGCCTTTGGATTACCAGAATTAATGCAGCAGCACGGTTACACGGTATGAGCTATAGCAAGCTTACTGGCAAGCTCAAAAAAGCTAATATTGAACTAAATCGGAAAATGCTAGCTCAATTAGCAATGACCGATCCTGAGGCTTTCGGTAAAGTTGTAGAAGCAGCCAGTCAAGCAAATTAATTTGGTAAAGATTAAGCTAAAAATTGCATATCCGATCTAACTCGGTTTTTTCATAAGCCGAGTTTTACGCGTTTTTAAGGCAAAGTTATGAAGCGTATCGCAATTATCGGTTCTAGTGGTGCAGGTAAATCAACTTTAGCTAGAAGTTTAGGACAAAAACTCGCTCTACCAATTATTCATCTAGATTCTTATTACTGGCACTCAAATTGGGTAGAAACTCCCCAAAATGATTGGGATACAATACATCAAAAGTTGCTCAATGGCGCTCGCTGGATTATCGATGGTAACTACGGTCGTACTATGGATGAACGACTGGAAGCAGCAGATACAATCATTTGGCTCGATTTTCCTCGTGAGTTATGTTTGTGGCGCATCATTAAAAGATATCTGCAATATAGAGGTAGAGTGAGAGAAGATATGGCTGATGGTTGCAGAGAAAGAATAACCTGGGAATTTTTACAATACGTTTACAATTATCCTAAACAAAGACGACCACAAATTCTATCTAGATTGAACCAACATCAAAACTCAAAAGAAATTGTTATCTTACAACATCCAAATCAAGTAAAAATTTTCTTGTCAGAAATGAGCGCGAGCGCCTGATTAAACAAAAATTGTCTCTGTTACAAATCATCTTGCGATAATTGAGCTATTTTCATGATTGATTTTAAAGTTCCGCTCTTTAAATCTTGATTACGATGCACGGGAATAGAAAGTATGTTGTTTTCATCTGACTTTACGTAAATATGGTGACTTCCTGTAATTTTTTTGAGAATCCATCCTTTTTTCTCAACAATTTTACACAACTTTTTACCTGAAATTGACTTCATACTACAATTTCAATCTCTTTTGCCGTCGAATCTGCTTTTTGGCTTTCATTAGCAACTTCTAACCAACCAGCGATCGCATCTTGAAGATTATTGATTAATTCGTCCATATTGTCTCCTTCGGTTATGCAACCAGGAAAAGCAGGGACTTCAGCCCAGAACCCGCCTTCTTCTGCTGGATGAATAATGGCTTTGATTTTCATTACATCAAATAATGGTATTAGTTTATATATAGAATATAAATGCGATCGCATGATTAAACAAAAGTTATCTCTTCTAGCTACTTTTATTGGTTTATTAACAATCGCCATCATTCAATCACCATCAGCTAAAACTGCTGAGTTAGCAGAGATCAAACAAAGAGGACAATTAATTGTGGCAGTTAAAGACAATGTCCGTCCTCTTGGTTTTAGCGACGAACAGGGAAATTTAGTTGGCTTAGAAATTGATATAGCTCATCGTTTAGCTGAAGAATTATTAGGTGATGCTGGGGCAGTAGTTCTCAAACCTGTCACTAACCAAGAACGCTTACAAGCAGTATTAGAAGATCGAGTAGATATAGCGATCGCTAGAGTCACAGCAACCATTCCTCGCACTAGAATTGTTGACTTTAGCCCTTACTATTATCTTGATAGTACAGGACTAATTACTAAAAATAGCTTAATAGATAGTAAAGAAAACTTAAGTACAGCCAAAATTGCTGTGTTACAAGGCTCATCTACCATTGCAATCCTTCGTTATGAGCTACCCAACGCCCAACTAATTGGGGTACAATCCTATCAAGAAGCACTAAATCTTTTAGAAAACAATGAAGCTTCTGCCTTTGCTGGCGATCGAAGTATTCTCACTGGCTGGATACAACAATACCCTCAATATCAACTATTATCAGATAGATTATCTGGAGAGCCTTTATCTGTAGTTATGCCAAAAGGAATCCAATATGAAGATTTGCGAAAACAAGTGCGAGAAGCGATCGTTCGTTGGCGAAAATCAGGATGGTTGCAAGAGAGAATTGAATATTGGGGATTACCCTAACTAAGTCATAACCAACCAAATAACCTAATAATAACCAATAATAAATAACTATGAATGAAAAACTTCCTGCTATTTATCTTGTCATCTTACTAGTTTTATTATCTATAGCTGCCATCGTTATTCTCATAGAAATCATCAAAACTCGGCGCTCAGAAAGTGTGTTTTCTCGTCTCCAGAAAAAACTTAAACAAGAGAAAGGAACTGCTCTAGAATATTATGAGCTTGGTAGCCTTTACCTTGATAAAAAATTGTTTGTTCAGTCCATTGGCTTATTTCAAAAAGCCTTGAAAGCAGAAAAAAATATCGAGCCAGAAAACCAAGCCTTAATCCATAACGCTATGGGATACGCTTATTTTGCCCAAGAACAGTATGATATTGCCATCCGTCAATATAAAGAAGCCCTGAAACTCTACCCAGAATATGTGATCGCTTTAAATAACTTGGGTAATGTATACGAACGGAAACAAATGACTGTTAAAGCTTTAGAAACCTACGAACAAGCTTTAAATTATGAATCTAATAATAGTACAGCAAAACGCAGGGCAGCATCGTTAAGAAAAAGACTCGTTGTGTCTAAATCTGATTAGAAATACAACTATTGTCAAGCTGTCAAAAAAAAATACTAAGCTATAGGTAAAACAATTTTAAATAAACTACCAGAGCCTATTTTGCTCGTCACGAAGATATTGCCCCCATGCTGTTTAGCTACAGCTTGAGCAATAGTTAAACCTAATCCAAAACTATCTTTTCGTTTTTGTTTAGCAATCTCTGCTCTCCAAAAACAATGAAAAATATGGGGAAGATCTTCTGAAGCTATACCCATACCAGTGTCTTGAATACAGATAATAATTTTACGCTTGTATTTTTCTACATACAGATGAACTGTATCTCCTCGGCTAGCATAACTAATTGAATTGTCTAAAATATTGGTGAAGAGACGATGTAAATGACAAGAATCACCCTTTATTAAGGTATTACTAGCTAACCTGGCTTGAAACTTAATCCCTTGTGCTTGAAACAATGGCTCAAAATCACCAATTACATCCTGGAGTAATTGATTTAAGGGAATTTTTTTCCTTCCCAACATAGTAGAATTAGGAAAAGTGTCACTCCGAAGCAAAAACAACATATCTTCTATCAACCGTTTCATTTGCTCCGTAGCACTGTTGATGATAGTTAGCTTGCGAGCATCAGCAGGCTGAATAGAGTCCTTATGGGTAAGCATAATCTCTGTAGCCATACTAATTCTTGTCAGAGGAGTACGTAGCTGATGGGAAATGTCAGAAGTGAATTGCCCCAGGTGTAAAAACATCTGTCTGATCGGTTTAACGGCTTCTTGAGTTAGATAAATACTACTTATACTCACCAAGAGTAGGGCGGTAGTACCGCCCAAACCCAAACCCAGTCTTAGTTTATTAAAAGTTGATTGTATATTTAAGGTAGATTCGCTTGCTCTAATGTATCCTTTTAAAACAGAATTGGTATTATCTAAATTGCTCTCATATACAGAAATAGTTACAGCACGAATATTGGCATCTTGCTGAAATAGAGGAAAATTTGGTTCTTCTTTGACTGGGTTTAAAGACAAAGGTAAATCTACAGCAAGATTTCCTTCTTTGGCTAAAAGTGAGCCGTCTGCACTGTACCACTCCAAACTCTGTTGTTCCTGAGAGAAAAAACTCCGCCAAGATAAATTATGTTCAAAGCTTTCAATTCCTATGATCTCAACAGTATCTAAACTAGGGGCTGCCACTTCAACCAAGGTCAGCAATTCATGATCTAGCTGTTGGTGAAGAACATGAAGGAGAAAAAAATATAGTACGGTTTCCGCTGTACCTAAAATAATTGTCATGACGATAATATAGGTAAACAACAGGCGTTTACGTATATACGGGAAAGTTTGGCGAATAAATTGGGTTGATATGGTAATTAATGACATAGATCAATGGTCTAATATTAAATTAGATTGGGAAACCTTAAATTCGCTAACTATTGTTCAAAAAAACATAGAAAGCTGGCTGCTTTTGATATAGTCTCTATAAGGCTTAATTTTCATTGCGATCGCTCTTGAGTACCATTACTCCACCCTAAAGAGGTGAAGCTTCTGGACAAAAATACCATAAAACAATTGCTAGCATAATCTTATTGGAGACTTTAACTGCTTGTTAATTGCCCAATACACTCTCTTTCGTCTATATAAAAAGATAAATCATAGAACGTGACAAACTCGGGAGTAAAAGAGGACAATTTAGGGACAAAAAGTAAAAAACCAGAAAAAATATAGATTATTTAAGGTTAATTTTTAATAATTATGCTTGATGATTTTCCACCAAACTTAAGCAGAATCTTAGCAGATTATCAAACTAACGGTAGGTAAACTCGAAAACAACTACCTATTCCCCTCTGACTTTCTACAGAAATTTCTCCTTGGTGTTTATGAGCAATCGCTTCGGCGATCGCTAAACCCAAGCCTAAACCTTCTTCTTGTGTTTGTTTTGCTCTTTCTGTTCGCCAAAATCGCTGAAAGACAAAGGGTAGGTATTCAGAGGCAATACCAATACCAGTGTCTCGCACTGAAATGAGAGCTTGTTGTCGAACTTTTTCTAGAGAGAAATAAATACTTCCACCTACATCCGTATATTTAAAAGCATTTTCTAAAAGATTGGAAAATAAACGACTTAACTGAGATCCATCCCCTCTGACGGTTAAACCACTTGCTAAATCTGCTTGAAAAGTGATTTTTTTGGTTTCCGCAATAGCTTTAAAATGATCTACTAAAGGCTTAAACAGTTCATCTAGAGACACAATTGAGCCTTCTAACTCTACTTCATTGGGCAAAGAATCTGTTCTTGCCAAAAAAAGTAAATCTTCCAATAAACGTTTCATCTGTTCCGTAGAGCTTTTAATAATTCTCAGCTTTTTCAATTCCGAGGATCTACGAAATTGTTCTGGATGACTAAGTAAATTATCCGCAGCAAAGCTAATTTTTGTTAGGGGGTTACGAAGTTCATGAGAAGCTTCTGCTGTAAACTGTTTTAGCTGTTGAAAACTATCTTGAGTTGGTTTGAGTGCTTGCTGAGTAAGATAAATACTGCTCACAAAAATCACAAAAAAGCCTGATATACTACCTAATACTAAGGCTTGAAGAAAATTACTATAGGTATCTTCTATATTTTCTGTAGATTCACTAGCTCTGATAAAACCCTCTAGTTTGAGAATTCTTTCATTAGAGGAACTAGTATAGACAGCAATGGTCACTAATCTCACTTTATCTTGTTGTTCAAATAAAGGTGCACCTTCACCTACATTTGAAGAGACTATCTGTCCAGCTAAGGGTAAGCGATGAAGGACATTACCTTCTGTAGTTAAAAGTTGACCTTCTGGATCAAACCATTCTAAAGCTTGGTCTTTTCTAGAAAATAGATTACGCCAAGGTAGATCTCTCCCTAAGCTTTCACGACTTTTCGTTTTAACGACATTCAAGCTAGGAACTGCTGCTTGAGCAAGAGTCAATAGTCTGTTATTTAATTGCTGATTGAGACTTTGAGTAAAAAATATGTATAAAGAGACAGTTGAAGTACCAAAAACAACTCCTATAGTTACTAAATAACCAAGGAGCAAACGTTTACGTATATAAGGAAATCCCTGGCTAGAGTTTTTGCTTGAGGCGGTAGCCCAATCCATATACTGTTTCAATAAAGTCATTAGGTGCTCCAGCTCTTTTTAGTTTCTGTCTAAGACGCTTAATATGCGCTTTAACAGCATCTTCATCAGGTGGCTCATCAAACGACCAAAGATTCTCTAAGATAGCACTTCTACTAAGTACTCGGTTTCCATTGCGGAGAAAAAGTTCTAATAAACGATATTCCTTTGGTGTTATTTTTAAGGTTTTGTCATTATATGATACCTTACAAGTATTAGGATCGAGGTTTAAATCTTCCCATTTAAGAATAGGAGGGAGGTTAGAATTACCTCGACGTAGTAGCGCACGAATACGAGCTAATAGTTCATCTAGACGGTAAGGCTTAACAACATAATCATCTGCACCAGCATCTAGGCCTTGTACCTTAGCAGTACTGCTATCTTTCGCCGTTAACATTAATATTGGCATTTGGTACTCTTGAGCCCTTAGCTTACGGCAAAGACTAATTCCATCTAGCTTAGGTAACATCCAATCCAATAAAACTAGGTCATAGTCAAAAGCTTTGATAAAGTCCCACCCAGCTTGCCCATCACTAGCTATGTCAACAGTGTAATGTTGGTCGCTCAACGCTTCTGCCAGAAGTTCGCTAATTTCCCAATCGTCTTCAACCAATAACAGTTTCATATTTTAATTTTTTTTCTCCTCCATAACCGTTAGTAGCTTCTTGTGGCTAGAAATTTGACTCATAAAAAACAGAAACTACCTTTTTTGAGGGCATGGTGCAGTTTTTTTATCGAGACGATGCCGATTCTCTTCCCAGATCTAAGGAAGCGAAGCCATTGCAAACAGGATATTATAATTTATTCTTCAGATTATTAAATCAAGAGTACTTTATGATAAAAACGTAAAAAAACAGTAAACAAAAATAGTAGTTATATATACTCACCTCCTTATATAGTATATGACTTATGCTCTTGTGTAAACTCCAAAGAGTAAATGACCTCTTAGACATTTAGACAAAATCAACTTTCTCGAAAATATAGTCCCTGTTTCCAATTTTTTACCTTCTTGTCCCGAGTTTGTTACTTTAGATTGATTAACTTAAAAGCTAATGGTATTTAAATTATGCAAATAGATATATTTTCCATCCAGTTAGGAGGAATATAGCTAGTGCGATGTGAAAATTTACCATATGACATTAATTATAAATCAAAAAGCTGGATGGAAGCTTGAGAGACAGTGATTATTTTGATTACATCTAAGTCTTTTTCCTGACTAGAATTTAGATCGCTTAATCTAAGCAATCCTCAAGTGAATAGATAGAGCTAGTAAGAATCATTGTAAATTTACTATTTGTTAACTTATGACATCTATATTTCCCAGAAAAAAAGGTTCACCCTTCTCTAAATTTTTCGGTAATGGTGAGCAAGCTTTAGAAGAAGCTTATCAAGCTGCAATTAAGATTAAGGTTATTGAGGATAATCACTTTAACCAAAATAGAATTCCTATTGAAATTCTAGGAGAAGGTAGCAACATTCATCCTTCTTTAGAAGCCGATATAGTTAAAAATTTGGAAATTCTTCAGCGTAAAACCAAAGAGTTTAACGATGATGGTGCAGCAATTAATCAACTTAGCTCTAACTATGTAGAAAAACTGATTTTTGTCGAGGGAATTTTGGCTAAGTACGCTATGGCTCCTAATTCCTCTGCCATGACTACTTCATCCCCTGGCGCAGTTAACTATAACAATCCAGCTAATCAAAACTCCAACTTACCTAGTATTAAAGTTGTTGATGTTAATCCTGTCAATAAATACCAAGGAAAGTCTAATCAGATTAGAAAAGGTAAAGGTAGCTCGGTAGACTTAGGTTCGGTATTTAACAACACAGGAAATTTATCTTCTTCTCTGGGAAAGACTTTAGGTAAGATCAAAAAAGACCTTGGGGGTAATCAATCAGAACAAGAAATAGTTGATGAATTTCGCCGTTCCAAGAAAATCACTCTTATTGGGGTTAGACTATTAATCCTGTTAATAGTGGTGCCAATAATAACCCAACAACTTTCTAAAAATTTCATTATCAAACCTATTGTTACAGATTTTCGTGGTGAAGAAGTTGTTGGTATTGAAGAATTAAACCATGAATGGAAAGAAGAAGCTTTGGGCGAGCTTGGTACTTATGAAGAACAGTTAAAAATGAACCAAATGCTAAAAGCAGCCCCTCCTTTAACAAGAGAACAACTGGAAGAAAAGGTTCAAGAAAAAGCTAATGAAATCGCTGAAGAATTCCATTTTAAGAAGATAGATTCTATTAGTAATATTTTTGCTGATTTAGTTGGGTTTGTGGCATTTTGTGCAGTGCTGCTAATTCGCAGAAATGAGATTAATATACTCAAATCTTTCATAGATAATATTGTTTCAGGTCTTAGTGATAGTGCCAAAGCCTTTGCAATTATTCTAGTAACAGACATATTTGTAGGTTTCCACTCAACTCATGGTTGGGAAGTTGTGCTTGAATGGTTAGCAAATCATATCGGGGTTGCTGCGAATGAAAGCATGATTTCACTATTTATTGCTACAGTACCAGTTATTATGGATACGGTGGCAAAATTCTGGATTTTCCGTTATTTAAGTCAGATTTCTGCTTCTACTGTAGCTACTTTAAAAGAAATGGACGACTAGTGTTGGGGTTTTCTTAGGAGGTTCTGCAAAGAAATTAAAGCAGATTACTCCTAAGACAGATCAGCAAGAGGCAAGTATTTTGCCTCTTTAATTTTTGAGATTTTCAGTAAGTATTTTCAAGAATATACAAAAACCTAAAAAATTGTTTTGATTAGTTCTACTTCGTTTCATGTATGTAGATAAGAAACACCCAGAGATATCTATTCAAAGACTAGATGGTGAGTATAACCTAGATAAATTCAAAGTAAGTAACAATAGCTATTTACAACTTATTTATTTTGAAAATGAAGGTCAATATCAGCAACAGCAAATTACTCGACAAGTTAAATCGGGAGATTTATTGACCATACCATCTGGGAAATTGCACAAAGGAAAATTATTTTCTCAGGCAGAAGGCTGGATAGTATTTTTTTCCACAACTGCTGTTAATCCTTACTATTGGGATGCTGACTCTTCCCTAAATTGGTTCAAGGATCCTCTCATAATACCTTTTGTAAAATTCTCAGAAACAGAAGCACATACTCACTATTACAATATCCCCCCATCATATCGTCCTTTATGGTGCCAATGCCTGAAGGCACTGCATTCAGAATTGAATAACAAGCAATTCGGTTATAAACAAGTAGCTAGAGCTTATCTAACAGAAATATTAGTAAATCTTGCTCGGATAATTCAAGAAGAAAAAGAAGATGATCTCACTAGAGAAAGACATCCTATCTTGAGTCAAGTATTTCAATATATAGATAGCAACTACAAAAAATCAATTTCTCTTAAAGATATTGCTCAAGAAGTAAATTTTTCTCCTACTTATCTTGCGAGTTTGCTGCGTCAATTAGTGGGAAATACTGCGTTAGAGTTAATTAGAGAAAGAAGGATGCTAGAAGCACGTCGCTTATTGCTCAATACAGAAAATGATATCGGGACAATCGGAGAATTAGTTGGATATAAAAGCACTACCTATTTTATTCGTCAATTTAGACGAGTACACGATCAGACTCCTTATGTTTGGCGTAATACTCGTCGTCAAAACACTTAAGGTGTTTGCCTCCAGGCTATATATTTGACTTTTTGTAGGCAAAAAATAATTTATCTAGAATATCACTTTTTTGTCCCAACTTTGTCCCCTGAAGCAACATAATATAAAGAAAAGTTACAAAACAAAATCAAGTAACCGTACAAAGAATTTTATAGATGCATAGTTTTGGCATCATAGCAAGCTTTTATTAAAGGGTCTAGTACCCAATAACTCCAACAGGCATGGTAAATGATTTTGCTCGTGAGCAAGAATAATTACTTCTCTTTGCCTAGTATCAACTGCTTTATTTATATGTAAATTGCATTTAGGACTATAATTGCCGATGAATAGTACACAATTTCCGTGGCTTACGACACTAATAGTTTTGCCTTTACTGGCATCTTTCATTGTTCCTGTAATACCTGACAAGGACGGGAAAAGGTTACGCTTATATACGTTAGGCGTAGGTCTTATAGACTTTGCACTAATGTGTTACGCTTTTTGGCAAAACTATGATGCTACTACTGGTAGTTTCCAAATGGCAGAGAGTTATAGTTGGATACCCCAGTTGGGCCTTAACTGGTCAGTATCTGTAGACGGTATCTCAATGCCATTAGTTTTACTAGCTGGTTTTGTAACCAGCCTTTCCATTTTATCTGCTTGGCGAGTCGATCGCAAGCCTCGTTTATTCTATTTTCTGATGCTGCTTCTCTATGCTGCACAGATAGGGGTATTTGTAGCTCAAGATATCCTCTTACTCTTTATCATGTGGGAGTTAGAGTTAGTTCCTGTCTACTTACTGATTTCTATTTGGGGTGGAAAAAGAAGACGTTATGCAGCAATGAAGTTCATACTTTATACTGCCTTGGCATCAATCTTCATCCTAGTGGCTGGTTTAACCATGGCATTCTATGGTGGAGGACCAATTACTTTCGACATGGTAGCTTTAGCAGCTAAAGATTATCCTCTTGCTTTAGAACTACCTC
Source organism: Xenococcaceae cyanobacterium MO_188.B29 (assembly GCA_030065155.1). GTDB lineage: Bacteria > Cyanobacteriota > Cyanobacteriia > Cyanobacteriales > Xenococcaceae > JASJDJ01. The sequence continues at coordinate 22,324 of JASJDI010000024.1, forward strand.
TCTATGCTGGATTGTTAATTGCTTTTGGAGTTAAGCTGGCAATCTTCCCTCTTCATACCTGGCTACCAGATGCTCACGGCGAAGCTTCTTCTCCTATCTCCATGATTTTGGCAGGTGTATTGTTAAAGATGGGAGGTTATGGATTAATTCGTTTGAATTTAGGTTTATTACCTGATGCTCATGTTTACTTTGCCCCCATTCTCGTTGTTTTAGGTGTAGTTAACATCATCTATGGTGCATTTGCTTCTTTTGGACAAACCAATATGAAGCGTCGTCTGGCTTACTCTTCTGTTTCCCACATGGGTTTTGTCCTCTTAGGTATTGCCTCCTTTACTGATTTAGGTATTAGTGGAGCAATGCTACAGATGTTATCTCATGGTTTAATTGCTGCTGTGTTGTTCTTCCTAGCTGGAGTAACTTACGATCGCACCCATACTATGATTTTGGATAAGATGGGCAACTTAGGTCAAGCAATGCCTAAAACCTTTGCTCTCTTTACCGCAGGTGCAATGGCATCTTTAGCACTTCCTGGTATGAGTGGTTTTGTCAGTGAGATTGCCGTATTTGTTGGCTTCAGTAATAGCGATATCTACAGTTCTTCTTTCCGCACTGGAATCATATTCTTATCTGCGGTAGGTTTAATTCTGACTCCTATTTATCTACTCTCCATGCTGCGCCAATTATTCTATGGGAATGAAGCTACCAGTGCTTGTGCTATGGGTAATGCAGTTTCCCAAGAGTCTAATAATGAGGAAGCAGCTTGTTTTGGCAATAGTTGCGACATGCCTAGTGATTCATATTTCAATGATGCTCAACCCCGTGAAATATTCATTGCTGCTTGTTTCTTAGTGTTAATTATTGGTGTCGGACTTTATCCTAAGATGGCGACAGGAATGTATGATGCGACAACTGTGGCAGTAAATGCTCAAGTCCGTCAATCTTATACTCAGATTGCTCAGAATAATTCCAACATTTATGCTCAAGGATTACAACTTTCAAAATCTGAACTAGCATCTGTTCAAGGAATTGTTAAATAGCTTTAGCAATTTAAAATAAAACCTACCAAAACCACTCTCAATACAGAGTGGTTTTTTCTTTTTGTTAAATTATTCTCCTTGAGGGTAACGATGCCATAGCTCCATCCCTTCTCTCAACTTTCTTAAACTTTGATAATCACCATTACCTAGAATTAAATGATCTAAAAGAGGAATAGCTAAAAACTCTGCTCCTTGTAATAATTGTTCGGTTAAGTTGATATCTGCTTGAGAAGGTTCTAAATTTCCTGAAGGATGATTGTGAGCAACGATAAGTTTAGTTGCTCCCTGTTTGATGGTTTCACGGAAAATCTCTCGCGGATGAACAACAGTTTCAGTAGCTGTACCAATGGTAATAATTTGAGTACCAATTAAACAGTTTTTTACATCCAACATAAGTACAGCAAACTTCTCTTGCTTTTGCCACATTAAATCGTGACTTAAAGCTGCTGCTGCTGCTGCGGGATTGTCCATCGAAACTCGTTCGTTTGGTCTAAATTGAAAAGTTCGTTTACCTAGTTCTACTGCTGCTACTATAGTAGTGGCTTTGGCTGGCCCAATACCAGGTATTTTCATTAATTCATTAGGACTCACATCTCGTAATACATCTAGGGGGTCTCTTTTGTGTTGGCTGAGTTGCTGTAAAATATGCTGCCCTAAACCTATAGCGGATAGCTTTCCTTTCCCTTGACCCGTACCAAGTAAGATGGCAATTAGTTCTGCTGAAGTAAGATTTCTAGCACCTAAAGCAATTAATCGTTCGCGAGGACGTTCACTAGTGGGTATATCGGCGATTCTAAGGCTATAGGTCATTTAGAGAATAATTTTAACAGTTTAAGCTCTTTTATAGCTGGTTAATGCTCTATTTGCAAGCTTTAGTGTCTAGAAAAATTGCGATCGCGCAGTGCCAGGCTTCGCCCGATCGCTATCACATTATTTGTTTTAGTAAAGAGATAATTTTGTGTCAAGGAATGATTATGAAAGTTAATTTGAGCGATCGCACTAGTTTATTTGTTTCCAGTTCATTTATTTTTCCGCAAAAAAGGGCGTGTTTAATACACACCCTTTAAATTTAGATTAGATAATAAAAGCTATTATCTTCTCTTTATATTGCGAGCCATGTTACGGAACATATCGAGATTAGTATCTGTTTGACGACGTTGTTCTGTACTAGCGGTTTGTTCTGTACTAGCAGTTTCTTCTGATTGTAAGGCTTTTGGTTCTTCCGGCATTGCTTTAAAATTAGTTTGGGAATTAGTAAAACCGTTGCCATTAGCAAAACCATTACCATTAGTAACAGAATTAAATGTTCCGTTACTATTAAAAGAACCATCGCGAGCGTCTGTAGCAGACACTTCTTTTTCTATAGCAAAACCATCTTTATTTTTTAGAGTTTTAGGAAAAGTTCTTCTTACTCTAACGGATTTACGCATATAGTTGATGTCACCCATGGTTTGTGAATCATCTGGACTAAGGAAAAAGTCTTTGTCGCCCATTGAATTATTGCTTCCTTCTTATGTTAAATATAATTACGCTTTATAAAAGTTTATCAAAAATAGTTGCAAAAGATAACTAAAAATTAACATGAGTAAAAAAAAAGAAAATAGCGATAGTACGAGTGGAAATACCTATATCCCTTTAATACTAAGCGATCGACTTAGTTGTTATCACTTATATACAAGTTGATGACAATCAAATATAAATACTAGTGTTAACTCTCAAAGTTGATTCATATGGTTATCACTATCTCAGGACAAACAGCAACATCCAATTTAAGGATAAATGCACCAAGAAACTCAGATTCTCTTTCTGACTATCTTATCGATCTTATCAACAATAATAATTTAGATGATACTCCAGAAGATCTATCAATTTCTCTGCCAACTACAGCAACAGGTATCAACTTAACTTCCTTCGGTAGAGCAACTGTTGGCAATAATGGATTTGAAGGGACAGCTTGGCGACTGCGGAATGGGACACCTGTAGATGAGAATGGAACTTTAACTGCCTTTGGTGTTGGAGAGATTAACACTTACGAACTTCCCAGTAATACAGATACTTTTGTGATATCTTCTGAAGCCACTGGTAGTGCAACCCATATCTTTGAGGTTGGTAGTACAAGTAAAAATAAAGCAGCATCTTCAGATGAGATTAAAATAACTCTTCCTATTGGTAGAGAGTCTTATAAAATTATAGGTGGTAGCGGTAATGATGCTCTTAGAGGAAGGAGACAAGACGATGAGCTTATTGGTGGAGAAGGAAACGAGCTCTTATTTGGAAGAGGTGGAGACGATACTTTAACTGGTGGCGCAGGTGGTGATAGGTTTCGTTTCAACAATAGAGGAGTTGATGTAGTAACTGATTTTAATGCTAATGAGGGAGATGTTTTCCAAATTCGTACTAGTGACTATTCAGATGCTAACCCAGAGATTACTATAGATACATTAGCTAATATCATAAACTCTAGTAGTGATGATTTTGCTTATGCTACTGATACGAATCAACTACTCTACGATGATAATAATAACTGGGGCGATGGTAGTACGGTAATTGCCATTGTTACCAATTTGGGTTCTACTCCTACCCTAGCTAATTTTGACTTCATTTGATTTTGCTGAAACTGCTCAATATTCACGTAAATTAAGACGATTAGATCATAGAATTCTAGCAAGACAAGATAGGGATTATTTATATTCAATCAAAAGACTAACTATAAAGTCGATCGCTGTTATATTGATTTAGGCGCATAAGTTTTCGGGGTGGAAAGTTTTGGCAATCGCGTCTTGATTGTACACAATTGTCCCTTGCCAATTGTCCATTATCCATTAAAAAACACGGATCATGGAGTGATGTATGGCGCGATCGATTTACTGTCTCTCGATCAAAAATTTTATAATTGGAAGCACAAACTTAATTACAAGATTGAGTAAATCATGAAAGCTCTGCAAGATTATACAATAGTTATTCGCCCTGATGATAATGACACTTTTGTTGCATATGTTCCTGCAATTGAAGGATGCCATGCTTGGGGCGAAACTTCAGCAGCAGCAAGGGCAGAATTAGATAATGTTTTTTCTATGATTCAGGAAGAGTATCAAGAAATGGGTCATTCTCTTCCTCAAGATGTTGAATTGATTGTTGCTAATGCCAGCTAAAGCCAAAGAAATAGAAAAAGTTGCCAAAAAACTAGGTTTTAAGAAAACTCGACAAAAAGGTAGTCATGCACGTTGGCAACATCCTGATGGAAGAGCGACCACTATTCCTATTCACGGTAAGGCTGAAATTGTTCGATCGCTGTTATATTTATTTTGGCGCATAAGTCTAAAGTTTGAGGACTTAGGCAATCGCGTCTTGATTGTACACAATTGTCCATTGTCAATTGTCCATTATCCACTAAACAACTATGTCCTTTGTTGGTTTACATATTCATAGCGACTATAGCTTACTCGATGGTGCATCTCAGATTCCCCCAATGATCGATCGCGCTTTAGAATTAGATATGCCAGCGATAGCACTAACAGATCATGGGGTGATGTATGGCGCGATCGAACTTATTAAAGTATGTCGCAATAAGAATATTAAGCCAATTATTGGTAACGAAATGTATGTTATCAATGGCGATATCGAAGACAAACAGAAACGCTACAAAAAATATCATCAAGTTGTTCTGGCGAAAGACACTCAAGGTTATAAAAACCTAGTTAAGATAACTACTATTTCTCACCTCAAAGGATTTCAGGGTAGGGGAATTTTTGCCCGTCCTTGTATTAACAAAGATTTATTAGAGCAATATCATGAAGGTTTAATTGTTACTAGTGCTTGTCTAGGGGGGGAAGTACCCCAATCTATCCTTAAAGGCGATTTTGCTAGAGCAAGAGATGTTGCTAAATGGTATAAAAATATTTTTGGTGATGACTATTATCTAGAAATACAAGACCATGGTTCGCCAGAAGACCGTATGGTTAATGTAGAAATAGTTAATATTGCCCGCGAATTAGATATTAAAATTGTTGCCACTAATGATTCTCACTTCATTTCTTGTTATGACGTAGAAGCCCATGACGCACTACTATGTATCCTTACAGGAAAGCGGATCACAGATGAGAAACGTTTGCGCTATAGCGGTACAGAATATCTCAAATCCGCAGAGGAGATGAAATTACTATTTCGCGATCATCTCAGTGAAGAAGTAATTGAAGAAGCGATTAATAATACTTTAGAAGTTGCCGAAAAAGTACAACCATACAATATTTTAGGTGAACCTCGTATCCCAGATTACCCAGTACCTTCAGGACATACTGCCGATAGTTATTTAGAAGAGGTTTCCTGGCAAGGTTTATTGGAAAGACTTAAATGTCGTACTGCCTCCGAAGTCGATCCTGTTTATAAGCAAAGACTTTTAACGGAATTAAAAGTAATGCAAGAGAAAGGATTCTCTACTTACTTTCTGGTTGTTTGGGATTATATTAAGTTCGCTAGAGATCATGGTATCCCAGTGGGACCTGGTAGAGGCTCGGCTGCGGGTTCTCTAGTTGCTTATTCTCTTAAAATTACTAATATCGATCCAGTTCACCACGGATTACTATTTGAACGCTTTCTCAATCCCGAACGGAAGTCCATGCCTGATGTTGATACCGACTTCTGTATCGAAAGACGGGAAGAAATGATTGACTATGTTACCGATAAATATGGGGAGTCCAATGTAGCTCAGATCATAACATTTAACCGCTTAACTTCCAAGTCAGTTTTAAAAGATGTTGGTAGAGTACTCGGAGTTAGTTTTGCTGATGCCGATCGCCTGGCGAAATTAATTCCTGTGGTAAGGGGTAAGCCAACCAAACTCAAGGTAATGATTTCAGAAGATACTCCCGAACCTCAGTTTAAACAGGCTTATGACAGTGAAATAGTACCTGTTCACAATGACCAAAAAGAAGTAGTAGGAGAAATAAGTGTCAAGCAGTGGCTCAATATGGCAATTCGTATTGAAGGCACTAATAAAACCTATGGCGTTCATGCAGCAGGGGTAGTTATTTCTTCTCAACCTCTAGATGAAATTGTCCCTCTACAAATTAACAAAGAAGGGGCAGTTATTACCCAGTATTTCATGGAAGATTTGGAATCACTGGGATTACTGAAAATGGACTTTTTAGGCTTAAAAAATCTCACAACTATTAAACAAGCTGCGGATTTAATTAAAGAAAATAAAGGAGTAGAATTAGATTTAGACCAGCTACCTTTAGATGAAAGAAGAGCCTTAGAGATTCTTAACAAAGGTAAATATAAAAAACTACCACCTGATGTTCAAAAAACCCATAAACTGTTAGAAGCTGGTGATTTAGAAGGTATTTTTCAATTAGAATCCGAAGGAATGCGCCAAATAGTTAGAGATTTAAAACCTTCTGGCATTGAAGATATTTCTTCTATTTTAGCCCTGTATCGCCCTGGACCTCTAGATGCAGGTTTAATTCCTATTTTTATTAACCGCAAACATGGAAGAGAAAAAGTTGAATTTCAACACGAACTTTTAAAGCCCATTCTCACAGAGACTTATGGGGTTTTATGTTTGGCTAAAGGAACATTAATTAATAAGCCAGATGGTAGCTATGAAAAAATCGAGCAGATTAAGCAGGGCGATATCATTTTAAGTTCCGATGGAGAAAGGGTTTGGTCTGCTAAAGTAGCGAAAAAATGGTCTAGCGGAATTAAAAAAGTTGTCAAAATTACTCTCTCTACTGGCACGACAATTTATACTACTGAAAACCA
>JASJDI010000287.1 GCA_030065155.1 Xenococcaceae cyanobacterium MO_188.B29
GCTCCCCCTGCTTGCCTCAACCCATCAATTCAAAATTGACCGAGAGGGATGGCGAGGTCTCCTCGCCATATCCAATCGAGGTGTTGACAGACTACTAGAGCCAATTACCCACTAAAACAAAAGGAGCCCAGTAGAAGGGATGTTGGTATTGGGGCGATCGCAGTAAGGAGAGTTGGGCTTGGCGTAGGGCTTCCGCTTTACTGAGTCCAGGCTGGTTTAAAGTCTCATAGAATCGAACCATTAAATCGGCTGTAGAGCGATCTTGTACTGCCCAAAGGGTTGCCAAGGTACTACGAGCCCCAGAGCGTACTGCTACCCCAGCTAATCCTAGCACCGCTCGCTTATCCCCCGCAGCCGTCTGACAAGCACTCAGAATCAACAGTTCAATGGGACTTCGCTCTTGCCCTTCTTGTTCTCGTAGTAATTGGTCTAAATTTTTAACATTGATACGTTCATCCCAAGTGAGTAAAAAGGTATCGTTTGCTTGAGAAGAAAACTGACCGTGGGTTGCCAAGTGAACAATAGGAAAGGAAGCTGCCTCAATTTCTTCTTGTAGGCGAGGGCGAGTAAAATCTCGGTCTAAAATGACTTCTGACGAGACTATCTCGGCAATTTCCTGGATTTCCTGTTTGACTCCTGGTAAAGGAGAAAACCCCTGACGAGCCTCAGCCAAACCACCCGCCAAGGTTTTCAACTGTTCTGGAGCAAGCGATCTCGGACTTAGAAGTTGCAAACCTGGAGTTAGGGCAACATTGTATTTTTCGATCAAATATTGCTGACCATCGTGAAGTGCTGCCATTGGTAAGCTCCGTAGCACTCCATCAAGTACAAAGACCAAAGTTTTGATCTTACTTTCTGCTAATTCTGGTTCTAAGGGTCGGATTAGCCAGTCGTAAAATTGCTGATGGGGACGCAGGGGTTCAAGACTAGAAATGGATGGATTTAAGTTGGCAAACATCTCATCAAAGACTCGTTCTATTGACTCTGAGACTGAATCACTTGAACTCCGCTCGAAGGCTGTTTCGTAGTAGCTTAAAGGCTTTCCAGGTCGAGACAAGATGATGACCAGGCGTTCTGGCAAAATAATAGAATAGATAACAGCTGCTTGAGGATCGATCTGGTCAATTTGTTGGGGTTGGGCATCGATACAGGCTTCTCGAAAAAAGTTGTTGAGTTCGGCTAATTGGAGTGATTCAATGATGTTACGGGCTTTTTTGAGGTTATCCTGACTAATTTCCCCTGGTTGACCTTGTTGATTAGAAGAGGGTTGTAAGAGCCGATCTACTAGTTCCCGATAGATTGGTTCTATACTATCGCGGAAGTTAAATTGAATGTCTGTATTGCTAACAACCAAATCCCGTCGCAGAGACTCAAGAATGTCTACAGATGAGGTGTAAGCTGCGATCGCTTTCTCAGATTTTTCTTGGAGTTGGTACAATCTTCCCAGTTGCCATTGCCACAAGTAAGCTAGTTCAGGATGCTCGAAAGCGGAAAGCTGTTGTAAGGCTTGTTCAGTTAAATATTGTGCCTGGTCAGGGTTTCCCATCAGTTGAGAGATTGCTCCCAAATAACCCAGAGCATTCGCTTCAGCTTGTTTGTTTCCCAAACTTTGAGCCTGGTTGAGTGACGTTTCTACCAGTTGCGCGATCTCGCTTTTAGCGAGGCGCGGAGCGATCGCTTGCCAAGAGGTAATCTGTAATCCCTGAAGTTTCTCTGGATTGATGCTTTTAGCTGTTTGTTGAACGAGAGGACAAGACTGGAGGATGGGAGATGAGAGTTGGGTTTGATTGGATATGAGTTGAGATTGGAGGCAGATTAAATTTTGAGCTAATTTAAGTTGAGCGGAAACGGTTTTGCTACTAGAGGGCAAGTCAGTAAGTTCCGATTGAATTTTGTCCACCAGATTCGGGATTTCCGACCACTGCGACCTTTGGAGCGAGAGACTCAGTAAATTTAGCTGTGCCTGTATCGTAGTCAGAGATGAAGTTCCTAATTCCGCTTGGCGATAGCAAGCGATCGCTTGTTGCCAGAATTCTGTGTTGGTTCGATCGTTCTCTGAGGAGATACAAGTCCCAGACTGTATTAAGTTTACTGGTGGCTGTTTTTGTCTCCGCTCGATTTTTTGATTGCCTAAAACTCTGGCTGTATTGCCTAAACTAAGAGCGATTTCAGCTAAGTTTTCCGAATCTTCTATTGTTTGGGCTAACTGCCAACTTTTTAACAAAACCATTTGGGATTGTTTCGTCTGACCCGTTACTCGCAACACATTACCCAGGCTGCGTAATCCTAAGATTTGTAAGGAGATAGAGGGAGGTTTTGGCAGAAGTTCCAGTTCTTGTTCTGATATCTGGCAGTTTTGACTCTCTAATCCCAAAGCTGACAGTAAAGTTGTGCAAGCTCTTGGATAAAATCCTAACTCTTGCATGGCTTGAGCTTGGTTAATCTGGCTTTGGACTAATACATTGCGATCGCCACTTTTTTCATAAATCTTAGTCGCTTGTTGCCAAGTCTTCAGGGCGTTGGCTGACTGTCCTAATTCTAGTTGTAACTGTCCTTCAATATCTAAGGTAGCAGCGAATATACGCTGTTGTACGGTCGTGCTTGACTGAGTTGATAGGAGAGACTTGCTTTCGGCGATCGCTTTTTGAGCCTGATTCCATTGTCCTAGTTGTTGATAAGTTAAGGAAAGATTACTCAGTGCCATTGCCTGATTTAGGCTATCCTCTCCCGCAGCAAAAGCATCAGTCGCTTGTTGCCACACTGTTACCGCTTCCTCGAACTGTCTAGCTTGATAGAGTTTTCTGCCCAGTTCGACCAACTGAAGCGTATTTTGTGGGGTTTGAACAATAGGAGTTGAGACAGAAACTTGGGCAACAAGAAGGGGAATTGTGATTGAAACGAGAAATAGTAGGAGTAACGGGATCGATCGACCTGTAGAAAGTTTTTGGCTTAGATTCTTTAATTTCTGCTTCGGTCCAAAAGGTTTTCTTACCATTTTCTGTCTCAATATTTTTAATCCTCTACCAACACTTCAACAATACCGCCAATGAGTCTGACTTTCCTACATACTCTGCGAATCTAGCTCAATCTAAATTAGATAACTAACTATTAAGCTGTTGTGCATTTAAACTGGGTATTAGTAATTTTCTTCTGCCCTCTGCCTTCTGCCTCCTGCCTTTTTCAACAACCAAATTTAAAAGCGTGACAGCTTATAAATTGTGTCCCTACCTGATTTCATCCTATTTCTTAAATTAATCACCTAAGATAACCTGATTTTTTTCCTATTTACTGAATCTTAATCCTGATTTATTAGGGGCAAAAACATCTGATTTTTTCCCATTGTTGCTAATAAGTTTTAGTTTCATTATGTATACATGGAAAGCAAAGAAAAAAAGCAAATAAGCTTTTAACCTCTTTGATAATCTAGTCAATAAAATTTCATTACTATGATTATTAACCAAAAGCTTTCCCGTCAACAAATTTTGTCCAAAGTAAAACATATAAGGAGAAAACAATTATGGCATTAAAACCACTTAACTCTTTGATTCTTAAAGCCATTATAGATCCAGAATGGGCTAACAAAGTGGCAACAGATCCATCAGCAGCAGCAGATGAATTTGGTCTCTCAGACGCTGACAAAGCAGCTTTGAATAGTATGGATAGAACTAAATTAACCAATGCTTTCAGCGATTTGAATAACTTGGTTAGTGGGACAGACTTTACTCCTGCTGGACACTGGTCAATTAGCTGGTAGTGATTTACTAATTGTTCGCCCATTTTGCTCTGAGTTAGCAAAATGGGCAATAACAGAATTAGCACTATAGATTTTAGTGGCTTTGTTGCATTTAGAACAATTCTAGATCTTTCACAGAAAGAAAGGTGGGATTTCTGGGTCGATAAAAACATCAAATATGTATGTTTTGTCGCAATCTCCAGAAATTTTAGATAGTGGGAATCAATACAGATAATGGGAGCAAATCGCTACTATTGCTGTTGATTATATTAGTAGTAATTAAGGAGATATATGAAAGTCGATACTTATCGTTATCTAGATGAATGGATACCGAATTATTATCCAGCACGTAAGGTTTCTGAAGATAAGTATATTCGGATCTCACGAGTGGGTACTATAACGTTCTTGACACGTTCTGAAAATGTTCAGCTTCATGAAGTCTTTATGGACAAAGAACTGTATGATCGTCTTGAAGCATCTGGGCATATTATTACTGCCAAGAATAGCGACCAAGTCATGAATAATCTTCAGACTTGGTATCAAAGAACTTTCGGAGGTACAGAGCTTCATATAGTTGTTTTGACTCGGCGTTGTAATCTCAACTGCACATATTGCCACATGAATCCAGTAGCTCCAAGTGCTGAGTTAGAAAGCTCCGATATGCAACCACATATTCAGGATGCTGTGATTGATTTTGCCTTTTCTTCTCCCTCCAAGTCCATTATCTTTGAATTCCAGGGAGGGGAGGCGTTCCTTAATTTTCCTGGAATGATGAGTTTTGTAGAGAAAGTAAAAAACAAGAATATCAATATTAGGAAAAATATTGAGTTTGCTGTGACCACCAATCTTACAGTTATCACAGATAAACAGATGCAGTTTTGCAGCGACAATGGGATCAGAGTTTCATTTTCCTTGAATGGTTCCGAAGCAATTCACAACCGTTCTCGCATAACGAGGCAAGGATATGGTTCATTTGACGCTGTAATGAAGAAGATAAAATACTTGAGAAATGAATTTCCAGGAGTGTTGAGTTCATCTCCATTATGTGTCGTCAGCAAAGATACTGCCCCATATCTCAAAGCAACAATTGACTTTTTTCATGAACATGGTTTCAAACAGATTGCTATTATTCCCTTAAATCCTCTCGGTCATGCTCGTAAGAACAACCTCAGCTTTGACATTCATGATTTTCTTCGGCACTATATTGATGCATTGAATTACATATATGAAAAGAATAAAACAACAAATGGATATTTTTCTGAGCGGATTGTGTCAGTACTTCTGATGAAGATTCTTTGTAAGGTGGATACCAGCTTTGTTGACTGGCGTAATCCATGTGGCAACTTTGGTGGTGCAGTTGTATATGATTATGATGGCGAGCTCTTACCCGCAGACGAAGCTAGATCCCTTCGTCACGAGTTCAGTCTTGGTAATGTAATGGAGAGGACATATTTTGACTTAATACAAGACAGAAATACATTTAGAACTATGAACCTTTCATTTCGCGATCGTGATTCAGAATGTAGAGAATGTCCTTTCAACCCTTATTGTGGTGTTTCGCCGATCTTAAACTATGCTCGAACAGGTGATGCAACGCCAAAACCAAACGAATCAGAAGAATGTCTGAAAACAATTGCAGTACTTGATTGGATATTTAAGAAACTGGTAGAAGATCCTTTGCCTCTTTTACAAATGTTACCTGAATTGAATAAGTTTAAGGAGTTCTCGAAACAATTACACCTGATGGAAGTGACAACCGCTTGAAACTACTAAATCTTAACCCTTTAGCTATAACTGCATTGCATGATCTGATCGAGGAAGATTTACTAGCTGCAGCGCGAAGACACCACGAGACGATAGGCTTCTGCTGTGGCAGTTAGTAGTGTTTTAGCTGGATAGAGTTAGTTGGGAGAAGCTTTTCCATATTCTAGTTTAAAGGCGTAAAACCATTTGCCCACAACCGATGTCTAAGATGGACTTCTACAAGGTCATCTGGTTTTGGTCAATTTCGATACCACCGCACCAAGGTATCTCAACTAGTTTGCCTCAAAGATTCACTAAGCTACTTGACTCATTTCTGGGTTGAGTGATTTCTAACATTACCCTCTTTTATGACTTTGGGGCAACAAGCCTAAAAAACAAGGAACATAAGCATTAACAAAAGTAGCTCAAATAATTACATAGGCTCGTCCGCTATCTACAGAAAAGGTAACAATGAGTAGCCTGGGAGAATATTTTATGCCAGATAAACCAAAAAAAACACGCATTTATTCAACCGAACATTTTAATAGCGAGCGTTGGCAGGGAATTGAAATGCGCTCAGACGACATAGTAGTCAGCACAGCAATGAAATCGGGGACGACATGGATGCTGCGGATAGTGGGGTTGATGGTTTTTCAAGACCCATTGCGTGTGGACAACCAGGTTATGCATGCCCCTTGGCCAGATGCAGCCTTTGCTGGGTCCCACGAGGCAGTAATTGAAGAAGCTAAAGCCGTCACCCATCAAAGATTTATGAAAAGCCATATTCCACTCGATGGCACCTATTACCATCCTCAGGTTAAATACATTAATGTGGTGCGGGATGTGCGGGACAACTTTATGTCGCTCCAGCATCATTGGGCGGGAATCTCGGAAGAAGTGTATCAAATCTATCATAATGACTGGGGAAAACCATTTCCCCACCCAGAGGAAGTGGGGGATATTCACAAGCGTTGGCGACGTTGGCTAACCGAGGGAAGGCACGAGTGGGTAAAAGATGGATATCCATTTCAATCTGTATTTAACTTTGCTGAGTCTTTCTGGAAATATCGTCATCTGCCTAATATCTTGCTGGTTCATTTTAATGATTTAAAGAGAGACCTAGAAGGGGAAATGAGGCGAGTAGCCAAATTCCTGAGGAAAGAGATTCCAGAAGCAGACTGGCCTGCCTATGTAGAAGCAGCCACATTTAAGTCAATGAAGCGAGATCTCAATCGGCTATCGCCATCGTTTAATTTTATCTTTAGTCACGGTGCAGAAGGCTTTATGCATAGTGGTAAAAACAAGAGGTGGAAAGAGGTACTAACGGCAGAAGATTTGGCTCTCTACGAGGAGCGAGCCAGCTATCTGGCAACAGATTTACGTGCCTGGATGGAGAATGGTCGGCTGGTGGCGGGAGAGCCACAGGATTGGTAAAAGAAGCGTCTTGCACAGGGATTAAAAAGGACTAGAAATAAATCAGCTTTGGTTGTCGCTTAGCTAAAAGCAGGCTATAAAGAGCAATAAATCGCTCCCCTGGTTGTCACCTGGTTGAAAAGTAGAGAGGACAAGGGACGTAAGTGCGATCGCCTGATTCATGCAAGACGTCTAATAACAAATCTCAATTATTCAAGGAGAAAAACCAATGATTGAAGAACTTAAAGCTGTACTTAAAGATGATCAGGTACGCCAGGAAATTAAAGAAGCAAAGACTCAAGATGAAGTTATCAAACTGGTCACCAATGCTGGTATTAAAAAAGGTTACAATATCACGACAGAAGAGGTAACTAAACTGCTGCCCCAATTAGCTATAACTGCATTGCATGAACTGATCGAGGAAGATTTACTAGCTGCAGCGCGAAGACACCACGAGACAAGAGGCTTCTGTTGTGGCAATTAGTAGTGTTTTAGCTGGATAGAGTTTGGAGACGCTTTTCCCTAAATGTGTTAGCTTTTCACACTTCCATGCCTTAGAGAAAAATAGCTTAGACCTAATCAAAGGAGACAGAAGTTTATGTTTTCAGTAATATATTATCTCGATCTATTTGGAGTTGCTATATTCGCCATCACAGGTGCTTTAGTAGCAGAACAGCAGCAACTTAATATATTAGGTGTACTTGTATCTGCTATTTTAACTGCTGTTGGTGGTGGAACACTTCGAGATATGTTATTAGGAGAAACACCAGTTTTTTGGATTCAAGATCCAGTTTACTTGATGATTGCTGCGATCGCTGGATTTAGTGTCTATTTTGTCGCACCTTATTATAGATTCCGAGGGCGAGTTTTTTTGCTGGCAGATGCGGTAGGTTTGGCTGTTTTTACGATCATCGGAATTCAAAAAGCAATCTCTATTGATGTTTCTCTTGTTAATGCTGTTCTTTTAGGAACATTAACAGGTGTGGGAGGAGGTGGGATAAGAGATGTGCTTTTAGGGCGAAGATTACCATTACTATTGCAACAAGAACTCTATGCAACTGCTGCTTTTTTAGGAGGATGGATATACATATTACTTGATTTAAGTGCTTTTCCTAGTCTTATTGCAGTACTTATATCAATGTTAGTAGTCATATCTATTAGATTAGCAGCAATACATTGGGGTTTAAGATTACCTGTTTTCCGCATTCAAGAAACTAATAGAATTTTGACACAAATAAGGACTAAAAATGCTATCGAGTAAAGTTTTTAACAGCTTTCTATCTCCCCAAAGCTTTTTGTCAAGAAGTGCCCAGCTGTTTCGGGATAAAGAGGCTGTAGTTTATGGTTCGCAACGTTTAACCTATGCCCAATTAGCAGCAAGAGTCAATCAACTTGCCAGTGCCTTGAGAAGTTGGGGTTTGTCTAAAGGGGAGCGAGTGGCTTTCTTGGCTCCCAATATCCCGCCGATGCTAACGGTACTTAAACAATTTTGCTAGTCAGAATAAGGTATAATGCTTTTGCTAAATAACTTGAACATTATTTTACACAGCGATCGCCATAATGAGAGAAACAACTCCCTCCG